>CAZOTR010000008.1:39458-58111 GCA_964582755.1 uncultured Methylococcaceae bacterium | reverse complement strand
TTGATTCATTTTGAATCAATTTGCCAGCCCCGCGCAAGCGTGAATATTACCCAAATCCAGGAGAACGACCATGACCACCGCCCTCGCCACCCTGGCCGGCAACGGCCAGCCCGCCACCACGAACAGCTTGGTCGTCGCCGAGAAGTTCGGCAAGCGGCATAAAGACGTGCTGAAAGCCGTCCGCAATTTGGAGTGCTCGGACGCCTTTCGTGGGCGCAATTTTGCGCCCACGTTCTACGCTGTTCCCGGCCCCAATAATTCCGTCCGCCAAGAGGAAATGTACGAAATCACCCGCGACGGCTTCGCCTTCCTGGCGATGGGCTTCACCGGCGCGGAGGCCGCGCGCTGGAAGGAGGCGTTCCTCGACGCCTTCAACCAACTGGAAAGCGCCTGGAAAACCTCGCCCTTGGCCTTGCTGGGCCTGCGCGAGCAGGCGCTGCGGCAACGGGCCTGTGGCCTGCACCCGCTCCAGCAGGCCCATGTCCAGGGGCTGCTGCGCGGCGGCCACGCGCTGGCCGGGAATATCCTCGGCCAGGCCGAGTACTTCCTCGACCACGCCCCGCCCGTCCCGGAAAACCCGCCGCGATTCCAGCGCAAGCCAGCCCGCCCCAACCGCTCAACCCCCGCGCAAGCGTGAATATTACCCAAGCCCAGGAGAACGACCATGCCCGCCCCCCGCCACCCCGATCTAATTTTAGGTCCGCTGGGCATCACCCATGAGCATCTGGCCAAATGCCTAGGCGAAAACCGCCGCCTCGTCCAGCGGGTGATGGCCGAATCACCCAAGCATGAAACATGCGTTTCCAGAATTTTGAACGGCGAGAGCGACGACCCCGAAGTCAAGCGCCGGATTCAGGAGATGCTGGCAAGCCACCTTGCAACACCTGGAAAAGACTCCGCCTGGCTGATGGATCTAAACCGGCTGGACTGGTGCCTTCTTCCTTTTGGACGTTCTCAAGCCAATACCTTATGCGTCCAGCTAACGCCCGATGGTGTTGAGCCTCAGGCCCTTGAGAGTCTCCGGCCAAATTTTCCAGTACCGATAGCAACACATCGGCGCTGGGTTCTTCAAATCGTTCTTGGATGGCTATCCAGAGAGCTAAAAACTCTCGCAAAGCCTTTATCGCTAAAGCCAGATCAAGCTCGTTTTCAGTCATGGCGGATCCTCCTATGCGGGTTGAAGTTGCGCAAAACCCAAGCCTAGCATGGGCCGGAGCCGCCGCCCATTAACCTAACGAGAGGCCTTAATCCGTGGGAAGCCCGGAACTCTTCCAGCGCGTCCGCGCCGCCTTCGTCGCCCGCCACACCTCGCTGGCGGCGTGGTGCGCGGAAAACGGCGTGTACCGCCAAAACGCGGCGAGGGCGCTGAAAGGCCAGTCACGCGGTAAGGCCGCGCTGGCCCTGGCGATCCGCGTAGCCCATGCGGCGGGCATCTACCCGGAAGCGTCCACGCCGCCTACCCAGGCCCGCAAGGGAAAGCCCAGACCGCCTGCCCAGCGGGCCTCCACCCACCGCGCCGGCGACGGCGCATAACCTCCACAGGAGAACACCATGTGTGATGAGAGAGAAATCGCATCCAGCCTGAAAAGGCATTTGGAAAGAGAAGCCGTAGGCACCCTCGACAACTATGAGAGGTTTCGCCAGGCCATCTCGGATCTCTACCGGGCCACGAACAGCGCATCCTCGTTTGGCGAAGCGTTTGAATGCCTCAACGAGCCTGACCACAACCATTTTTACAACGCCAGCCTGTCCGTCCATCTCTATACGCTGCAAACCGCCGTGGAGAACGGGCTGGCGCAGGTTTTCGGCTCGCCGCTGCTGGCGTTGCCGGAAGACGCCGACGACGACCCGGACTGGGATTAGCCCGCCCCTTCACCTTGCAAGAAAAAGAGGAAAGACCGATGCCCAAACACCCCATAGACGACCGCCCCACCGGCCTGGCGCAAGTCCGCCACGCCGACAAGAGCGCCCGCGCCCTGCGCCGCGTCCTCGCCATCGGCGACCGCGGCAAGGGCCACGGGCAGAACGGCAAGCCGGACAGCGAGTGGAAGCGCGCCCGCGCCAAGCTCAAGCACAACGTCGCCCGGCTGCACACCCTGCGCGGCATCGCGCTGCGCCAAGCCCGCATCCAGTAGAGGACCGACATGAAGAAAAGAAGACGCACGAAAAACGCCACGCGGGGCAGGCCCGCCTCGCTGTACCTGCCGAACCCGGCCTTCGACAGCCGGGCCAAGCGCAAGCTGCTGAAAAAATGGGGAGGGAAGCCATGAGCGCGGAGACGGTCATCACCCTGCGAAACCAGCCGGACGGCAGCGTCGATGTCAACGTCTGGTGGGGCGTGGAGCCTGGGCAGGTGTTCGACGCCACGCCCGCCCAGTTGCTGGCGTTGGCGATGCTGAACTGGTTCAGCGCGAAAGAGGCGCAAGCGGCGGGGACACCCGCCCGACCCATCACTTTTCCTGTTGCCAACCACACGAAATCCAATTGAGGAACCCCATGAGTTTTTCTTACAGACAACGATGCTTGCTCAACACCCTGTTCCCGCCCCCCGCGCCTAAACCTAAGAACCGCTCCGCCACGGTCGCCCAGGCGCAGTACAAGCTGCGGGAGGCCATCCTGAAAGCCCGCCAGCCCGCGCCAACGCCCCCCCCTGGCCTGTGGCAGCGGATCAAGGCGTTCTGGCTGGGCCGCGCCCGTCGGCAGGCCGCGCCGCCTTTTTCCCCCGGCGTGTCCGCCGCCGAAGCCTACGGCGACATCCCCAGGACGGGGGACATCAACCCGAAGGAGGACGCCCGATGAAAAAGCGCCCAAACAAAAAGGGCCGTCCCGCGACCACGGGACAGCCCCACAAAACCGCAGTCCCCGCCCTTCACCTCGGGTTTCAATCCTCTCCCGGCCTTGGGTCGGGAGGAAAATTCCTGCGCCGCCATTGTACCAGTCCGGCTCACTTTGCGCATGACGCGCACACTGCCGCGCTGGCCCGACTGCTGGCTGTGCTGGGCCAGTATCCCGCCGTCAAGGTGCTGGCCATCCACCACCGTCGCGGCAACATGCCCCTGGTGGTGGTCGAGTGCGGGCTGTTTTCGTGGTCCCTGGGCGGTCACCGCACCCATATTTTCGGGCGTGGCGGCGAGCGGACGGAACGCTACGAGGCGCTGGTCGATGGCTGCCGCATCGGCTGGGAATGCAATCCGGCACGGCATCCGCGCCACTTTAAGTGAGGCAAGGCGACATGGCATTCGGCACACGCCACCGCGTCCAGGGCTACTCCGCCAAAGTGTTGCAAATGCTGCGGGCGGGCGATTGCACGGGCGAACAAATCAAGGCCCGCTATGGGCTTCACAAAAAGCCGCTGGACCGCCTGGAGGAGGAAGGATTTTTGACCCGGACGGTCAGCCCGCAGAAGACGGCCTATGCGATCACCGAGGCGGGCCGCGCCGCCTGCCCGCCGCGTAATCCGGCCACGGCTTTGCGCACATTGGCCGCGCCCAAGCAGGGCGACGGCGTTCACGGTCCCAGCCGGTCGCGCCAGGGCGCAAGACGCGCCGGCCAGGAATCCCTTTACTAAACCCGCCGGGCGGCGACCGCCGCCCGGAAACCTTTTGAGGAACGCCGACATGGCAAAAAAAACCAGCAAGAAGACCAAGATCAAAACCCCGGCCGGCCCGCCCGCCCCGCAGTCGCGGGAGGAGTGCGCCGTCGCCATCGCCGAATATGGGCGCGTCCAGGCCGACCGCCAGCGCACGTTGGACGAAATGAACGAGAAAATCCGCGCCGTCACCCAGGACTACGAGGCCGAACTGGAGACCTTCGACGAATCGCTAAAGCTGCGCCACCTCGCCATCCAGACATGGTGCGAGGCCAACCGCGTTGGCCTCGCCGAAGACAACGGCGTCAAGTACATCCAGTTGACCACGGGCCGGGTGGAGTGGCGCAAGGCGCCCGACAAGATCACCGCGCCGAACAAGCCGGAAAACTTGGACACCGTCCTCAAGATGCTGAAAGAAAAGCATCTGGAGCGGTTCATCCGCGTGAAAGAAGAAATCAACAAAGAAGCGATGCTGGCCGAGAAAACCCCCGTGCCGGAGGAGGGCAGCAAGCCCGCCAAGCCCGGCCTGCTGGTGTTGATCCACGGCATCCCTGGCCTGAGCTTGGTCCAGGGCAAGGAAGAATTCCACGTCAAACCCTTGGAGATCGACCCGTCATGAGCGCCGACCCCCCCATCCAAGCAGAAATCAACGATCTGCGCCGTGAGGCATGGCGTGAGGAAGCACTGGCGGATGATGCGCCGGGCCATGAACAAGTTTTGCGCAGGGATTTATGCCGGCGGGCCGATGAAAAGGCCAGCCTGCTAGAGCGTTTTCTGGACAAAAACGAGGGATGCCATGGCTGCTGAACCCGACTACACCAATAGCTCCCAGCAGTGCCTGATTGCCTGCGTGGAAGTCCTCAGCCGCAGCCTCCTGACCCCGCTCACCGTGGCGGACGCCGCCGAGGCGCTGGCGGACGCCTATACCCCGGATCAAGTGCGCCGCGCCTTGTGGAATCTGGAAAAGGGCGGCTGGGCGGTCAAGGCGGGCGGGGGCTACCTGCTCTCGCCCGACCTGACCAGGTTCTCGGACCGCCTGCGCCTGCAACTCATCGAATTCGGACGTAAATACCTGGGAGAATCCAATGCGTGACCCTGACGATAGCAAAACGATAGACATCGAAGACCATGAAGCCTTGGCTGCTGCCGACCGGGATTTCATCTTGGAAAAACAAAGGAGGGATCTTATGCAAGCCGCCGAAGCCAACCGCGTCATGAATGCCAATCCAGACGACTTGGATGCGCCGTCCAAGCTCTACCGCCAACGCTTGATTGCCATTGCCGAGCGCTCACAGCAACAAGCTGACCGCGGGCAAGCCGCGCACATGGAGCGGCTGGTGGACGCCAAATCCAAGGCCCAGGTGCAATTCTCCGAGCAGATCGGCCAGATGCGCGCCTTCGACTTCATGCGCAAAGTGGGCTGGATCGCCACGCTCAAGATCATTGCCGAAATGCGGGATGCGAAAGCATATAAAGGGCTTTCGCTTTCGGCTCCGACAGGCGATGTGACGACCGTGCAGACCTGGGACGAATTCTGCGCCGTGTTCGGGGTCAGCCGCCGCAAGATCGAGGAGGATCTGCTGACGCTGGATACCCTCGGGGCTGAGTTCATGGAGACGGCGAGGGCGATGAAGCTTGGCCACCGCGACATCCAGAAGCTGCGCAAGCTGCCCGAGGACGACCGCGCCGTAGTCATCGGCAACGTCGAAGTGGCGGTCGGCGACAAGACCGCCATCGTCGAGCTGATCGACGAGCTGGCCGGTAAACACGCCCGCGAGAAAGCCGCTTTGGAAGAGCGGCTGGAAAAGGCCGAAAAGCGGGTGGATGCGGTGGTCGCCGAAGAAACCAAGGCATTGACAAAGGAGCGCGACGCGCTGGTACAGGAGCGCGACACGCTGGCCGACCTGATAAAGGAACCGGCCTGGGACAGATGCCGCGACCACGCCCGGCTGATGGGCGAGATGCTGGGCAATGTCACCCGGCAACTGGATAAGTTCCTCCGCGCCATGCCCAAGGACCAAGCGCCGCCCGAAATGTTGGCGCTGGAACTGGACGCCTATGTGTTTCAGGCTTTCGCCGCCGCCGAAACCGCCCAGGCGCGGTGGCTCAATGCCAAGGCACGGATGGAAGGCGAAGGCGAAGGCGAAGGCGAAGGCGAAGGCGAAGAGGATTGAGCCATGGCCATGAAAATCTGCCAATTCGGCCTGCCGGAAGGCTTCTCGGATGCCGACGTGCCGGAGGAAGTCCGGCACCTCTGCGCCGCCATCGACGGCCAGGAGCTTTCCTATGCCGCCACGGTGGCGGCAGACCGAGGCTTATGCCCGCTGCTGTTTCCGCTAGGGCATTTGGGTATCGACAAGTGGTATTTCGGGCTGACGGTCAACCAAAGCCGCATCCCCTTGATGGTCACAGTGGTTGATGTGGAGGATTTCGGCCATGCCCAGCATTAGCGCCCGCAAGAAGCAGCAAGGGCTGCTGCCGTCCAACAAGCGGCCGGCCTGTTTCAACTGCATCGAAAACGACAAAGGCACCTGCCTCGTCGGGGGGTTCCTGGTCGGTGAATGCTATAGCGGCTGGTGTCCGTCTTGGTCTCCCAACGGCGCATGGATAGATGAGCATCCCATCGCCTTCGGGAAATTGCCCTAGGACGCGCCATGGCCAAGCACAAGAAAATCCGCCCCGCCACGCTGGCGAAAATCCACGCCGAACTCGCCGGCCTGGATCGCGGGCAGCGCACCGAGCAGGCGGCAAAAGCCGCCGCGCTGTTCGGCATTTCGACCTCCACGCTCTACCGCCACTTTCAAAAGGCCGGCCTGGGCGACCGGGTGACACGGGACAGCAAGGCGGAAAAGCCGGAGTACCGCGAATGGGTGGCGCTGTGCATGGCCCTGGCCCTGAAAACCCGCGACGGCAAGCCCGTCGCGCTCATCGACGCCCGCGCCGCCGCCATCGAAGCCGGGTTGATCCCCAAGGAGGCGGGAGATGTCCACATCGAAACCTTCCACCGCATCGCCCGCGAGATGGGCTTCCGCGAAACAAAGAAAAAGGTCAACCGCCTCGCCGCCGAGTACGCGCACCAAGCGGTTGAGTTCGACGCCTCGACATCCGGCTATTTCAGCGTCATCAAAGAGCTTGAGAACGGCGATTATCTGTTAAAGATAAATCCAAGGCCCCATGCCGACTATAAGAACAAGCCGGTGGGCAAGGATCGGCTCCGCACCATCATCTATGCCTTCTGGGAAATGAATAGCGGCTACGAGTGGTCCGAATATACCGTGTCGAAGGGCGAGAACGGCTACGACGCCATGGCATCCTTCATCAAATTTTGCGAACCCAAGACGGACCCCCGCGACCCGGTGCATGGCCTACCCGACCAGTTCTGGGCGGACAACGGCCCGATAGCCAAGCTGGGGGCCAGCGTCGATCTCATCACTCGCCTGGGAGTGGAGATCAACAAAGGCGTCCCCTATGCGAAAGAGCGCATGGGCGGCGTGGAGCGCACACACCGCAGCCGCTGGGGGTTTGAACGCACTTTTTATATGTGGCTCACCAACTCACCGGAGGCGGCGGGACACGAGAAAGGCGAAATCACCCTGTCCGAACTCAACGCCCGCTGCGCCGCTCACCGGGCAAGGCTGAACGGCAACCCGGCCCGCTGGAACCCGACCAAGACCAAGATCCAGGCGTGGCAGTTGTCCGCCGCCGAACGGGCGCGGGCCGGGAACCCGATCCGCCGAATCCCCGAAAACGCCATCGAGACGATGGCGACGGAAGTGCGCCGGCGTGTGGGCCGGGACGGGGTGTTCTGGTGGGACAACCAACCCTACGAAGTGGCGGACGGCATCCACAGCCGCTGGGTCATGGCCCGCCGCTCCTTGGAGGAACCGGGAAAGGTCGTCGTCGAGGACATCGAGACCGGCAAGCGGTTTGAGACGATGCCTTTCAAGCCGCGCCCCTTGGGCGAATACCGTGCCTTTCCGAAAACCATCGTCGAGGAGGCCAAGGAGATCGGCGCGTCGCTGTCGGTCGCGCCGCCCTATGGCGCCGATGCCGCGCCGAACGTGCTGGCCTTCCCGGCGCGCACCGCCGAGCCCGCCCACCTGCCCAACCCCTTGGAGGCGGGCAAGTACCTCACGCTCGGCGAGGCGTTGAGGGCGTTCATGGAGTGGCACGGGATGCCCAATTTTGCCGCCGACTACCCGGAGGAATTCGACACCGCCGTCGAACTGATCCGCGACAACCACCTTTCTAAAGACTACGTCCGCACCCTGGCGCTTGACTTGCGGCAGGCGGTGCGGGCCGGAAACCAATAGGAGCCGCCATGTTTTTCAAAAACCTTTATCTGTTGACGCTTGACCAGGGTTTCACCATGTCGCCCGAAGCCTTGGACGACGCCATGCAGGTCCATGAATTCAAGCCTTGCGCCACTCTCCAGGCGTTTAGCTTTGGCTGGGTATCCCCCATCGGCAAGGAGGACGCGCCCCTAGTCCACGCCGCGAACGGCTGCTTAATGGTCTGTGCCCAGCGCGAGGAGAAGATCCTGCCCTCCCAGGTAGTGGCCGAAACGCTGGCCGAGAAAATCGCCGAGATCGAGGAGCGCGAGGGCATGCCGGTGCGCAAAGCGCAGCGCGACACCCTACGCGAGGAAATCATCCACGATCTGCTTCCCCGCGCCTTTAGCTTCACCCGCAGGCTCTACGCCTATATCGATCTGGCAACCGGCTGGCTGGTCGTGGACAGCGCCAGCGCGGCGAGGGCCGAGGAGCTTGCCAGCCTGCTGCGCCAAAGCCTGGGATCGCTCCCGGCCGCACCGCCCTCCACGCAACTCCCTCCCGCGCAAGTGATGACCCGCTGGCTGCATACCAAAGACCTGCCGGCAGGCATTGGCGTCCGGGCCGATTGCAGCTTGAAGGCCGAAGACGAAAGCGGCGAGGAGATCATCTTCCGCCACGCGGACCTATCCCAAGACGAACTCCAGGCGCATTTGGATGCGGGCCTGGCCGTCAAGCAACTGGCGCTGTCCTGGCGCGACCGGCTGTCCTTCACCCTAGACAGCCAGCTTAGGGTTAAGCGCCTGCGCTTCTTGGATCTAGTCCAGGAGGAGCGCATGGGCATCGAAACCGACTCCCCCGAGGCCAGCTTCGACGCCGACTTCGCCATCATGAGCGGCGAGCTTCGGGAGTTCATTCCGGCCTTGGTGAAATTGTTTGGCGGGCTGGCAGATTAGACGCCCTGTTCGATGATTTCTGACAAAGCCTCGCACTCTGACCATTTAGACACGGAGCCAACCATGAGCCAAAACAACCAAAACTCTCAGTCGCCACAATGGCTAAACCGAGTGTTTTCCCAACAACCGGGAGAATCAAGCCTTGCAAACGAGATAGCCGAACTACGCCGCGAAATCGCAGGATTGCGGGCCGATCTCGCGCCGGTTCCATCGTTGATATTGACTGGCCGCGCCGCGCTTGAAGAGTTCAAAAAGCTGCGTCAGGCTGGGTTCTAACCAAATCATAAGGAAAAAACCATGTCCTACCTCACCCTTCACCACTTCGGACTCCCCGCCAACGCCATGGCCGCGCAGCTTGCCACCGGCGACCAAGTCAACGCCATCATCACCGTGGGCGGGGCCATCGACAACGCCGGCTACGCGGTCATCGTCGGGCCGCGTGGCGTGGGCAAGTCGTTTGCCATCAAAGCGGCCATTGATGCAAAGCAGATGGCCCTTAAAGCCGATCCCAAGACCCGAAACAAGGAAATCAAGATCGTCGAGCCGCTGAACCCGGACAAGGAGCGCATGAAGATTGGCACTATCCTGGATGCCATTGTCTACGATCTGTCCGACGAGTCACCCAAGCGCGGCGAAGCCAGGATGCGCCAAATCCGGCCAATCCTCGGCGAGGCGGCTAAGAACGGCCATGTCGTATTGTGGATAAGGGAATCCCACCGGCTGCACCCGGCCACCGTCCGCTCGTTGAAGTCGCTCATGGAGTTGACGTGGATGGGGCGCGGGCCGCTGCTGTCCATCGTGCTGGACGGCCAGAAAGACCCCACCACGCTGCCGAGCCTGGAGGAAGTCGGCAAGCGGGCCAAGGACGGGAGGATGGCGATGGCCGGCCTGTCCGAAGCCGAGGCAACGGTTTATATTCGCGGCACCGTGGGGAGCGTCTGGACGGAGGAGGCCGTCGCCGCCCTGGCCGCTGCCAAGGTGGCGCGGAACTACCTGGATCTGCAAGAGGCGCTGGTCGCGGCGATGGATCAAGCCTTGGCGGAGGGCCGCAAGCGCGTCGAACTGTCCGATGTATTCAACGCCACCGGCGTTGGATTGAAAGCGATGGCCCAACAGGTTGGCGTGTCGCTGGCAGAGATCGGCAAGGCCATCGGCAAGGATAAGAGCCAAGTCTCGCGCATTATGGACGGGGAGCGCGAAGATCCCGATGCCAAGGCCCGCATCCAGAAGATGCTGGCGGATCGCGCCGGCAAGCAAGCGCCCGCTCAAGAGGAGCCTGGGCGCAAAGTGGCGAACGGGTGAGCCATGAGCAGCAAGGTATGGCATTTCAAAAAACCGAGCCGCTGGAAAAACGGAAGCCAGCCCGCCACCCAGCCGCAGATCACAACGCTGAAAACGCTCAAAGGCAAGTTGAAATGGGATGATGCGACCTATCAGGCCGTGGTCGAGCGGTTCTGCGGAAAAACCAGCAGCAAGGATCTGAACCGGGAGCAGGCCAGCGCGATGATCTTCGAACTCCTGGGCCTGACGGTCGAACTAAAAATCCAGGAAAAGCCTAGGAAGCCCCGCGTCCCGAAGAAATCGGAGGACAATGTGGTGGTGCTGGCTAACCCGATGCAAAAGGCGCTGATCGGCCATCTGGTGGCCGAGATCAACTGGCACCCGCATGGTTCCTACGAGGCTTGGCTGTCCAAGAACATGGGGCTGGAGAAGGTCGTGACCAAGGAGGAGGCGGGCAGGGTCATCGAGGGGTTGAAGGGGCTTAAGAGGCATGGCCATGCCAAGCCTTGAAGAAAAAATCGAACAGGAACGATTGAAAGATTGCGAGGGGCGCTTTCGCAAGATGCTGGAGATTGCCGGTTTTCTTAACCGGACGGCCTTTAGCCCAAAAGAGGCGGCAACGTTGCTGGGCATTAGCCTGACTACGATTTACCGCGAAGTTTCGGACGGCAACATCGACGCTTTCTATCCTAAAAAACAGATCCGCTTCGACTATAAATCACTGTTGGCCTATTTCTCGCGCCCGGATGATCCAGCGATGCGCGAAAAACCGCATTTAAGAAAGAGGCGCTAAGATGGCCTCATTTTTTCATCCTTCCTCCGCTTTACCTCCTGAACCCTTCAAAAATCCTATCCTATAAAGGAGCGGCTTGGCTGTGCGCTAACACGGCCAAGCCATCCGAACCCACAGAATCACCCTTGGTCGCTAACTACAAATTTCCGGCGCTCTGACGACAAAGCGGGGTTTGACATAGTCAAATCCCGTTTTACCGCTCCCCATCTGTCCCCCATCTGTACCCTAAAAATTCCAACTTCTTGCGCATTTCCAATCCCTTGTCGTTCTCATTTCCCTAGTTTTGCGCTGCGAAGGCAAGCTGCCAGGAATAAATCCAAGCACCGGGTTCCGCGCTTATTCCTCCGGACAGTTGACGATGGTGGATGGCACGCTATCGAACGGACACAACCGGGGAGACGATGACGCCCGGCGGCGCATTGAAATCCGCTTGACCCGGCAGGGCGAACGCATCCAAGAATAATGGCAAGAGAGCGCACTGCGTTTCAATCCGGGCAAACCACCCCGATGCCGCCCCAGTCGCTCCCAGACCGCTCCAGGGTGCGGTGTCCGGCCTTGAGTTCCGCCCACAGCCGCGAGACGCAACAGCGGTTCTGGGCATGCCAGTGGGAATCGACGATGTCGTGGAAGGCGATATGGCGCGCGCCCACGCTCCGCGCCAACTCCCAGTCCCGGCGCGCCGCCCGGTAGCCGTGGTCGCCGTCGATGTGGACGGCATCGTAAGCCGCTGCGAGTTGCCGCCGGGTGGCTTCGGCATCCGGTTGCCCTTCTACCAGCCGCAGCTTCTGGGCGAAATTGCGCTCCGCCTCCGCCAAGGTCTGCCGCAATTCGGGCCGAGGTTGGGGGTCGATGGCAGTAATCTCGATGTCCCTGCCCTGCTCCCGGAAAATCCGCGCCACATGCCATTCCACCCCGCCCCAGGCCGGGCCGATGGTCAGCAGGCGGCGGACATCGGCTTCCAGCAGCAAGCGGATCCACCAGTCCAGTTCCTCCGGCTTCTGTTCGGTGCGCGGCGACGCATGGCCGCCGAAGGGGATGGGCTGCGCCAAATCCGCCGGCACCGGCACCTTTTCGACGCGGGCATGCCAAGCCTTCAGCGCCGGGTCGCCCACGGCCCGCCAAAACCGCTCTTCGTAGGGAATGCGGCTGCGCCGGTCCAGCGGCGTGTCGAGGAACAGCGAACCGGCCTCTTCCGGGCGGAAGTGGATGCCCGGCCAGGCTTCCACCCCGCCGTAAAAGGCCGGCACGTCCAACTCGCCACGGGCGAAAACGCTGGCATGGCGAAACCAGAAAAATGTGCCGCAATAATGCCAGTCGCCCAATTCCTGGTGGGTCTTGTAGCGTCCCAGCCGCTTGAACGGCCCGGCCAGGGCAAATGCCTGCAATTGCCGGGAAACCCGCAGCCAGTCGTCCAGCGCGGTGTGGTAGAGGACTTCGGTCCAGCGGCGCACCGGCGGCGGCACGCTCGGTTCGTACTTGACGCCCTTGCCGTGGGCATAGAAAGTGATTTCGTCGGGATCGTCGGAACGCACCCGCTCCAGCATCTGGGGAAACGTCCGGCTTTCCCCGGAGGCGTCGTTGTCGGTGACGATGAACTCGCAGCCCTGCCCTTCCAGGCAGGCCATGACTTCCTCAGGATCTTCGGCGCGGGCGTCGTGGACGATGGTGATGATGCGACGGCCATTGAACAGATCGACCCGGCGCTGCAACTCCTCCAGGTTGAACCGCCACATCGTTCCCTTGACCGGCCAGAGATGGTAAAGGAGGTTGCGGACCGGCACACGCCCAAACGGCACGGCCCCGGCAAGCACTGGCCGTTGCGGCGCGCGTGTGGCGGAGGCCGGGGCCGGCCGGCGTTGCGGCAGGGTTTTCGCAGGTTCCGGCGGGGCCGGGGTTTGCGGTGTGGGGCCGGTCGCGGCGGCCGGCATGGCTGCGCCCAAGGCCACGGCCAGCGCCCCTGCCAGGCGGCGGGCGTAGGTATGCGCCGGCAAGCGCTGGCGGCAGGCATCGAGAACGCTGCGATAGCGGTTTTCGTCTGCCGACAAATCCCGCACCAGCGCCACCAGCTCGTCATCCGTGGCAAAGGTCGGCAATTGCGGAAACACCGACGGCGCCTCGGGACGCCATTCAGAAACCACCAAGGCGCCGCAGGCCAGCGCCTCGTATACCCGCGGATTCAACGACCAGGGCTGGACTTTTTCCCGATTGAAGTGGTGGACATCGCGGAACACGTTGACGACCAGCCGCGTCTGCGCGTAAAGCTCTGCCGTCCGCGCCGGCTCGGTGTGGCCGGCCAGGCACAGCCGCCGCAAGCGCTCGGATTTCCAGCCGTTGCCGACCACATAGGACAATAAGCCGGCATCCAGCAACCGCAACAGGCTGCGCTCCCGCGTCCGGTTGTAGCCGCCGATGAAACCCACCGCATAAGGCCGCCCGCCCTCCCCCGCCAGCGCCGTGCGGGGATCATAGGCCATGGGCAGGTAATGGGCGTTGCGGTGGTGGGCCAGGGTTGAGGGGTCGTTCACGAAAACCGTGTCAAACCGGCCCGACCATGCCGCCGTGTCGTCAACCTCGTAAGGCTCGTCCACCAACCACACCGCGCTGCGCCGGCCGCGGAACGCATCGCCCCAGCGCTGCGCAAAACGCCGGCCATGGACGACGAACAACAGGTCGGGATCGACGGCGGCGACTTTCTCGGGCAGGCGCGGATCGTCCCAATAGGCTTCGGCATAGTCGATGGGAAGCTCCCCCGCCGCATGGCGCAGCGCTGTGGTAAACACGTCCCCGCACGTCAGGAACCGATAATTGACGGCGAAGACCCGCATACGGCGCGACACCGCCCGGACGGCGGGCGCTTGCGCGGGCTTCGCCGCCCAGTCTTCCAAGCTGCCCTTGGGAAACGCCGTCAAGCGGCTGTTGCGGCTCAGATTGACGATGTTGACGCCCAGCGCCCGGCAGGCCGCCGCCAGCGCGGCATATTCGCGGTTGATCTGCTCCAGCCGCCCCGCCAGCGCATGCCGCCCGGTGCGGGCGAAGAAATGATGTTCGGTGAAGTCCACCCCGATCAGGCCGATGTGGCGGGCGCCCATATGTATCGCCAAACACAGGGCGACATAGGGCGAGTTCTGCGTGTAATGCAACACCTCGGGATCGCTGAAATCGACCCCGCCCCGGCGTCCCAGCCGAAAGCGGACCACTGCCGGACGCACCGGCCCCGGATCGAGCTGGCTGAAAAGATAGCGCGCGCCGGAGTTTTCCACATAGTGGTAGCGGTCGCCGCTGAACTGGGCGCGGGGATTGACCACCACCAGATAATCGGGGTCAAAGCGGCGACCGACATCGTTCACGCCGATGGTGACGAAGCGTTCTGGCTCGGCGAGTTCGTTGAGCGATTCGCCGCAACCGCACACGAGGATGACGCCGCCGGCATGGCGGTTGCGAAAATCGGCAAAATTGGGGGCGGGTGGCGCCACGGGCTGCTGGGTCATGGCTCTTCGCACCGTCCGGCGGTCAAGCCGCCGGTCGGGACGCCAGCCATTCCCCGGCCTTGTCGCGGTAAGGCCCCTCGCCTGCGGCGGCGAGTTCGCGTAGCGCGGCCCCGGCTTCGTCGGCGCGTCCGAGTTGCTCCAAGGCCAGCGCCCGGTAGTAGCGGGTGCGGGGGTTGCCGCCCTCGACCGCCAGGGCCGCGTCCAGGCGCTCCAAGGCCGCGCCGAACCGGCCCTGGCCCAGCGCCAATACCGCCAGATCTTGTAGCGCCTGGACATGGGCCGGATCGAGCAGGAGAATGGATTGCAAAACCTCCGCCGCCGCCCGCTGCTCGCCCATCGCCACGAGGACCAACGCCAACTGATGGCGCACCCCGGTGTCGGCGGGCGCCAAGCCGACGGCCCGCTCTAGCTCCTCGCGCGCCGAACCCAGATCCTGCCGGAGGAACAACGCGGTTCCCAACTGCGCCCTGGCCTCGGCGGAAGCCGGCGCCAACCTGGCCGCCTCCCGCAGCAGCGCCACCGCCTCCGGGAGCCGTTGCGCCGCCGCGACGACCTTGCCCAACTCGATCCAGAAGCGGGCCTCCCCTGGCTGGGCGTCCACCGCCCGCCGCCAGGACTGCTCCGCCCCGGCCAGATTCCCCGTCGCCAGATGCAAGCGCGCCAGATTGTCCCAGCCCTGGACATTGCCTGGGTCCACCGCCACCGCGCGTTCCAGCGCCGCCCGCCCGCCGTCGATGTCGCCCAGCAACACCCGCACGCTGCCCAGGTTGGCCAGGGCCATGCTGCGGTCGGGGTCGATGGCCAAGGCATGGTTTAGCTGTTCCACGGCCTCTTGCAAGCGGCCTTCCTGGGCGAGCAGGAAGCCGAGATTGTTGAGGGCCGTGGCATTGTCCGGGTCCAAGGCGAGGGCCGCCGCGTATTCGGCGCGGGCGTCGGCGAGGTCGCCCTGGAGATGGCGCAACGCGCCCCGGTTGTTGTGTTCCTTGGCGTCGTCCGCCGCGCCGGATTCCGCCGCGAACGCGGGGCCGTTTGCCGGTTTCAGAGTGCTTGCGAGGAAATCTTTTGGGGTATCCATGGCTTAGGCGATTTTCTTGATGAGATCGGACAACATCTCTTTCGGTCGGATGTCCGGCACTTGGAATTTGACGTTGTCCAAGGACAGGTTCAGTTCCTTCCCCTCCTCGTAATGGACCGGGAAGCTCACCCCGAAGCACAGCCCGGAGCCATATTCAAAACCGGCCAACTGCCAGCGCTTGTTATAGAGTTCGATGGTGGTCAGCAACAAATCCGCCTCCACCAGCACGAAACCGGTGACATCGAATTTCAGCTTCGGCTCCACATAAACCTCGGCGTTGGCATCCAACGCCAAGCCCTTGGCAGGACTCCAGTCCACATGCACGCCGGTGTCCAGCGCCCCTTCCAGGCCCAGTTGCCCGCCGACCTCGATGCCGGCCTGGGCGCTGACGATGGGAATGCCCACCCCCAGCCCGCCGCGCACGAACATCCGCAGCCCCGCATGGGCCGGCACATGCAGCTTGGCGTCGCCTTGCACATGGGTTTGGTCCTCGTGGTCCGGGTTGTAGTCCACCTTCAGCTTCAGCGCCTGCAACTGGCCCGGCCCGATGCCGGCGCTGAGATCCAAGCCGCCAGTGATGTTGGCGAAGATGCCGATGCGCTGCCCCGCCACCGACACGCCGACGATGGGTATGTCGATGCCGATCTTGAAGATATTCTTGTCGAGCTTCTTTTCCGGGAAAATATTCAAAGCCTCGGGCAGGCCGATTTCCCCGGAAATCTGGATTTCGCCGTTGGGCTTGAACATGACCCCGGCGGTGGCTTGCAGCCAGGGGGCGAGCTTGAGGGACAGGGAGCCGCCGCCGTAAAACACGATTTTGTCGGCCTTCTCGCCCGCCGCCCCGCCGGCCGGCTTGCCTTTGTCGTCCACGGGCCGGTTGGTGGCGCCGGCGGTCAACGACCCCTTCAAGCGCCCTTTTTCATAGCCGGCGGTCACCGAAGCGTCGAAGGTGCCGTCGTCGTAGCTCACCGTCAACTGGCTGCTGATGCCGGGAATCTTCGGGGTGGCCGTGCCGCTGGCCTTGACGATGTAGCGTTCCTCCCCCGGCTTCTTCGTCACCTGGGCCGAAACGGAACCGCTGCTGATGCCCGGCAGATCTTTTTTCAATTGCAGCGTGCCGCCAATGACCAAGCCGGTTTCCTTCCCATAGCTCATGGTCATGTCGCCCTGCTCGATGCCGGGTAGGTCGGGCTTGACCGCGCCGGTCGCGGTGATGAGCTCGTCGTCGAAATGGGCGGTGATGTGGGCCGACTTGATGCCCTTGACCTTGCCGGCCTGGATGCCGATTTCCCCGCCGCCGCTAAATTTGCCGTCGGCGTATTGGACATGGACTTTGGCGGGGTTGAAGAGCTGGGTGTCGAAGTCGAATTCCCCGCCGATCTCGATGCCTCGCCCCGTGCTGCCCTTGCCGGTCAGCTTGCCTTTGCCGACCCTGTCTATCTCGAAAAACACATCGCCGCGAACGCCCAGCCCCGGCGTCCCCGCGAAAATTTCCACACTCGCCCCGGTGACCGCAATCGGCCCTGGAAACTTGAAGTCCGCCGCGCCCAAAACCTTGCTGACATAAATATCATTCCCGTCGATGGACAGATCCAGTTGCAGATCCTTTAGCAGCGGCAAAGTCGAAATAATCTGACCACGGGCGACAAACCCCCGGTCGGTCAATTCGGCCTGGGTAATTTTGATCGGACTCAGACCCTTCGCCTTGAGCAGCGATTGCAACTCGTGGGTTACCGCCCCTGACGGAACATAGCCTCCGTATTCCACCGCTTCCGATTCTTCGATGGGAAACTTAGGATGCACCTCGGCGAGGACTTTATTGTCTTTAAACGCATTGCCGTGCAAGAAACCTTTCTTGGTTTTTTGGTTGTAGGAAACCTTGTTGACCTTGAACAGCTTGCCAAACAGGAAATTCACATTCTTCGCAGTGTCGCCTTCCTTCCAATCCACTTCGCGCACGCCGCCCCCGGCTTCATTGGTGTAAATGACCAATTTGTCGGGCGTGCCTTGCAAACCTTTGGCTTCTATTTCTTTTTTCGTCATCGCCTTGAGCGAATCCACCTGTTCCGCCTGGTCGCGGATCTCTTCCAACGACCAGTTGGTGGCCGGCTTGCCATCGACGGGCAAACCGCCTTCCACAGATTCGACCGTGATCGTGTAAGACTTGCGGATGGTTTCGATATCGGGCGGTTTGCTCCAGACTTTCTGGCTGGCGTCCAACAGCTTCTGGATCCTTTGATTTTTCTCGGCGCGGATGTTGCGGCCTGAACTCATATTGGCAGCCGCATCCAACAGCCAGAGGTTGTCGACGCCTTCGCCGCCGCCCAATTGCAATTCTTGCTTGTGGTCCACCTGGAAAAAATTCCATTTTCCATCACGGTCCCACGTCGGCCGCAACAGGCGGTTTTTGATCGCCGCCCGATTCCCAAAAATGTAAAACTCCTGGTTTTTCAATTTCAGGAAATTGATAGGCTCGCCGCCTTTGGTCATGCTGGGCGCTTGTTCGGCTTTGAGCTTTTTATCCAGCTTGCTGTCAATCCCCGACCCGGCCCGCACCGCCTTGTCCCATTCTTCCCGTTGCGTGTCGGGGCGGGGGTCATCGGATTTCTTGGGCAAGTCGAAGGGGGCTGTGGTCAGTTTTTTCTTGAAGGTCGGAACCTTCATTTTTGGAATCACCAGCCTTTTGCCTTTTCTGACCTTGCCTTCCTTGCCGTCGTAATCCCACGAGCCTTCGCCCGCCGATGACGCCGACGGCGACTTCCGCTGTATCATCCTGCGCACCCCGCCCGCTTGCTGCACGACATGCGTCGCTTCGTGGGCCATGAGGTGGGTGTCCTGCTGGGAGGCACCCTCCCCCAGCCAGATGTCGCTGCCGTGGGTGAAGGCGCGGGCATTGAGGTCGTCGGCGGCTTGGCGGGCGCGGGCGTCGTCGTGGACGCGGACATGCCCGAGATCGACGCCTAGGCCGGATTCCAACTGGCCGCGGGTGGACGGGTTCAACGCTTGTCCCGTCCCCTTGGAGGCGATGGCCTGGCTGGCCGCAGCGGCCATGTTGCCGCCACCGGAAGCCCCCGGCCCGCCGCCCACGGCACCGTCCTTTTGCACTGGCTTTTTGTCGTCCACCTTCTGCTCGGGCGGTTTGGCCTCGGCTTTCTGCACCGCGTCCGGCTTCTTCTCCGGCATCTTGGCGGCTTCGGCCT
>CAZOTR010000008.1:18573-39358 GCA_964582755.1 uncultured Methylococcaceae bacterium | reverse complement strand
TCGGCTTTCTGCACCGCGTCCGGCTTCTTCTCCGGCATCTTGGCGGCTTCGGCCTTTTGGACGGGTTTCTTTTCCTCCGGCTTCTGGGCTTCCGCCTTTTGCACCGGCTTTTTGTCGTCCACCTTCTGCTCGGGCGGCTTGGCTTCGGCTTTCTGCACCGCGTCCGGCTTCTTCTCCGGCATCTTGGCGGCTTCGGCCTTTTGCACCGGCTTGTTTTCCTCCGGCTTCTGCGCCTCCGCCTTCTGCACCGGCTTGCGCTCCTCGTTCGCCTGGGTCTGGGCCAGGGCACCGGGATCCACTTTGGAAATATCGTTGGGTTCGACGGACTTTCCGGCGGCGATCTTCTCCGCAGCCTGGTCCGCTTCTTTTTCAAAGCTGTCGCCGGCCTTGCCGATGGCCACCTGCCGCTGGACGCCGCCCAGCCCGAAGGCGGGACCGGCACCGTGGAGGACGCCCAAGCCCCCGGAAGCGGCGGCGTGGGCGGGTGCGGGGGACGATCCGCCGGACGGCGAGGCGCCGCGGCCTTGTTTGGATTTGGCCCGCACCGGGGCATGTGTGCTGCTCATAGTTCCATTGCCTCCAAAAAGCTCTGTATGCCCGTCGCGGGGCTGCTGTCGGCGCTGCCGGCTTCGAGCGGGGAGAGGGCGCCGGCCTTGCGGTACTCGCTGGTGACGGCGGTTTCCAAATGGCGGCGGAGCATGGGTCCGCCGGCCTCCAAGGCCAGCAAGGTGGCATACTGCGCCGCGTTGCGGATTTGCCCGCCGCTGAGGGGGCAGCGCTCGGCCAGTTCGTGCAGGCAGGATTCGGGGACGGCATGGCCGGCGGGCAAGTGCAAGCGCCAGATGGCGAGGCGCTCGTCGGCCTGGGGGAACGAGAAGTTCACGGTCACGTCCATGCGCCGCTGGAAGGCGCGGTCGATGCTCTGGGCGGCGTTGGTGGTGACCAGGACGATGCCCTGGTAATGCTCCAGCCGTTGCAGCAGGTAGTTGGTTTCCAGGTTGGCGTAGCGGTCATTGGCGGAGCGCACGTCGGTGCGCTGGCCCAGCAGGGTGTCGCCCTCGTCCAGCAGCAAGATGACATCCAGCTCCTCGGCGGCGGACAGGACTTTGTGCAGGTTCTTCTCGGTTTCGCCGATGTATTTGTTGACCACCGCGCCCAAGTCCACGCGGTAGAGATCCATGCCGAGCGCCTCGGCCAGGATTTTCGCCGCCAAGGTCTTGCCGGTGCCGCTGGCCCCGGTGAACAGCCCGCGCACGCCGCGATTGCGCTGGCCGCCGAATCCCGTGGCCAGATGGTCCAGCAGGCGTTCCCGGTGGCGGCAGCGCAGCACGAGTTCGTCCAGCTTGGCCCACACGGCGGGGCTTACCACCAACTGCTGCCAATCGCCTCCGGTTGGCAAGGCCGCGGCCAAGGCATCCAAGGCTTGGCGGTCCACACCCCGGCAGGCTTCGCGCACGTCGCTGGCGCTGACGTATTTGCGCCCGTCCAAGGCGGCGCGGGCAATCGCGGCGGTCGCCACCCGCTTGATGGTTTCGCCGCCGGGGAGGTGGAAGCGCTCGACGATCTCCGGCAGCGCCTGTTTGACATGCCCTTTCAAGGCCGAGGACCAGCAACGCTCCCGCTGGTCGGCCCCGAACAGGGGAAGGTTCAGCGTGAGGGCCGGCCCCATGCCCTTGTCGTCCAAGCCGCCTTCCTGGCCCAGGATGATGCCGACCGGCCCCCGGTAGACGGTCAAGGCCGGCACTTCGGCGGTTTCGCCCGGCCCCAGGTCGTAGGCCAAAACCGGCAGGAAACCCGCCAACGCGCACAGCGGCCCCAGGTGCCGCCAGGCCAGCTTGTCGCCCGCGCCGCCGCCATTGGCCTGCGCGGCGGCGGGATCGACGGCGATGATCCCCCGTTTTAGCGCCTGCGCCAACGCGCCTAGGACCGGCATGCGGTCACTGCCCGCCATGCCGCGCACCACCACTAGCCGCGCCCGACCGGCCTTCAACAGCGCCGGGGCTTGTTTGAGCTTGGCAAGAAAGCCGTCCTCCAGCACCAATTGCGCTAGCTGGGGCAGGGTTTCCAATGGGTACACCCGGTATTCCGCCGCCCCGCCCTGCGGCGTTTCGCCCCGCAAGGCGTCCCAAATCACCGGCGGGGGCCGCAACAGCCACTCGGCGCGGGCTGCGTCGGGATTTAGCACATCCAACAGGCCCAGTCCCGTCAAAACCTGCGCATTGGAGGCCACGTCCCAGTCCGCGGGCATGCCGTCTTTCAGGGCCGCGCCCAAGAATTCCAGGCAGGGGCGCCGGTGCGCGAGGGGCCGCTGCAAACTGGCGAACAGCTCGCCGAAACGGGAATCCTCTTCCGCGAGGCCCGCCAGCAACAACAGCATGCACTGGTGGAAACCCAGCCCCCCCTGTTCGCCTAGCACCACCAAGGGCAGGCGGGTTTTGCTGGCCGCCTCCCAGGCGGCGATTTCCCGCTCCCACCAGCCGGGCATGCCGTCCCAGGACACGTCGCCGGGCAGATAGGGCAGCATTTCGGCGACATAGCCCCCCAAAAACGGGTAGCGCTCCACTACCCGCCCCAAATCTTGGTCGCCGTCCGCGCCGAGCCGGCGGACCATATGCAAGATCCGATAAACGGCGGCGTAGAAATGGATGCGGAAATCGGCTTTTGCCGAATGGGGAATTGCCGCGAATGCGTTGCCCATGGCCTTCTCCTTCACTCGAAGTGGAACAGCACGACCCGCCCGAATTCGGGCAGCCAGCCGGGATTGCGGTCCAGGCCGGCGCGGCGCAGGTCTAGGGAGGCATGCTCCAAGCGTAGCACCAGATCGACATGGCTACCGGTCGCATAGAGCCGGCCGGGATGGCAAAGAACCGCCGCCGCCAAGCCGGCCGCGTCGCCGCGATGGCCGATCCCCTTGCGCAGCCGCAGGCGAATGAACGGCAACACCCGCGCCAGCCAGGATTGCAGCGCCGGCGCCACCTCGGCGGCGAGGCTGGCAACCGGGTCGGCCTGAGGCATTTCGGCCAGGGGCCGGGGGACGGGCGGCGTCAAGCCGCCATACGCCGCCGCCAGTTCCGCCGCCTCGCCGCCGGCATCCGCCCGGCAACGGCGGATTTCCGCCAAGCGATAACCCTGGACCGACCACAGCCGCAGTCCCGCACCCTCCTCCGCCCACTCCCAAGGTCCGTGGTCACCCGCCTTCGCAGGCCATGTCGGCGGCAAGCGGAATGCCTCCGGTTCGAGGAGATCCGAGCCCAGCAGGGTTCCCGGACGACGCCCCTCCAACAAGGCCAAGGCCGGCCAAAGGGGATCGTCCGCGTAGGCTTCCTGTCCCGCCAGCAACCCCCGGCACAGAGCTTCCAAGGTTCCCCAAGCGCCTAGCCGGCTGGCCAGCGCCCACTCTTCTTCAAAACAGGCGGGCAGGTCCAGGCCCACCAACATGTTGATGAGATAAAGCGCGCCGCCCAGGTCGGTGTCAACGCCGTTTTCCAGATTCGGCAACGCGGAAGAGGCTTCGTCGAACACCGCAGTGTCCTGGGAAACAGCAGGGGCATCGCCACCCTCCCCCGGCAACACCCATGTCGGCGGCAAGGCCACATTGCCTTCGTCGGGCGCAGGCGGAACACCCGCCGCGTCCCAACCGGGGGCCGCCCGTGGAATAGAATCCGCCGCGCAAACCCCAAGGCCCGCCTGTCCGCTGGCCGTTTCCGGCAAACGGGCGCTTGGCGGCGATGCCGGGGCCGGCGAAACAGGGCCGTTCGGCCGCCCAGCGGTGGAAGCCGCCGCCTCCCTTATGCCGTCCTTGCCGTCGGGCCTGCGCCGAACGGCAAGCGGCGGCGGAACTGGAGGCGCGGGGCGTGGATGGGGGGCTAGGGCGGCATCAAGCGGTTGCCGGACAGGCGTTGGCGGAACACTTCGAAGAGACTCGGCGGATGCCGATGGCGCCGGGGGCGCGGGATATGCGTCCGCGGACGAAGTGGACGGCGGCTCTTGCGGTGGCGGGTTTGCAGACTCCCGGCACCAACGCCCGAAAGCGGCCTGAAAGGCGGAATCGCGGACTACCGCGGGACGCCGATGCAGGCATAGTCCTAGCCCCAGTAAAGACCGCGCTTCCCATGGCAGGGAGGCTGCTTCCGCAGGCTCTTCAATCAGACCCCGCCAGGGAGGCTCGGCGGGCGTGAAGGCGGGCGGCGAATTGCAGCCCGAAAAAGGCCGATGGCTGGAGTCCGCCGATGTCCGGCCCAGCCAGGGCCGCTGCGTTTCCATGCCGGGCTTGTCCGCGCCGGGCGCGCGGCGGCTTGGCGCTGCGGCGGGGCGCCCCAAGGCTAGCCCCGGCGGCAGGGACAAATGGTATTCCTGGCCAAGCGCGCCCAAAAGATCCATACACCGTGCCACGGGGATCATGCGGAGAACCCTGGCGGCTTCCCCCCATTCCGACAAGTGGCGCAGCGCCGCCGGCAGCACCCGGATATTGCGCGCCAGCATCCGCGCCAAGCCTTCCCCCGGCGCCAGCGCCGATTGCCGGAGCAGGCTACGCCACCACCAGCGTCCGGCGGCTTCGCCCCGCACCCGGTCGCGGGCAAAACAAGCCAGCATTTCCGCCATGTCGGCAAAAATCACCGCCTCCGCATTGGCGCCCACCGCGTCCACCGCCGGGCGCCGGGCCGCAGCCACCAATTGCGCCAAACGCTCCCGCATCGCCCGCTCCCAGGCGCGGGAGGGTGCGCCGGCGGATTGCAAGCGCAAGCTTCCGGGCGCAGGGTCGCGCAAGCGGCGGATGAAAACCAGGGACGAGGGGGGCAGCCCCGGCAGGCGGATGTCCGCCAAACCGACGGCATGTTCGGCCCGCAAGCGCAGGACCTTCGCGTCGAAGCCGGGGTTTTGGATTCTCGCCTTGCCGATCTGCAGCGAGTGTTCAAGGAAGCTCATCGCATACCCCCGGACAGGAAGAGGGCCGGGCAGATTGCAGCGGAAACGGCACCCGGCGGGAAGCGGGTGACACAAGCACCGGGATAAAGTGGGAAGCGAACTGGGCGGGAGGCAGGGGGCCGGAAATATTTATGGGCGAGCACCCTCGGCACTCGCCCATCGCAACACACGGGATTCGAACCCCTCGATAAAGCACATCTAGTTTGCAAAAAAGCTTACTTAATGGACCGCCACGCCACTTACTTGAACTAAAGGAGTTTTGCCCAGCGTTAACTAAGCTAACTGATGCTCTCGCTTGCTTTGCACGTATCCACCTTTGGCTTGGCTCTCTTTCCGAAACTCCATCGCGCCATACCAGATAGGCTGTTTGCGGCTTCACTTATACCCCCGATCTTACGGCAGTGTCAAGAGTAATTATCATCGACGCCACGGACGCGGGAACGCAGGTTCGCGGGCACCTGCACCGCCAGATTCTGCGCCTGTGTCGCCATGTTGTCGGTGATGATCCATTGCAGCTTGGTGTTGGCCCCAACCACAAATGCCGTCCGCGGCTCGAAGCGGATGCCCACATTGAAACCGCCAAGCAGATGGTTCCCCCGCACAATCACCCGCCGGTCTACAAACCCGAACACCCGGATGCCTTCGATGCGCAGGCCGCTGGCGCGGGCTACTCGGCGCAAGTCCAGGTAATTGTCCCTGATTGTGAGGCTGCCGCAATTTCCCACGAAGATTCCATGGCGCTCGCGGCTGGCCGAGGTTGGCAGGAATACCCGCACGGTATTGCGCTCCACCCAGACGCTGCCGGCCACGTCGGGATTTCCCCGTTGCGGCTCGAAATGGCTGATGCCAACGTGGATGCCTTGGATGAAACCGTCCAAGCTGTTGTCGAGGATGCGCACTTCCGTGGCGAGCCTCCCGGCAACGACGATTCCCTGGCCGGCGGCGAGCTGGTCCTGGGCCAGTATCGCCTTGACCACGGTGTTGAAGCTGGGGCTGACCAAACCCGGCAAGCTTCCGCCGGCTTGGATCAGCCGGCTGGCAAGGCGCTCCAGGAAGCGTTTGAGGTCGGGAACGTTGGCGATGCTGGCTGGATTGAATTGGTTCAAGGCGAACAGCCATTGGGAAACCACGGCGGGATCGGAGCGGAAACGGATCGCCACATTGTGGTAGGTCAACTGGCCGTTAAACCCCGGCCCGGCCCCTTGGGCCGGAAGCGGCTCAATCGCGGTGATGAGTCCCCGGCGCAAACGGCCCCGGTACTCGCCATCCGCCAAGCCTTTGTTCCGGTCCACCGTGCCTGCGGCCTGCAACACATTGTCGGTGATGCTGGCGCGCCCGACATTGACAAACACCATCCCCGTCTGCTGATGCCCGACGTTGAACGTGGACCGGCTGACCCGCACGGCGCTACCGGCCCCCTTGCCATCGGGGTTGCGCACCGTCAGGCAGGCGGCGGCGGGGGGGCCGCCGCTGCCGCAGCGCAGCACGACGCGGTCAACTTCCACGTCTGGACAGTCCAGAAAAGTCAGCACACCGTTCAATTGGTTCAAACCCTGTCCGACGCTGCCGGTCACGCTGCTTTCCGCCGCGATCCGGCTGACCGAAACGCTCTGGCAGCCGCTAAAGGACAACGCGGCTTCCGACGCCAGGGCGCGGAGCCGGGTGCCCGGCCCGGTGCCTACGATGCGCAGATGCCCCTTCCCGGACAGGGACAACGGGGCCGTCAAGGGATAATCCCCGGCGTCGAAACAAATCTCCGCATTCTGGCCGGCGGCGATGGCCAACAACGGCAAATGCCAATTCGGGCCGGGCCTGATATGCAGGGTGCAGCAGCCGCTATCGCGGGCGCTCAGGGCCTCGATGGCATCCTGCACGGTTTTGCCGGGGGACAACTGGCAGAGGGTGTTGTCGAACGGCACATCCGCCGCCACGGTTTCCGCCAAGTTGGAGCGGGCGAACAGCACATAGCCGGGCTGCGCCGCCACGCGATAAACCTTGAAACGCGCCGACGGCAAGGGCTGCGCCCCGCCCGCGACCAGCCGCACCGGGGCATGGAACAGGGCTTGCCGGATCAAGGCCGGTGCCAGCCCCTCGTGCAGGGAGGTTTCCACGGCAGGCGCGTGTAGGCCCAGAAAGCCTTTCCAGGCCGTGCCGCCGCCGCTGACCGGCAAGTAGCCGGCCGGCGGAAGAAAGTCGAAATAGTCCGCCGCCTTGAGGCTGGCGACGGTGGCCGGCTTGACGGCCTGCGCCAAATCCGCAAGTTGGTCTTGGAACTGGAAGAAAGCCGCTTCGGCCTCCGCCAAGCCGCGTGGCGCGGCAACCTGCCCCAAGCTGGCGGCCAGGGGATCGAAGACCAGCCGCCGCCGAACCGCCCATTGGTCCAGAAAGCGAACCCCCTGTGCCGTCGCGTACAGCAAAGCCAGCGGAACTTCGCATTCGTCCAAAGGGCCGGCGGGGTCGGCCAGCAGGCGCTCCAACAGCCCGAATTTCATGGCGGGGTCGGCCGCCAGCGGATTCTTCCAAAACAGGGCCAGTTCCTCGCTGCCCAGGAACAAATGGGCCAAGCGGTTGCGCAGCTTGGAAATGCCCGGAATATCATCCTTGCCCAGATACGCCTTCAGCGCATTCAGGGTTTCCGCACCCACCCATTTAGCGATAGCCTCCGGGGACAGCGTGACGGTGCGGAAACGCAGGCCCTCCAGGTCGTAGCGGCTACCGCAGCCGGCCACCGTGCCGTCGTTGAAGCCCCGCAAGGGCGCCTGTCCGTCCGGCGTGGAGGCGGGTGCGGCGGTAAGCAACACGATGCCGCTGCCACGCGGCACCGAGGCGACCGCCAAGGGGCAGTCGTGGAACAACCCGGCATCCAACGACACCGGCGCCGTGAAAGCCTCCAACACCAAGGCTTGCAGCGGCACGGACAGTTCGACGGCTTGGCCTTTTCCGTTGAAGGCCAGCCCCGGCGACACCGACACCACCGGCGCTTGGGCATTGCCGCCCGCGTCCACCAAACGTATGTCCAGCCCGCGGACTATCCCGCGGCCCAGCCCCCGCCCCAATTGCCAGTGCTGGCGGCGGTTGGCTCGCTGCTCGTCTTGGAGGTCGCCGGCCGTCAGCACGCGGCCATTGAAGAAATGGGTGTTGGAGATACCCTGGTCGAAAATGGGCTGGTCGAGAAACCGCTGGTTGATATTCGCGTCCACGGTGCGCTCTCCTAGAGGGCTGGCCAGGGGCCGAATGCCGCCAACCATTCCTGCTGCACCCGTGAGGACAGCAGGACAGGCCGGGCGGACTCGTCCACGCTTACGAGGCCGGGCGCGACCAATGCGCCGCCGGGGCCAACCGTCACCACCAGCCGGCCCAGGCCGTCCAGGGTGAAATCCAGCGCCGCCAACAGGATGTCGTCATCCGCCGCCGCCGCCAGCCGGGGCGTGACTTCCGTGGCCCAAATCACCTGCGCCTGATGCAGCAGGTTCGCCGCGTCCGCTTCCGGCAACTGAAAGATTGCGTCCGGTGGGGATGGCAGCGCCGGCGGGGAGTCAGGCTCGCCCAAGGCGCGCACCGCCGCCAGAAAGGCATCGCCGTCATCGGCCGCCGGAGATGCCAGCGGGACGATTTCCACCCAGCGGAGCAATTCCCCGAAGGCGCGGGCCGCCTCCTCGGCAGGCTGGCCCGGCGGATGCCAGGCAAACCCCAGCTTAAAGCCCTGGACCACCCGCGACGGCGCCTGGGAGTCCTCGACCGCCGCGCAGGCCCGTGCCGCGATGGGCACCAAATCGGTGGGGCATTCGTCGTAACCCAAGGTCACATAAATGCGGCGCGGGCCGGCGGCCAAGGGTGGGTTGGCGGTGGCCTTGTGGGTCTGCAACCAATTGTCGAGCCGCCCGCATTGCGGCGTGTCCACGTAGATCCAGCGCCCCTTGGGACTTAGCGCGTAGCCTTCGGAGACGGACACCACCGCGTCGCTGCCGTCCGCCGCCGCCGCCACCCCGACGCGCAGCCCGGATACCGTGCCGGCACCGTGGAGCAAGCGGTTCGCCAAGGCGTGTTGCTCCGCGAAGTAGACCTGCTCCTGGCGAAAATCGCTGACGCCCAAAACCATGCCGAAGGCGTAGCGCACCCGTTTCCGGGGATCCAGGGGCGATTCCTCGATTTCGGTATTGATGCAGTTTTTCATCTCCAATTCCCCTCACAAAGGCGGTAGGCCGACCAACGGGTCGCGGTTCAAAATAATGCGTTCCTGCTCGTCCATGGGCGGGGCCGGCGCGAGGTAGCCGTCGGCAAGCGTGTGCCGCCCAAGCTCTATGGGACGGAAGGCCGCGGAATCCCCCAGCAAAGTGTCCAAGCCCAGCCGCACCGTTCCCACCCGGAAGCCCTCGACGTAAGAGCGCAGATCAAAGTCGGTATGCGCCGGCTTCTCCAAGCGGATGATGCGCTCGGCCATGGCCTGTCGCTCCGGCGCCAGATCATCCGGCACCAACACGGAAAAGCGGTGGGCGCCCTCGTCCGGCTGTTCCACGGCGGTGGGATCGCCCGCCGCCAGCCCGCGCCCGCCCCGGGTGGCATAGCGCTCCACCAAACGGATTTGGGAAGGGCGCTCCGCCGCGAGCAGGTAGCGGTAGAACAGATCCTCAATCTCGTCGAGACTGTCATAAGGCGTCGGATAACGGATGCCGTAGCGGGCCAAAGCCAGCCGCAACGCGGCGTCTTCCACCGTCGCCGCCGCCTGCAAGCGGGCTATGAGTTCTTCCAGGCAAGGGTCCAGGAGCAAGTGCAGCGCAAACCGGATACCCTCAGGCGTGCCGCGCCGCTCGAACAGCCGGGGCGCGAAGCGGATCAACAGCCGGCGGCGGTCAACATAGGGCGGGTTGAGGTCTTGCCGGTGCAACTCCCCCCACAGAGGGTCCAGGGTCAGGCCCAGCCAACCCGCCAGCCAATCCAAAGCCTCCGGCGGCGCGCTGCGGGGATCGAACAACGATCCCACCTCGCCGATATGGGCTTCGATATGGTTGTAAATGCCCCTGGCATTGCTCAGGAAACGTTCCAGGAACGCGGCCGACTCCGCGTCGTCGCGGTAAACCGCCGGCAAATAGTGTTCGGTGTAGGAATAGCGCGGATAGTAGACCCGCAACGCCCGCACCTCCGGCGAAACGGTGCCGTTCCCCTGGAACTCAAGACGGAGTTGCAGATAGCGCCCCTCGGCCTGCTGCAACAACAATTCATAGGTGCCGGCGTAGTCCGATGGAGAGTCCGCCTGGTCGGCGTAAGGGTCGAAGAACGGCAATTCGGCGCCCAAGCCACGCCGGTAAAGCCCAGGCTCCGCCCGGAACGGCGCGGTTTCGACCAACTCCCGGTTGTTGTGGACCCGGCTGGACACGGCGAGGGCCGACCCTGGCGGCAGGCAGGCATCGAGAAACAGGCTGTCCCAGACGCAGTCCCGGGTCTTGCCGTCGAAGACCGGACTCAGCAAGACCCCCCGCCGCTCGAAACGGCTTTCCTCGTCCAGACTGGCCACCGCCGCCCAGCGGACGCTTGCATCCGCGTTGCCGGGGGCGGCAAGGTCGTAGAACACGCGGGCCGAGCGCCCCTCCCGCCACACCATCAAACCCCGGCCGCCATGCTCGTGCAACGGCAGGAAATCCCGGCGCAGTTCCAGGCTGTTCGGCGAGTCTAGGCTCAAATCGAACGCGATGGCCTGCCGACCCCAGCTATCCACCGCATACAAGCGGGAGGCAAGGGCGTCGAAGGCGATGGCCAAGGCCCGCACCTGGATCGGAGCGCTGCCGTCGTCCGGTGGCGGCTCCGCAAGGGGCAGGGCTGCGGAGAAGCCGCCCGCACGGTAGAGGAAAAGCCGCGAACAGGCTTGCGCAGGCGCATCGTCCAGGATCAGCGCCCCGCCGTCCGGCAAGGCCTCGATGCCGACCGGGTCTTCGGCCAACGCAAGATCGAGTCCGAGGTGGCGGACCATGGGTTGCGGCGGCGGCACCGGAGTGCTGCCGTCCGCCGCCTGGAATGCCGCAGGCTCGACCGCCGCGACATCGGTCTGTAGCTCGCCCACAGCCCGAAAGCGGAACCCACCGTCCAAGGCATAGGCCCGCCGGTTCACCCGGTCCAACACCCACAAGCCACCGTCGGCGGCGGCGGCCAAATCCCAGGGCCGCACAGCCAAATCCGCAGGAAGCGGCAGACACTGGGGTGGCCCGCCCTTAGGCAGGTCGAACAGCAACAGGCCACCCGCAATCCCGACGACTAGGAACTGCCGGACGGTGATCGCCAAGCCCTGGAGTTCCGGTGGCTCCATCGGCGGGGACACGGGGGAGAAGCCTGGGGCGGCGGCAACGGGTGCCACCGTGGCCGACCACCACACCGCCGGACGGCCCCCGCCGCCGGGTTGCCGGTAAATACCGCGCCGGTCTGCCGTGATCCAGTAACGGTTGCCGTGGCGGTCTGCCGCCGCGCCCCGCCGTTCCGCCAGCGTCAGCGGCTGCCCACCCTGGCGGCGGCGGAACAGCGGCAATTCGGGCCGCAGCGTGACCGCCGACTCGGCTTGGTCCCAACTCAAATGTTCCCACTGGCCAGAGTCGGCGGGACTGCCGTCAGGATGCTCCTCGCGGCAGGCACCCAGCCACTCCGGGCGGGTTCTCAGCAGATGGAAGCGGGTGCCGTTGGGATCCATGCCGTCGCCTCCGCACGCTCAACACTTCGCCTTCAACACCGGCACCTGGACCACCTTGGAGGGGTCGGGGGTGGCCGGCGCCGGGTTGGCGAAGAGACTTTCCAATGCCGCGGCGTCGCCCAGATCGACCGCCAGGGTCGCCAAGCGCGGCAATTCCAGGTTGCTAAAATCGATGGCGTCGCGCTCCACCTTGTCGGCCAAGCCCAGGCGCAAACCGTTGACATAATCGACGCCCGGCACCCGGCTCACGACGGCTTCCAGATCCTTTTGCAACAGCGACTTGTTCAGCGTCCAACCGCGGCCATCAGGCCCGCCCGGCGGCAGCGAGGACAAGTAAATATTGAGCCGGTCGCGCACTTGCTGCTTCACCTTGTCCGGGAAGGAATCCCCCCGCGCCTTGATGCCGACGCTGACATAAACGTCCCGGTAGGCCGGGCCGCGCAGATAGATTTCCGTGGTAATCAGCCGGCGCTCGTCCAGGTAATCGCAGAGCCGGCGCAGGAACAGCCGGTCCGCCTCAGGCCAAAGCGGGCGGGCGACATCGAAGCGGGGCAAGGCCAACAGGGTCACGACGCCGGCCGCGGCAAGTTCCGGCGGCGGGCCGGGCCGGAACAGGGGCAGCACCTCCACGCGGCCAATGTCCACGCCCGGCACCCGGAAAGCGATGTCGCGGAAATCCTGGGCCGTCACCAAGCGGTCCCGATGGCGCAGCACCAGAGGCAGGCGCTGTTCGCCTTCGGCGGCGCTTTCCCCCAGATCTCCACCCGTGGTCGGCAACGGATTTTCGATCACGAACCCGCCCTGTAGCCTTGGATCGCGGCTGGTTTTGACCGCGCCTATCCCGAGATTGCCCTGGCGTCCGCCGCCATATTGATAGCCGGCAAACAGCCGGACACCCAGCGGTGGCCGCGCCCCCCGAATACCGTCGCCGAAGCGGACCAAACCCGCCTCTGCGTCCAGGTCGAACACCGGGTCGCCGGGCAGGGCGGCCAGCAGATCGTCGGTGCGCCGCCAAACCCCGACCGCCCCGGTCAGCGGATCTTGCAGCGCTATCGCCACCGTGTTGGGCAGCACCGGCGTATTGGCTAGGCTGAACGTCTGGTCTGGCTCGCCGGTGCCGGTGCCGAGAAATTCATTGGCCACCGGCACGGCCTGGTAGATGCGGGCCGCGTTGACTCCCGCCCAGGAGAGGCGAAGTTGCGGCAGGGTGCCGCCGGCCGCCACCGGTTTCAGGCGTAGCCGCAGCCAAGTCAAAAGCCGCGCCCGCACCGCCTCGTCCTCGATCCGGGGCGGAAAATCCTTCGCGCCCTCGTTCAAAGGATCGTTGAAAATCCAGGTTCCCAAGCCGTCGGCATTAGGCAGCGGCAGCATCACCACCGTCGGCTGGTCGGCCAAGCCGGCGCCGGCGATAGCTTGCACCGGGCGGTAGACGGCATTGGCCGGATCGACGCCGGGATTTCCCGGCAGTTCGTAGATTAGGTTGGAGGCGGGAACCGGGGCGGTGGCGGTGTGTTTGGGCAACAGCGGTTCCACGCTGCCGGACAGCGACGGCACCAGCCCCAGCGACAAGGTCTGCCCGGCGATGCCTTGGCGCAAGGCATCCAGTTGCTCCGCCGTGGCCGCGCCGGGCGGCGCCAGCAGCGCGACATAGAGGCATCCGTCCAGCGTGTCCGCAAGGTTCAGGGCGGGGTCGGGCGTGGCCGCGCCGGGCGCCGCCATTGCCACGGGTTCGTAGAAGCGCAGTTGCACCGCCGCCGTCGAGGTTCCCGACGCGGCCTCCTCCGCCAGCCGGATGGCCTCGTGGCGCGCCAGGAAATCGGGGTAGCGGGAATCGTCCGGCTTCACCTCCCGTTTGTAATAGACGCGGGCCTCCAGGGGAAGCACCGTGACGCCGTCGGCGGTAAGGAAATCCACCTTGCCGGCGGACACGACAACCCCCGGCTCCAGCGGCAGCGGCGTCCGCGCCGCGCGGTCATTGCGGATGTGGATGATGCCGGTGGCCGCCGCCGCCGGCTGCAAGGGGATGCCGAGCAATTGCAGGAACTTGAGGCGGTTGCGCTCCGGGATGCGGTTGGCGCGGTAGACGATGGCATCCGTGAGAAACGCGAACAACTGCACCAGGGTGATGCCGGGGTCGCTCTCCACGCCGAAATTAGTCCATTCCGGGGTGAAGGCCGGGATGCGCCGCCTGGCCTCATCCAGCAAGCGATCAAAATTCAAATCATCCAGACCGGGCAACGACAAAGGCATGGCGTTAATTCTCCAGTTGCAGGCTCAGGCCGAAACGGCCGGGCTCCTGGGTGGCCACCAGGCGGAACAGGATGCTGACCCGGACCTCGGTCGAAGCTTCGGAATCCGTGTCCACTATCACGTCTTCCAGGGTAATGCGCGGTTCCCAGCGGGTCAGGCCGCGCAGGATGGCGTCGCGGATATGCATCCGAGTCACCACGGTGTTGGGTTCAAAGAGGAAGCGGCGCAGGCCACAGCCGAATTCTTCCCGCATCAGCCGTTCGCCCGGCTCCGTCAGCAAAATCAGGCGTATGGATTCGCGGATGTTGTCCTCCCCGGCGGACCAAGCGAAGCGGCCGTCCGCGCCGATCCTCGGAGGGAACGCCGGACCCTGGCCTAAGAAGTGGGGTTGGCTCTTGCCCATGGCTCAACTCGAAAACAGTTTTTTGGGAACCGGCAGGCAGATGCGGAAGAACGGCAGCCACCAGAACAACAGGTTCAGGATTATCACGAACAGCAGCAACAGGAAAAAGGCGACGATGAAGATGATCTGGATCGAGAAGGAGCAGATGAAGGCGAAGTCGCCGTCGCTCTCGGCGTCGATGGGCTTGTCCTGGAGCAGTTCCTTCTCTTTGCCGGTGATGCGGTTGACTTTGCGTTGCAACGACTCCGAGAGCAGAAAAGTCACGCCCTTTTGGAACTTCCGCAAGCCCCCGATGCTGACATCCGACGGCAAGGGAATCCGCACCGGCCGGGCCGGGGCGTCGCCGTCGAAGAACGCCGCCACGGTGAACGGGACGCTGCGCTGGCTGACGCGGTACTCGATGTCGCAACAAGGCCGCTGGTAGACGCAACGGACGATGAAGCAGGTTTCCGCCCGCTCGGCACCGTCCTGGGACGCGGACGCGAATTTGGGAAAATTCAAATCTTGCGGCGACTCGGCCGGCAAGGCGTCGCGCACTTTCTGTTCCAATCCCGCCAATGTCGCGGCGGGAAACGCCGCCAGGCTAAAACTGGCGTCGAAGCCCAGGCTTTCCACATTGCCATCCCCGAGCTGGTCCAAATCGCCTTGCTTGGCCACCACCTGCTTGAGCGCCGAACCCAGAGTCCTCCCGGTCCCCACCGATTCGCTGTGGAGGAATTGCAGCAACTGGGTTTTCGCCGTGGCTTTTTCGCCGGTGAACGGGGCCGGCGTCCCGACCAGCAGCGCGTCCGCGACATCCTTCAAAAAAACATGGAAGTAATCGTAGAGGTCCAGCAACATGAACACGGACAGGTTAAGCGCCCGCCGGGCCGGGAGGGCCGCGCCAAGCGGCTTGGCGGCTTGGCCGATGATGCCCTGCGCCAGCGGCTTGGTGAAGCGCGCCCCCAATTCCTGGATGCGGGGATCCTTGTCCGGCGGCAAGGGCGGGGCCAACGTGGACGGTGGGACCGCGTAGCTTTCCCGCCCGGACAGGGGCAGATAGCCAAACCACAGGCTGCGCCCGCCCGCGGCATTGGCGCGGATCAGCGGCAGGCGCTCCTCGTCCGCCAGCACATCCAGGCCGTCCACAGGTTTCCAAGCGCCGGCCTTCTCGCCCGGCACCCAGCCATACTCGGCACCCTGGATGGACTTGCGCAGCACGAAGAAGACGGTTTCGGCCTGCTCCGGCTGGAGGCTGTGGTCGGGAAAATCCGGCAAGCGGCAGGCCAGCGAGGCGCACACCAGGTAAAACCGGCCATGGGCGGGCTGGAACAGCTTAAGTAGCTTGCCCCCGGCGGGCGCGGGGGGAACCAGGGCGGCCAGCGGCGCGGGGCCGGCGGCGGCGGCGGCCAGGAAGGCGTCCATGAAGTCGTCGGTTTTCAATTGCAATATCTGCGGCACAAAGAAGTCCGCTTCCGGCCCGGCGGCGGTGACGGGGCCTCGCAGAAGGGAAGGCTTCAGCCAGTAAATCGCAGTGCGCATGTATGCTCCTCTATCATCGCTACCAGATGTTGCCCGCGCCGGGGGTGTAACTGGAACTCACCGTGGCATTGGTGATGTTGGTGTCGGATTTCACGACGCCGGAGAACTTCGACATGCCGGCATTCACCGTCACCATGCCAGCGTTGATTTCCATCGTGCCGGCGCGGATCGTGAGCTTGGCGGCGGCGGTAATCGTGACCCCGGCGCTCTCCATCTTCACCGAATTGCCGTTGCTGTCCTGAATCTCCACGGTGCCTGGGCCGTCCTTCAAGGTCAGCTTTTGTCCGCCCGGCGTTTCCAGGGTCAGCTTTTCCTGGCCGTCGGTGTCGTCCAGGGTGATCTTGACACCGTTGCGGGAACGGATCGTCTTGAGGTAGTTGTTGCCCGCCCCGTCCATGCTCTCCGGCGGCGCGTCCTTGCCGTTCCAGAGCGCGCCGATGATGATGGGCAGGCGCGGATCGCCGCCTTCAAAGGCCACCAACACTTCGTCCTCGGCATCGGGCATGAACCAAGTGCCACGGTTGTTGCCCGCCATCAGCACCGCCCGCCTGGCCCAGACCTCGTAACCGCCGTCATCGTCCGGCATCCAGGGCAGCTTCACCTTGATCCGGCCAGACCCCGCCGGGTCTTTGATATCAGTCACCAGCGCCGGATACACCCCGAACAGCCGTTGCCGTTCCATTGCCGCCACGTTGATGTCCGCCGGTCCCATTCAACCTCCCAAGCCCGGACGCTCCACCTCGAAGGCGGTGCGGTAGCCGTCTTTGAGGGTGAAGGTATGGCGGGCCAGGGTGACGTAATACGGCCCGTCAAACAACGGCCCCAAGCCCTTCAAAGTGAGATGGACGCCCACGCGCACACGGGTGTTGCCCTCCGCCACGCCGTAGCCCCGGACGAAGCCCCGCGCCCTGGCCCGATAGCGGGCCTCCGCGAGCGCCTTGGCTTCCTGCGCGTCCAGCGGATGGGCGCGGGCCGCCGGCTCGGTCCGCGCCGCCAGCGCCTGCCCCAGAATGCCGCTGCCGCCGCGGCCACCTTGCAATTCGGCGCGTATGGCGCTTTCGCCGGCCTCCGCGCTGATGAGATCCTTGTCCGTTGGGTTCCAGCCGGTCACCCGCACCGCCGTCCGCTGGTGGGCCAAATCCGCCATGACCGAAAATTCCAACAATTCCTTGCCCCAGGACAGCTCGGCCTCGCCGGCCTTGCGGCGGGTCCGGGCCTGGGCATAGAGGGTGCGGTTGTCGACCCACAACTCCCCGTCGGCGGCGGCCACCCGCTCCCGCAAGAAAGCCAGATCGCTCTGGTTGCACTGGACCAGCACCGGATACGTCGGGCCGTCCAGATCCACCTGGGCCGTGAGGCCATGCTTGGAGGCGATGCGGCGGACCACGTCGGCGTCGGTGCTGTTCTCGAAGCTCCGGGTGCGGCGTTCCATGCGCAAATCTTGGAAGCGGTCTTCCGCCAACACCTGGATTTCCGGCGGGCGCTCCGGCGGGTAATGGGCCTCGATGGCGGTGATCCGGCCGGCGAAAACCGGCCCGCCCGCTCCCGGCGGGCCAAATTCCACCGCCAGGGTCTTGCCGAAATCAAACGTCTGCCGGTCAAAATACAAGAAACCCACCTGGCCCCCCTTCGGCCCCCAATTGAGAAAATTGGCCTCGCAGCGGAACAGGCCCGGCGTGGTCTCCTCCACCATCAGGGACAATAGTTCGCTCTCCCCCAAGGCATCTTGCAACGCGCCTTCCAGCCGGATCAGCGGGCGGGCGGGTTGGTAGCCAGGCTGCGGATTGCCGGCCATGTCAGTCGGCCCACACCCGCAAGCGGCGTTGCCGCTGGCGTTCCACGACACGTTCGATGTCCTCGGGACGCAAAGGCGCTTCCTCATTGCGTTCCTGCCGGGCAACCGGCGCTGCCTCCGCCGGCTGGGTCGGCGGTGCCGGGATGATTTCAAATTCGTTGATGATGATGGGCATGGCTATCCGCTCTTGAAGCCGGCGGTGAAATCGGCTTCCGCCTGGAAGCCCCCGTCGGCCCCGAACCCGGCAGCCCCCCCGGCCTGGAAACTCGCCCCGCCGCCCACACCGCCACCGAGGCCGAACCCGGCACTCGCCCCGCCGCCTAGGCCACCCCCAAAGTTTGCGCCGCCGCCGATGCCGGCTCCGGCGCCAAAGCCCGCGCTGCCGCCCAAGCCGCCCCCAAGGCTTGCACCGCCGCCAATGCCGATTCCCCCGCCGGCACTCAAGCCACCGCCCGCGCTGAAACCCACGCCGGCCCCCAGGCCTGCGCTGAATCCCACCGACGCCGAAGCGCCCGCGCCAATGCCCGCCCCGGCGCTGATGCCGCCTGCGGCGCTCAATTGGACACCGGCAGCGGCCACGCCACCGAAACCTACCCCTCCCGACGCGCCCGCGTTCATGTCCAGCAACTTGCCCGAGGGCACGCGCAGGGGGTCGTCCACATTGTTGGCCGCGGCCACCGATTTCCAATTGTCGCCATTGCCATCCTTGCCCACCGCCTTGGGCAGATTGCCGCCGGGGGGCGGCGGCTTCAATGGCTGGGAACCCGGCTGGCCACTTTTGGCCGTGGCCGGCTTCTCGCTGTCTGGAAAAACGATATCCAACCGGGTCATGCCCAGTTGCACCACGGCCCGCAGCGGCGTGCCATTTTCGGAGAAGAAATCCAGGGTTTCCTGTAGCGAATCCACGACGCCCGAAAACTCAAAGGTTCCCCAGGCGAACTGCGCACCCGGCGGGGTGCGCTTGTTGTTGGGGTCGGACTGCTTGCGCGCGCCCAGGAAAAAGGCCACCTTGCCGGTCCACCAGCGCACGTCGGTGCCGCTCTGGGTGGTGTCGAACAACAACTCGACGCTAAGTTTGGAACTGCCTTGGCCGACGAACTGCTTGGAGGAGCCGCCCGGCTGGCTGCCCCCCTTGTTCTCGGTCGAATAGGTAATCTTGAGGGTCTGCGGATTGAACTGGACCTCCACGTCGTTACCGCCGTTGACCGGCGTAGGCGCGGCGCTCTTGCCGTTCCATTTCATCTCGATGAGTTTGGCCTTGCGCAACATTTCCCTCACCCCGCCTTGGCGATTTCGACGGTGAAATAGCTATACGCCATCTGGAACTCCTCCACCGCGATGATGCCGTCTTTGGCGTTCATCGGCGCGGCCTTGAGCTTGACCGGCAGGCAGTCGTACAAGGCATACCGCAACAACGGCGAACGGGCGGCATCGCGCAGGATAATTTCCGTCCCGGCCAAAAGTCCGCGCTGCACCGGATGGCTGACCCGCCAGTTGCCAGCCGCGGCGTTGAACCATTTCCATAAATCCAGGTTGGAGGTCATGCCGCGCTTGAGGGTGAGATTGCCGTAACTCACCGGTCCCGCCAGATGGATCACCTGGGTGTTGTTCCCCCCCTCCTTGATTGTCTTTGGCTCCATGGTCATTTCCAGCCCGTCACACTCGGAGAACTCCGCATTGCACAGCGGATCGGACAAGCCCAGCCCGGCCGGGGCGTCCTTGATGGTGATGGACACCAGGAAGTTGAAGGAGGAAAAAGGATATTCCTGATTTTCCATGGGACTCAGCCCTCGCCGATTTGCAACACACCGTCGCCGGTGCGGATCAGGCGCACGGTGATGAATTCCACCGGCCGCGAGGGGGCGACGCGGACTTCCGCGATGAGTTGTCCCAATTCCGACCCTTCGCCGGAAACCGTCACCCGGAAAGCCTCCCCGTAAGCGCTGCCAGCCAGGGCGCCGCGGTCGAAAAAGCCGCGCAGCAGATTTTCCAATTCAAAGCGCAAGCGGCCTTGCAGGCGCTCCGAATTGCTCTGGAAGACCAACTCGGCCCCCAGGCCGGCCAGGGTCTTGCGCAACAGAATCAGCAGCCGACGCACCGACAACTGGGATTGGTTCTGGTCGCCGCTGAGGGTGCGGGCGCTGGCTGCGGGAAACCCACGGGGTTCGGCGCGGACCAGGTTAAAATTCTCCGCCAACAGGTCGGAGGCATCCGCAGCGCTTAATTCGGGCGCCAGGCCCAGCGGTGCCTTGAGCGGGATATTCGCCGGCGCGGCCCACGCCATGCGCCGCCGCTCCGAACCGGCGATCATGCCCAAAACCGCGCCCTCCGGGGGAGTCGCCACGAAACCGGAGCGCTCCACCGCATCCCGTTGCAACAGCCAGGGATGGTAAACCGCAGCGTAACTGAGGTCGGCGGCCCCGCCGAGTTCGTCCGCCAGATCGCCCCGGCTGGGCCATCCCAGCAGCGGCCGCAGGCGTTCCAACCAGTCAAAGCACTGCCGTTTTTCAAAATGGACCGGCAAGCCGAAAATCGCCACCGCGTCCCCCCGCGCCAAGCAAAGCCGGACCAATTCCCGTTGTATCGCCAACAAGGGACTGGCCGCAAGGTCAAACTGGGCGGCGTCCGCCGCCAGCGGCAGGGCGGCGCCATCCGCCAACGCATAGCGAAATCCTTGGGCCAATGCGGCAATGGCACCGTCAATCTCCACGGTCACCGACACGGTGCCGACTTGCATCGCGGCGGGTGTCAGGCAACTCAAACTTTCCGGGCCTGCAACCTGCACCGCCGTCGCCGGGACGCCCCCGAAACGGACGATGGCCGCCCCGGACACAAAGCCACGGCCCTTGAGTTGAACCGGGGTTCCCCCCGCCGTCGGGCCGAAACCTGGCGCAATCCCCTCGACACGCATAGGCTCGGAACACTCGCGGAAACCGAGATCCAACAAAACCGGGGGATGCTCTTCGAGCAGGGGCGGCGGCGACATCCCTGCCCCGCCTCCGGCGGCGGGCCAGACGCCATGCGCGGCATCCGGCGCGGCGACCAAGGCCACTTCATCCACGAATAATAGGCCGTGCAATCCGCGCAAGCGCAGATCCCGGTTGTAGACCCGCTCGAAGGCTTCCGCCATCAACCTAGCCGTTCCGGGATAGGGCGGTGTTTGGCCGGGTTCGGCAACGGCCAAGGCGTCCAGGTCGGGAACCAAATCCGCTTCCAC
>CAZOTR010000008.1:2028-18473 GCA_964582755.1 uncultured Methylococcaceae bacterium | reverse complement strand
GGCCGGGTTCGGCAACGGCCAAGGCGTCCAGGTCGGGAACCAAATCCGCTTCCACGAACCAGCCTGCGGCATCGGCATCGAATGTGTCCAAGCCATCCTTGCCGACGGTTTCGGGCTGGCGGTAATCCCCGGCCTCGGCGGCCATGCCCAAAGGCAGGAACCATACTCCGGGCATGGCCGCCACCGGGGCCAAAATCCCGGCGAGCAGCGCCAAATCCGGTTGGCCGTCGCGGACCGGATCGATGCGGGGATAGGGAGTTTCAGGCGGCGGTTGCAATTTGCCATACAAACGGGCATCGGCTCCCCCATCGGCCAAAACCGGCTGGGCGGCGCGTTTGCCCGGACGCGCCGATGCGCGCAACAGAGCCTCGCCAAAGAAGCGGGAATGTCCAGCATTGAAGGCGAGGTCGGCAATCACCCTAGGCTCGTCACCCAGCCGCAGCAGCAGGTCGAAGCGCAGACGCTCCACGCGATCCGGCTGCGGCGGCGAGGGAATGCCGGGGACTGTCGCGACAGGACGCAACGCCGCCGCCGCCAGCACCTGCCAAAGCCCGGTGCCGGAAAGCGGCGGACGCAATTCCTCCACCGGAAACAACCAGGTGTCCGCACCGGCACGCAATTCGAGAATGTCGCCGGACCGCAAGTCACCCGCCGCCGGGGTCGTGAGATTCAGCACCAGACGGCGGACACCGCCCCCGCTTTCGGAAGCCAGCCCCCCGCCCCAGACTTCGGCGCCACCGGCACGGCCCACCTCCACCGCCGACGGCAGAGCGGCGGACAGCGCTTCGTCCAGCCGCCAAAACCCCGCCCCCTGCAACAGAAACCGCGACGCATGGGCAGACTCCGGGATCAGGTTTGCGATGGGAAACAGGTAGCGGACACCCTCCACTGAAAGGCGCAGCAAATCCCCGGTTTGCAGGGCGCCGGGCGCACCGCCGCTATCCCAGGCCAGAACATCCCCGGCTTCCAAGGAAAATTGCCGGGCCGGCAGGGGCACGGCGCGCAGACGGCTAGACAGCCTCAAGGCATTGGCCCAAGCGCCTGGCCAAGCCGCCTGCAAGCGGGGCAAATGGACAGCCCCGCCGGCACCCAGGCCGGCCATGCCGGCAAGTCGAAACTCGGCGCGCCGGGCCTTCGGACCCGCAACCCGGACGACATAGCAGCGGCGGCCGCCATTGGCGAAAAAAGCCTCCACACACCGGGGCAGATGGGCTTTTAGCGTGCGGCCCTGGGCATTCCGCGCCACGGCGAGATCGCCGCCGAAAATATCCCGGTAAGTGGCGAGATCCTCCACCGCCACCGGCCAATGCAAGGGGCCGCGCTCGGCGAAGCCGACGAAGGCGGCCACGTCCAAAGCGGGCAAACCGGGTTGGGCCTGCGGTTCGGGCGGGGCGAAGTAGACCCCCGGCAAGGCGGTCGCTGCGGCCATGGATTCCCCGCCTTACGCGACGTCGAGTTTTTCGCAGGACAAGACCAACTCCTCGATGGCCACGTCGGTCCCGCCCTTGGCATTGAGGGTGGCTCCCTTGTAGCTCTTCGGCTTGGCGTTGGTCAGCGTCCAGGTCATCACGGCGCCGGCATGGGCCTCGTCCAGAAGCTCGATAGTCACGTTGCTGCGGACATTCTGCTTGCCGTCGCGAACGTCCTTGAGCCAATCGAAGAAGTCGGTCCAGCCGATGATGCCGCGTTTCAGCGTCACGTCCGTGGCCTTGTAAATGCCATTCATCTTGCGGACGTGGTTTTCCTTTTCATTGCCGTTGCGGTATTCGGCCTCGGTCACCTCCAGCCCCAGGCCGCTGATTTCCTGAAACCCGGCCCGCACCGCGGCGGCGTCGCCGCCAAACCGATCCACGGTGACCTGAAAGTTGAATGCCCCATAGGGGTTGTCGCGTGTTACAGCCATGATTCATTGCCCTCCGTCGGATATCCGGTTAGCTCTTTTTGTCGGCGGTGAACTGGCCGATGCGGAAGATGACAAATTCCGCCGGCTTGACCACCGCCACGCCGATGAGGCAGATCAAGCGCCCGAGATCCAGGTCGAGCTGGGTCATGGTCGAGCGGTCGCAGCGCACGAAGAACGCTTCATCAATGCTCGTGCCCAGCAACGCCCCATTGCGCCACTCGTTGACCAGGAAATTGAAGACTGTCTCCCGGACCTTCTTCCATAACGCCTCATTGTTGTTTTCAAACACCGCCCACTGGGTGCCCTTGTCGATGGAATGCTCCAGGTAGGCGAAGTAGCGGCGGACGCTGATGTACTTCCACTCGGGATCGGAACTGATGGTGCGCGCGCCCCACAGCCGGAACCCACGGTTTTCAAAAAACCGGAAGCAGTTGATGCCGATGGGATTGAGGACGTCCTGCTGGGCCTTGTTGATGATGGTTTCAAGGCCGACCGCGCCCAGCGCCACCTCGTTGGCCGGCGCTTTGAACACGCCATGCAGCACGTCGGTGCGGGCATAAATGCCGGCCACGAAGCCGCTAGGCGGCACACGCAGTTCCCGCCGGCCGGTGGGGTCGAGCGGGTCGGCGATCTTGATCCAAGGATAATAAAGCGCCGCATGGGTGGAGTCGAAACGCCCCCGGAATTCCCTGATTTCGGAGAGAATCTGGTTGTTCGGCGCCTCCAGCACGGCCACCCGGTAGCGCATCCGAATTTCGCAGTGGATGATTAGTTGCTGGACAATGGCCCGCACACGGGTCTGGTTGTCCCCGACATAGTTTGCGGAGGCGCCCGGCGCGGCGACGATGGAGATTTCGTCTATGTCCTCGAACGTGGTGAGTCCGGTCTTGACCTGGCCGCCGTCATCGCCCTGGTAAGCATTCGCCGTAGGCAGGTTGCCGTCGCTGCCCCCGGCCAGGGTGTAGGCCACCGCCAACTCGCCGCGCCGCGGGTCGATCACCGCCGAGTCCAACAAAGCGTCCAGCAAAGCGGCGGCGGAGGTGACGGGAGGCGAGCCAGAAACATCGAACGCGAACGGAATCGTCAGAAAATCCCCCCGCCCCGACGGCTCGGCGGTGAACACCGCCAGCAGGCCATTTTGGCTGTTGGGACTGGGCGACAAATCCGGCCACACCAATTCGTTCTCGAAACGGCCCGGGCGTTTCACCCGCACACTCACCGCGAGCTTGTAGACATGGTTCGCCTGCAAGTCCAGCTCGTCCACGGTCACGGTTCCGCCGACACCCGAGAACACCAGCGCCTCGCCTTGCGTCACGACATCGTAGACGCCAGGGTCGGCGCCGGCGCTGGGGGAGGCATCGCTGCGGTCGATATAAACGGCGTCGCCTTCGCGCAGGCCGGTGATGCGCTGGACCGTGCCGTTATCGGAGGTGAACAAGGGATTGGGCGAGGCTTTGAGGACGAACGTGATGCGCTGCTCGCCGCCCCGGCCCGGAAAACGGGCGCGCAGGGTCAAGGCCGGCGGGGAGCCCGAAGGCGGCAAATCCAGCGCCGCCTTGCCGCTGTCCCCGTCGTCCGGATCGGCCGGTTCGTAGATGCGGGTCACATACAGCTTGGTCCCGCCTTGGTCGAAGAAGGCCCGGACCGCGTGGGCAAGGTAGTTGTCCTGGTCGCTGCCATCAAAGCGCAGCGGATCCAGGCCGCCGTAAATGCGCTCGTAATCGGAAAAGCTGGTCAGGAGTTCCGGCGTCCCCCCGGCCGGCCCGTAGCGGGTCGGCCCGATGAACCCGGCAACGCTGGTGCTCAGACCTTCTATCGACTTGGGGCGGAAGCTCACTTCCTCGACGTAGACTCCTGGGGCGAGATATTCAGGCATGACCATTACCTCCTGATCAAAAACGCGAAACTCAAGGTGACGTGGATGGCGGATTGAGAAACAGGCGCGGGTCCGCGCCTGTCCGCAACACGAGTTCGTGGCCGAAGACCAACTCTGCGGCCAGTTCCGAAACCGGCACATTCGACAGGCCGCCGGAAGACACTAAAAAAGACGCGGGGCCCTGGGCGAAAATGCTGCGCAGCTCGGGCGTCGGCCCCGCCGGCCATCGAAGGCCCGCAGGCTGGTAGCGCACCCGGAACTCCAAGTCCCAAGACTGGCGGAACACGATTGCGGCGGGCGAGCCTAGGCCGACCAGGGAAGGATCGGAGAACGCCGGATAAGGCATAAACACCGCCACAGACCCCCGTTCGTCGGCCACGCCAACCTGCAACAGGCTGCCGTTGTGGTGGACTTCAAGCACCGCATGGCGGGCCGCTCCGCCAACGGCGGCATCCTCCAACTGGGCGCGGATCACCGCCAAGGTGGACGGTGCCTTGCGGCTCGGCGAGGAAAACAGGTAGAAACCCGGCGGCCCGGCGGGCGGAGACGCCGTCGGAGCCACGCTGGGAAACACCCCGGCAAACGGCGCATCGACGCCGAACAAGGCGGGCAGGAAGCGGTCGTTGCGGTCGGCAACCTCGATGAAAAACCGGCGGACGGGCGGAGGGCTGGCGAGCGGGTCATCGGCACCGGGATACTCCACCGACCGCAGCCCCGGCAAGCCGCGGAAAGCGTAGATGCCGGAATTCGTCCGATAGGCGGCCAGCCGCTGCTCGGGCCGCTGCTCGGGAAACGCCGCGACATTCAACCCGTCCGCCACCTGCGTGTCCAGCGCCGGATCCCAAAAGCGGATGCCCAAGGGGGCCACCACGCGAACCCGTTCGCGGCCTTTCAACAGGGCGGCGTTGGCGAGGCTCATGCACCACTTCCGCTGATTTGCCCGGCATCGAAAACGCGCTCCCGGACAGGGCCTCCGCCATCGGCGGCGTCCCTGGCCGATTCAATGCGCACGTTGCGGGCGACATAGGGGATGGAAAGCTGATAGCTGTGGTTCACGATCACTTCCCACATGCGGAACAATTCTTCAGTGCCCAGTTCCGCAGGCCCCAAAGTCACGACTTCGTCCGGCCGAAAAAGGCCGGGAAACCTCTGGTTGAGGATGCCGGTGGGAATGATGGGGGTGTCTTGCAGGGTGCGCATCATCCAGCCCGAGATGGTGTGCTGGAGAGAGGCGTCTTGAGCCCAGGCGCTCAGAAGAAAATGCAGGTCGACGGGTAGTTGGTTTTGCGTCGCCATGCCCTCGCCGACGCGCCAGGCATGGTTGTTCTGCAATCCATTGGGGAAGATGCGGTAGAGGAACACCGACACGCCGGCATTCATCGGCTCGGCAAAATCCTTCGCCAGGTAAACCCGGAAATCCAGTTCATTGTTGAAATCGGCAAACCGATAGTGTTGCCGCAACAATTGGATGATCGCTTCACCCACAGCAACTACCGCCCTATAATCCGCCATCCAGTTTCCTCCTAGCAGATTGCCGGCTCGATACTTTTAGCGCACCCGAGCCACCAAACACACCCAAACGCCTACCGCTGATTGCAGAACTCCCGCCGGAGGATGCATTGGCAACCTTTCTCGGCGCAATCGCAGATAATGTTTTTATGATGCGCCTACGCTACGATGCCGTCAAGCGATTAGAAACACTTTGTTGCCAAAAACTGGCCGAAATTTTTGGAGGTGGGTTCAATTGATTGAATTGTAGGAGCGGGCCATGCCCGCGATCTCTGGCTCCACCCATTGCCCGAAGCCTTTCGCGGCCATGGGCCGCTCCTACGGAAAATATCAATAAATCAATTAAACCCACCTCCAAATTTTTAACGTTTGCCGTTCCCAGGACTGCCTTGCAATCACAGCGGGACTGGCGGCGGGCGGAAGCGCCGCCGCCAACCGTTATGACGCAGAACAGGGGCATGGCGGAAGCGTGTCAGGCGCTCTTGCGTTCGCTGGCGGTGGACAAATACGCCTTCAATCCGCCCGCCATCGAGACAACATTCGCGTAGCCCAGTTTTTGCAAGGTGTCGGCGGCTATCGCCGAACGGTGGCCGACGGCGCAGTAGCAGACGATGGGAGTGGCCTTGTCCGGCACGGCGGCGGCGATGCGGCTTTCCAGTGCGCCCCGGCTGATGAGCATGGAGCCGGCCAGGTTGCCGGCGTTGAATTCCTTTTCTTCGCGGACATCAATCAGCACGGCCCCGGCCACCACGCGGCCGGGGACTTCGTCCGGGCGGATCTCCTGGATGCGGGTCCTGGCCTCGTCGGCGAGGCGGCGAATATCTTCAACGGTTGACATCTTTTAAGCTCCCAATGTTGGATAAGTTCGTGTCCCGTGCCTTGGCAAGGCGAAAAACCATGCCGCATTGCAGGGCATGGACGGACTATAGCCGAGTTTCCTTGTGCAAAATAAATAACATTATTTAATTTACATATGCCTTCGGCGCAGATGGAAACGCAGGGGGCCGCCTCGCCACCTATCAGTTTCACCGTAGGAGCGGGCCATGCCCGCGAAAACCCAGCGACGAGCGCGGAATCGGTCGCGCCCACGGGGCGCTCCTACGAGCGTTTCGCGCCAGAATTGGTGATGAGGCGGACCGCCGGGCGGTGCCATGCCGCGCCAAAACGTGTTAGTCTCCCCGGACACACGGGCCGCACAATGCCTGGCCCTAGCCGGCGCTTGCGAAGCCCAGCCACAAACCAACGGCGGGGGTTTTGCCCCGCGCCAACGACAAGGTGAAAAACATGACTTACTGTGTCGGCATCCTGCTGAATGAAGGAATAGTCTTCGCCTCGGACTCCCGGACCAATGCCGGTTTGGACAACATCGCGAAGTTTTGCAAACAAACGGTGTTTGAACGCCCCGGTGACCGGGTGGTCGTGCTGTTGAGTTCGGGGAATCTCGCCGGGACGCAAGCCGTCATCAACCTGCTCAAGCAACGGGGCGAAAGCGGGGACACGGCCCCCACGCTGTGGACCGCCAAGACCCTGTTCGATGTCGCGGGCTTGGTGGCGGACGCCATGCGCGACGTTGACCGCCGCGACGGGCCGTATTTGATCGACAGCGGCGGATTCAACGCCTCCTTCATCCTCGGCGGGCAAATAAAAGGCGAACCGATGCGGCTGTTCCGGCTTTACTCGGAAGGCAATTTCATCGAGGCGGACTTGGACACGACGCCTTATTTCCAGACCGGCGAGGCGAAATACGGCAAGCCGATCATCGACCGCGTCATCAGGCCCGGAACCAGCCTCGCCGACGCCGCGAAATGCGTGTTGGTTTCCTTCGACTCGACCATGCGCAGCAACTTGTCGGTCGGCATGCCCATCGACCTGATAGGCTACCGGCGCGACAGCCTGAAAATTGAGCTGCGCCGCCGCTTCGACGAGGGCGACGCCTATTTCGCCACGCTGGGCAGCGAATGGAGCGCAGGGGTGCGCGATGTGTTCAGCCGGCTGCCCGAGCCTGAACTGAAAATCTGAGCCGGGCGCAACCGCCTCACGGCAGCGCCTCGGCGATAAGCTGGAAAACCCGCAGCAAAGGCTCGGGGAACACCCCCGCGCCCACTAGCAGCAAGGCCAGGAAGGCCAACACCAGCTTGGCCGTGGCCGGCACGGCGTGGCCTCGCGCCGCTTGGCCTCCCCCGCCCACCATCGCCAAGACGACTTTCAGGTAATAATAAAGCCCGATGCCGCTGCCGACGGCCACACTGGCCACCAAGGGCCAAAGCGCGGCATGGATGGCGGCGGCGAAAACGTAAAACTTGCCGATGAAGCCTATCGTCAACGGAATGCCGGCCAAAGACAGCAGGCTCAACGCCAACACCAGCGCCAAGCCCGGCGCGCGCCAGAACAAGCCCGCATAGGCTTCGAGCCGTTCGGCTTCCGCTTCGTCATGGGACAAGGCCGCCACCACCCCCAAAGCCCCCAAGGTGCTGGCAACGTAAGCCAGCAGATAAAACCCGACGCTTTCCGCCAACAGTTCCAAATGCAAGACGCTGCCCGCGACGAAGGCAACCAGCACATAGCCTAAATGGGCGATGGAGGAATAGGCGAGCATCCGCTTCAGGTTGGCTTGCAGCAAGGCCAGCAAATTGCCCGCCAGCACCGAAACCGCGCCTACCCACCCTAAGATGTCCAGCAGGGTTTTCGCGTGGTAGGTGCCCGTGGCTATCCACAGGCGGACCAACACGGCGAACACCGCCGTTTTCGACACCGTGGCAATGAACGCCGTGACCGGCGCGGGGGCGCCCTGGTAGACATCCGCCGTCCACAAATGAAACGGCACCAGGGAGAGCTTGAATCCCAAGCCCGCCAGCAGCAGGACCATTCCGGCCAAAACCAACGGATCGCCGGCCAAACCTTCCGGCTGGGCCAGCGCCCGGAACGACAGCACACCCCGCGCCGCGTACACCAGCGCCATGCCGAACAGCAGCAAGGCGGAGGAAACGCCCGACAGCATCAGGTATTTGATGCCGGCCTCCAGCGAGGCTTTGTTATCTACCCGGAAGGCGATCAACGGAAACAGCGACACGCTGAGGATTTCCAGCCCCAGGAAAAACAGGGCGAAATGTTGGCTGGACACCAACAACATGCCGCCCAAAGTCGCGGTCAGCAACAGCACATAAATCTCTTCGCGCGCCTGCCGCCTAAAATAGCCATGGCACAGCAAGGCCACCATCGCCGCGACACCCGCCAGCAAGCCGCTGAAAAACAAGGCGTAGGCATCGACCACCAGCAAGCCGGTCACATTTTGCGGCGCGTGGCTTAAGCTCACCGGCAAAACCGCCAGCGCCGAAAGCAGGCCGGCCAGGGCCAGCCCCAAGGCCAGCCGCGCATCGCGCTTCACCGCGATGGACAGCATCACGACGATGGACACCAAGGCCACGGCGATCAACGGCAACAGCGCAAACAGCGCGGCGGCATTCACGGTTTCAGCCCTGCCAGGGTTTGCGTAAACTCGTCCCGCGCCGGGTTGGACAGATCCAACAGCGTTTGCGGATATAGCCCCAGCCACAGCGTGGCAACAGCCAAGGCCAGCATCAGCCCCCACTCGCGCAGGCTGTAATCGGCGGGGAGCTGGGCGGCGGGAGGCCCGTGGAACACCTGCTGCACGATTTTAAGCGCATACACCGGGGCGAGGACCAAGCCGAAAACCGCCAGCGCGGCCAGCGGGACGCTGGCGCGGAAACCGCCCAACAAAACCAAGAATTCGCCGATGAAATTGCCCAGCCCCGGCATGCCCAAGGCCGCCACCGCGAAAAACAGCCCCATGCCCCCCATGCGCGGCGCGTGTGTCCAAAACCCGCCCATGGCCCCCAGGTCGCGGGTATGCAAGCGCTGTTGCAAGCCGCCGGCCAACATGAACAAGGCGGCGGCGCTGAGGCCGTGGGCCAGCATCGTCATCACCGCGCCTTGATAGCCCCAGGGGTTCAGCGCGAACCCCCCCAGCAACACAAAGCCCATGTGGCTGACCGAGGTGTAGGCGACCATGCGTTTGAAATCGGACTGGGCGAAAGCCAGCTTGGCCGCGTACACGATGCTGACGGCACCCAAGGCCATGGCGATGGGGGCAAATTCCCGCGCCGCCCCTGGAAACAAGGGCAGCGCGAAGCGCAGCAGGCCATAGCCGCCAGTTTTCAGCAACACCCCGGCCAGCAGCACGCTGCCGCCGGTGGGCGCCTGGGTGTGGGCATCGGGCAACCATGTATGGAACGGCACGGCGGGCAGCTTGACCGCGAAGGCGATGAAAAACCCCAACAGAATCCAGCGCGCGGCCACGGGTTCCAACGAAGCTCCCAACAGCCGCAGATAATCAAAACTCACCATCCCGTCGCTTTGGCGATGCAGGAACGCCAGCGCCACAATCGCAACCAGCATGGACAAGCCGCCAACCTGGGTGAAGATGAAAAATTTCATCGCCGCATAGGCGCGGTTTTCATGGCCCCACAGGGCGATCAAAAAATACATCGGGACCAGCATCGCTTCCCAGCAGACGAAAAACAGGAACAGATCCAAGGCCAGGAAAACCCCCACCACCCCCGCCAGCGTCCACAGCAGATTGAGGTAATAAAGCCCTTTGCGCTCGGCGATTTCCGTCCAGGAGCAGCCCAAGGCCATGAAGCCCAGCAACACCGTCAAGCCGATGAGCAAGAGACTCAGCCCGTCCAGCCCGAGATGGAAACCGATGCCGAAGCGGGGTATCCAAGCCCAGACCAGTTGCAGCATCCAGTCCTTCTGGTTCGACGCCTGGGGGAGCAAGGACAGGAACAGCAAGGCTTCGACCGCCCAAGCGCCCAAGGCGACGCCCCGCGAACCCTTGCCGAAACGTCCCTCGGCCCACCAAGCCAGCCCGCCGCCCAGCAAAGGCACCGCAATCAGCCAGAACAAAATCATAGCCACACCCCCGCCAGCATCAACACCGTCCCCAGCGCCATGCCGGCCGCATACCAACGCAGCCTGCCGGTTTGGCTGCGGGCCAAGCAATGGTTGCCGAAACGCGCCAAGGCGGCGATGGCCAGGCAGATCCTATCGGCCACATCGGCCTGGTTCAGCCCCGCCAGCCACTTAAAGGGGCGCGCCAGCAGCCCGTCGTACAGCCAATCGAACCCCCAGCCCGCGAACCACCCGCGCCGGATGGCCGCCACCCAGGGACGCGCCGCCCAACGTTCGGTGAAATGCCGGTGGGTGGCGTACAACGGCACCGCCAGCGCTATCCCTAAGAACGGGGCCAGGGCGGTGGCAAGGCCGGCCCACAGGCCAGCTTCGTGAACGGGGTTTTCTGGCAGAACCGTAGCCAACGGCATCCGCAAAAGCCCGCCGAACACCGAAAGCCCCGCCAACACCAGCAAAGGCACGGTGATGCTCAAAGGCAGTTGTTCAGTAGGCTGGGATTTCCCCGGCCCGAAAAAGGCCACCAAAATCAGCCGAGAACTATACAAAGCCGTCAAGAAAGCCCCAACCACGCCCGCCGCCCACAAGCCCGGACTGGCCGCGTAAGCAGCCAGCAGGATCTCATGCTTGCTGTAATAACCCGAAGTCAACGGCAAAGCGGCCAACGCCGCCGAACCGACCAGGAAAGTCCAGAACGCGACGGGCAGGCGCTTCCACAAGCCGCCCATCTTGAAGATGTCCTGCTCATGGTGCAGGGACAGGATGACCGCCCCGGCGGCGAGGAATAGCAACGCCTTGAAAAAGGCATGGGCCGTCAAATGGAACACGGCCGCCGACCAAGCCCCCGCGCCCAGCGCCAAAAACATATAGCCGATCTGGCTTATGGTGGAATAAGCCAGGATGCGTTTGATGTCGGTCTGGACCAGCGCGGCGCAGCCCGACAGCAGCAAAGTGGCCGCGCCGACCATGCCTACCCAGTTTTGCGCCTCGGGGGCCAGTTCAAACAAGACATGGGTGCGGGCGATCAAATAAACCCCGGCGGTCACCATCGTCGCGGCATGGATCAAGGCGCTGATCGGCGTCGGGCCAGCCATCGCGTCCGGCAGCCACACCTGCAAAGGCAGTTGCGCCGACTTGCCCACCGCCCCGCCCAGCAGCAGCAAAGCCGCCGCCAAGGCATAGCCCGACCCCACCGGCCAGTGGATTTTGGCCTGCGCCATGGCCGTTTGAATGTCCAGGCTGCCGAGTTGGTGGAACAGCAGGAACAACCCCAAGGCCATCGCCGCGTCGCCCACCCGCGTGACGATGAACGCCTTGCGGGCGGCATAGCCGTTTTCCGGTTTCGCGTACCAGAAGCCGATGAGCAAATAACTGCACAGCCCCACCCCCTCCCAACCCAGGTACAGCAAGGGCAGATTGTCCGCCAGCACCAGCACCAGCATGGCGAACACGAACAAATTCATATAGGCGAAAAACCGGCTGTAACCGGGGTCATCGCGCATATAACCGGCGGAATACACATGGATCAGAAAACCAACCCCGCTGACCACGAACAGCATGTTCAAGGACAAGGCGTCCAGATAAAGCGCGACATCGGCCTTGAAGCCGGCCACCTCCATCCATGTCCACAGAACCTGCCGGAGCCGCCCCCCTTCCGGCGGATGCCCCAGAAACGCCACGCCGATGGCGGTGGCCAGGAAGGCCGACAGGCCCACCGAACCCGCCCCGACCCAAGGCACCCAGCGCCTGGGCATCCGGCCCGCCGTGCCGGCCAGGGCCAGGAAACCCAGCAAGGGAAAGAGGGGGATTAGCCAGAGCGTCTGCGTCATGGGCCACCTAACCTTGCATCGCGTCCAGCCGGTCCGCGTCCAGCGTCTTGAAGCGGCGGTAGATCTGCAACACCAGCCCCAACCCCACGCCGATTTCCGCCGCCGCCAGCGCCAGAATCAGCAAAAACATCACCTGCCCGTCGGCCTGCCCCCAGCGCGAACCGGCGGCGATGAACGCCAGCCCCGCCGCGTTCAGCATGATCTCCACCGACATCAGCATGACGATGAGGTTGCGGCGGATCAACAGGCCGGCCAAACCCAGCACGAACAGAATCGCGGCCAGAATCAAGGCGTGATGCAGCGGAATCGGCGTCATGGCGCGGCCTTTTCGCGCAGCGGCCTGGCCAGATGGCAAGCCCCCACCAGCCCGGCCAGCAGCAGCATCGAGGCCGCCTCCACCGTCAGCAGATAAGGCCCGAACAAGGCGATGCCCACATGCTTGGCGTCCACCACCTGCCCCATGCTGGCCTCGGCGGAATGCAGCAGGACGTAACCCAGTTCCAGCAACAAAACCCCGCTCAACACCGCCGGCCCGCGCCAGATGCCGGGATAAAGCCAGTCTTTTTCTTGGGCCAAGGTTTCCTGGCCCAAATTCAGCATCATCACCACGAACAGGAACAACACCATGATGGCCCCGGCGTAGATAATCACCTCCAGCACGGCGGCAAAATACGCCCCGAGCAGATAAAACATAAACCCCGAAGCCAGCAGCGAGACGATGAGATAAAGCAAGGCATGGATCGTATTCAACTGGACCACCACCATCAAAGTGGAAACCAGGGCCACCACAGCCGATATATAAAACAATGTCAGTTCCATGGGATCACCTTTCTCTAAGGCAACAGGCTCTTGATGTCGATGGGCGGGCTTTCATTGTCCGCCTCCCCCTTGTCCTTGCCGGCGATGGCTTTGCCGGCCACCCGGTAAAAATTATACTCCGGGTATTTTCCGGTGCCCTGGATCAGCAAATGCTCCTTCTCATAAACCATCTGCCGCCGGTCGTACTCGCACATCTCAAAATCGGGCGTCAATTGGATGGCGTAAGTCGGGCAGGCTTCCTCGCACAAGCCGCACAAAATGCAACGGGAAAAATTGATGCGGAAAAACTCGGGATACCAGCGCCCATTTTCGTCCTCGGCTTTTTGCAGCGCGATGCAATCCACCGGGCAGGCCGCCGCGCACAGATTGCAAGCCACGCAACGCTCCTGCCCATCCGGGTCGCGGGTCAAAACAATCCGGCCCCGATAGCGCGGAAACAGCGCCGGCTTCTCTTCCGGGTATTGCACGGTGTCCGCTTTAGTGAAAGTATGCCGCAGCACCAACCATAGAGTGCGCAACTGGCTGAACATGGCTTATCCCCCCTGCCCTAGCGTCAATCCCACCGCGCCGGTGGCGGCGATATTCGCCAAGGTCAAAGGCAGCATCAGCTTCCAGCCCAAGTCCATAAGCTGGTCATAACGCGGCCTAGGCAAGGCGGCTCTGATGAGTATGAAAAAGACGATGAATACCGCGCATTTCAGCATGAACCAGAGCAGCGGCGGCAAGAATATAGGCCCCAGCCAGCCGCCGAAAAACAAGCTGACAATAATGGCCGAATTCAGCGTTATCCCTAAGTATTCACCGACGAAAAACATGCCGAATTTCATCCCCGAATACTCGGTGTGGAAGCCGGCGACAATCTCATGCTCCGCCTCCGGCAGGTCGAACGGCCCGCGATGGCTTTCCGCCACCGTCGCCAGCGTGAACGCCAGAAAGCCTAGAAACTGCGGCACGACATACCAGCCGCCGCGTTGCGCCTCGACGATCTCGCGCAGGTTGAAACTGCCCGACAGCATCACCACGCCCATCGCCGACAGCCCCATGAACACCTCGTAGCTAATGCTCTGCGCGGCGGCTCTAAGGCTCCCAAGCAATCCATATTTGTTGCCGGAGGCATAGCCCGCCAACACCACGCTATACACCGACAAGGACGACAGCGCGAAGAAATACAACAGGCCGAAATCGAAGTCGATGATGCCGACGCCGGGGGCGAAAGGCACGATGACGAAGCCCAGCAGCATCGTCACCATGATGATCGCCGGGGCGATGACAAACACCGGCTTGTCGGCGAACGGCGGAATCCAGTCCTCCTTGAAGAAAATCTTCACCATGTCCGCCGCCACCTGCATCAGCCCGAGCGGCCCCACCCGGTTCGGCCCCAAGCGGTCTTGCCAGATGCCGATCAGCCGCCGCTCCACCCAGATCAACAGCGCGGCCACGGTGATGACAGAAGCCAAGATGCCGAAAATCTGCCCCGGTGTGCCGATGCTCATGGCTTCCCCCCGACTTCCCAAAATGCCGAACCGAAATCTATCCAGTCCACACCCGGCAAGCCCGCAGGCAGTCCGGCCAAGCCCCGCGCCAAGCCCGCCAAGGGCAAGACCGGCAAACTGCGCGGCCCGCCGGATAGATTCACCTCCACCGCATCGCCCGCCGCCAAGCCCAGCGCCGCCATGTCCTCGGGCGGCAAGGCCAAATAAGGGGCCGGGGCGCGTTGCGCCAAAGGCTCGGACAGCATGCTCAATTCCTCGCTGCCGAAGACATGGTACAGCGGCACCAGGCGGAAGCGCCCCGGCTGGATAGGCGGCTTGGGCGGTTCTTGAAGTCTGGCGGGGTTTGCAAGCCCGTAACCCACGGTTTGCAAATCGCCCTGCCCTGCAAACGTTCCGGTCGGGGTTGCAACCCCCGGCCGGCTTTGCGATTCGGCAGCAGGTTCGATGAGGCGGACGCCGGGATCGCCGCCCCGCAAATGCCCGCCGATGGTTTCCTGGAACTTGTTCACCGACTGGTTGGAATTCCAGCCGGGTGCCCAGGTGGACGGATTCAAGGCGGCGGGACGGTTGGCCGGCGAGCCTTCCATCGAGAAGGCCAAGGGCGACTGCGCGTCAACCGGCTGCTTGGGTTCGTGGATGCGGACATGCGCCAGCATGGCGGTGCGGCCGCTATAGCGGTGCGGCTGGCGCGGGATTTTCTGGCCTTGGATGCGCAGCCCGGCGCTGGGCGCGGCAGCGGTGATGGCGTGGAAAAGCGGCAGGGTTTCGGCGCATTCCCGCGTGATCTCGTCGATGCCCGCCCAGTTTTTACCCGAAGCCGCGCCCAGCCAGCGCCAACTGTCCTGGATGCCCTCCGGCGGCGGAAACACGGCGAAGTAGCGCTGGGCGCGTCCCTCGCTGCTGACCCAAGTGCCTTCCGATTCGGCGAAGCTTGTTGCGGCCAACAGCAGTTCCGCCTGCCGGGCCGTCCCATGCATACAATGGTCGATGGCGACGACACGTTTGGCCTTCTCCAGAAAGCTCCCCACCCACCGCCTGTCCGCCCGCCGGTACAGATCGTTTTCCAGCACCACCACAGTTTCCACCCGGCCCTGCCCGACGGCGGCGAAGGCATCGGCCAAGCTTTGCCCGCCCAGCATCGCCAGCCCCAAGCTATTGCATTCAGGCACGGCGAAATGGACTGCGGTGGGCCGGCCCTCCCGTTGGGAGGCCAGCGCGTAGGCAATGCGCGCCGCCGCCTGGACGACCGCCAGCGACTGGCAGGCTGTGCCGGAGACGATCAAAGGCCGCCGGGCGGATTGCAGGGCTTGCGCGATGCCGGCCGCCGGTTCGTCGAACTTGGCAGCCTCCCCGGTGGCCGCCGCCGGGTCGATCCGCCCAGCCACGGCATTGCCCAGGCAAGCCAAGTCTTCCGGCCCGCCCCGGTAAACGCAAGCCGCCACGTCGTCCAGCCGGGTCGGGGCGAAGCTGGCGACCAACAGCGGGCTGCGCAGGGCTTGCGCCGTGTGGCGCACGGCGGCGTCTTGCCAACGGGGGATTTTCAGCCGGTCGGCGAGGGCGAAAGCCTCGTTCCGCACCGCCTGCCGCAAGGACAAGGCCAGCCGGGGCGCGGTGTTGCTGACATCTTCGCCCAGCACGAACACCGCGTCGGCTTGCTCCGCCTCGCGCAACGAGGCCAGCCGCACCGGACCGTGGCGCAAGATGTCCACGATTGCCTCCAGCAAAACCTGCTCGCCGCTGGACACGCCGAGGTGGAAATGTTCGGGGCCGACCAGTTGGCGCAAGGCGAAATTGGCCTCCAGGCTGGCGCGGGGCGAGCCGATGCCGATGATGCCGGCGGAGGTTCGCACTAGATCGGCGAAATGCTGGCCGAATGCCTCCTGCGTGACCGGGTTTGCAACCCTGTCACTCGCGTTTTGTGGGTCGGCGCGGCCCGCAAACATTCCGGTCGGGGTTGCAAACCCCGACCGGCTTTGGTCAAACCCCGACCGGCTTTGGCTTTGGCGGATGCGCTGTCCGCTGTTGACGAAGCCATAACCAAAACGCCCCCGGTCGCAGAGGAAATAGCCGTTGACCTCGCCATGGTA
>CAZOTR010000008.1:0-1928 GCA_964582755.1 uncultured Methylococcaceae bacterium | reverse complement strand
CATAACCAAAACGCCCCCGGTCGCAGAGGAAATAGCCGTTGACCTCGCCATGGTAGCGGTTGGCGACGCGCCGCAGGGTCCCATAACGCTCGCAGGGGCTGGTGTTGCAGCCTAGGGCGCAATGGGCGCAGATCGAGGGGGCGGTTTGCAAATCCCACTTACGGGTGAAATGCCGGCTAAACGTCTTGTCGGTGAACACGCCGGTGGGGCAGACCTCCACCAGATTGCCGCTGAATTCGTTCTCCAACGCGCCGTCTTCGTGGCGGCCAAAATACACATGGTTGTGGGCGGCGAACACCTGCAAATCATGCCCGCCGCAATAGTCTTGGTAATAGCGGACGCAGCGGTAGCAAGCGATGCAGCGGTTCATCTCATGGTTGATGAACGGACCTAGCTGTTGGTTGCGGTGGGTGCGCTTCTTGCCCCGGTATTGGCGGAAGGTGTGGCCGGTCATTTCGGTCATGTCTTGCAGATGGCATTCCCCGCCCTCCTCGCACACCGGGCAGTCATGGGGGTGGTTGGCCATCAGCAACTCGATGATGCCCGCCCGGAAGTCCCGCGCCTGCTGGCTTTGCACGGCCACGCGCAGGCCGTCGGTGACGGGTGTCATGCAGGCCATGGCCACGCGGCCACGCGGGTCTTCGGCGTTCTGGTACTGGATCACGGCGCACTGGCGGCATGCGCCCACCGAACCTAGCGCGGGATGCCAGCAGAAATACGGCAGGTCCAAGCCCAGTTCCAAACAGGCTTTGAGCAGGTTGTCCCCGGCCTGCACGGCGTAGCGCTGGCCGTCGATCTCGATATTAACCATGCAAACCTCCGCTACTTGGGCCAAGCTTGGGCAGGTAGTTTTCAAAATCTTCGCGGAAATATTTCAAAGCGCTTTGCAACGGCTCCATCGCCCCCGGCGCCAGGGCGCAAAAGGTGTTGCCCGGCCCTAAGAAACCGCACAGCCGCTCCAGCGTCGCCAGATCCTCCCGCCGCCCCCTGCCCTCCACCAAATCCTTTAGCAGCGTGGCGACCCAAGGCAGGCCGTCGCGGCAAGGGGTGCACCAGCCGCAGGATTCCTGGGCGAAGAATTGCTCCAGATTCAACACCATCTTCACCGGGCAGGTGCGGTCGTCGAGGATAATCATCGTGCCGGTTCCCAAGCGGCTGCCGGCCTTGGCGACGGAGGCATAGTCCATAGGCACGTCCAGATGCTCCGGCAGCAGAAAATCCGTGGACGCGCCGCCCGGCAGGAAGCCCCGCAGGCGGTAGCCGTCTTTCATGCCGCCGGCCTGTTGTTCGAGGATCTCCCGCGCCGGAGTGCCGATGGGCAGCTCCCAGACGCCGGGTCGGCGGACCCGCCCGCTGGCCCCGTACAGCTTGGTGCCGGCGTCGCCGCCGCGCCCCAGCCCGCGATACCATTCCACGCCGTGGCGCAGGATGTGCGGGATGTTGCACAGGGTTTCCACATTGTTGACGACGGTCGGCTTGCCCCACAGCCCCGCCACCTGGGGGAACGGCGGCTTGGAGCGCGGCGTGGCCCGCTTGCCTTCCAAGGAATTGATGAGCGCCGTCTCCTCGCCGCAGATGTAACGGCCCGCGCTGGAGTGCAGATGCAGTTCCAAGCTGAAATCGGAGCCTAAGACATGCCTGCCCAGGTAATGGCTTGCCTGCGCCTCGACGATGGCTTCCCGCAGCCGGGCGGCGGCCAGACGGTATTCGCCGCGCAGGAAGACATAGGCCGTGCGGGCCTGGATGGCATAGGCGCTGATCGCCACGCCTTCGATCAATTGATGGGGGTCGCCTTCCAGCAGATAACGGTCTTTGAAGGTGCCGGGTTCCATCTCGTCGCCGTTGACGACCAGGTATTTGGTTTTGGGCGCGTCGTCCCCCATCGGCACCAAACTCCATTTGACCCCGGTGGGGAAACCCGCCCCGCC
>CAZOTR010000007.1:27607-59165 GCA_964582755.1 uncultured Methylococcaceae bacterium | reverse complement strand
AAAACAACCCGGCGAAACTTAGCGGAGAGTATTATATTTTACCCCCGGATTTGGTGTACAAAGGAAATTTTGGCAATATCACCTTTGAAAAAATCGAGAAGGCATAAGAGCCATGCTTTGGCGCCGCACCCTGCCACGGTCAATCCAAAAACTGTGCGTAATACGCGGTGGTGAAGCGTGGACGGGCCAGTTTGCGGGAAATCTTCACATCCCCGGCTTGCAGCCATTGGGTTTGGATCGGCGAGGCGTTGCCGCCTAGGGCATGGATCGCCAATTGGTTATAGTCCCGCGCAAACTGCTGCCAAAGGGGGTCGGTGGGGTTTGAGCAGAACGGGTCGAATGAAAACGACACGCCGGGACCGCCCGAGTATAGCCCGAAGGGTTTTTTCTCCCGCTCCTGGCGGTGGACGAAATAAGTCGCCCAGCCCTTGGGCGCGAATCCGGTCTTCGCTTCAAACTCTTTGGTGAAGCGGTAGGATTCGGCGATGACGCGCTGGATCTGGGAAATGTCGTGCTCGTAGTATTGGAAATCCAGGCGGCGCTCGTCCGCCGTGGGACGCCAGTATTCGTTGACGAAATCATGGCGGGCAAAGACGATGCCTTTCGGGGTCGGCACCGGGACGCCGTCAAATCCCTGTTGGATAGCCAGCCGCTTGGCGAGGCGGTATTCCTCGCATTCGGGTTGCGATGAAACTGGCGTGGCCGCGCCCGGCCCTGCCTTGTGGCGCAGCTCGGAAAAACTCGCCAACTGGTGCAATAGCACGATAGCCAATACCGCGTCGCTTGCCCCGCGCATCCGTAGCAAACCGGCGGCCAAATCCTCCGGCGAGGCAAATGTGTCGAACGACACGTCCGCCCGGCACAGCGTCGCCGACCTGACCTCAAGCTGGCATTCGACGACAATCCCGGCCAGGCCAAACGAGCATTTGAATTCATGGAACGCGGTGCCGTCTTTATGATCCGACAAGGTTTTCAGTCCGCCCCGTTCATCGACATAACTGAGGCCCACCACATGGGCGGAAAAATAACCGGGGCCGTCCAGCGAGGATTCTTTGGTGTCGCCCACTGCGACCGAACCCACGCTTGCTTCGCCGATTTCCGCCTGGAACGGTATCTCCAAGCCGCGCGCCTGTAGCCATAGGTTAAGTTTTTTGAGCCGGCAACCGGCCTGCACGCGGACGGTCTGGCGTCCGGTTTCGTCCAGTTCCAGGCCGAGAATATCGTCGAGCTTGCGGGTACATACCATCGTCCCGCCGTCGTTGACAATCGTGGAAGTGACCGAGAGCAGCGAACCGACCGGATGCACTGGCGTGGGGAAGCGGCGGGTGTCGCTGACTATGGCCTGCACATCGGCGTAACTGACCGGCTCGACATAAACCGCCGGCGTGGTATGGTGGCTTAAGCCCCAATTGCTGACGGCATGGCCTGCATTTTTCAACAAGCCATGGACGGGGCGGAATTCCAGGCTATCGGGGACGGGATTCGCCGGTTTGACGGTGTTCATGGTATTGCTCTCTCATATTGACTGCCGTTGTGTCGATGAGACAAACGGTTTATCGAGTTATCAAGCCCGCTGCGCCGTGACCAGCAATCCCACAACCGGCACCCCGGATTCTTTGCGCAGAATCACTTCCGCAATATCACACACCCGCAACCCCGCCCTGGCCGCCGCCCTTTCGACGTACTCCCTGCCGTGGCTGTAGCGGCCATGGATGTTCAATTTATACTCCAGGCCAGATTCTTCTTTTTCCAGAGTGAAAACCACATGTCCGCCGGTTGGCAAGGCGTTTTTGGCGGCGTGGAAAAATGGCTTCAATTCGCCAAAGTAAACCAAGGTGTCGGCGGAAACGATAAGGTCAAACGCGGCGGTGTGCCGCGTCAAATAACCGACCAGTTCCGCCTCTACCAGTTCTTCATAAACCTGCCGCCCCGCCGCCTTGGCCAGCATTTTAGGCGACAGGTCGACGCCGACCAGCCTAGCCGCATAAGGCCGCAGCAGCGGGCCGCACAGCCCGGTGCCGCAGCCCGCGTCCAGCACTCGCTTATCCCTGGCGGGCGGCGGCAGGATGGCACCGACGGCCCCGGCCACCAAGTCCGGGGCGCGGTATTCCAAGCGCTCCAGCACATGGTCAAAACTGCCGGCGAAATTGTCGAACGTGTGCTGCACATATTCATCGGACGCACGCTCGGGCACGAGTTCGCCGCCCATGTAAGCGGCATAAGTGTGCTTGGCGATGGCGTTGTCCGGGTCGAAATCCAACCATTGCCGCAAAACCTTGCCAGCCTCCTCGAACTCGCCCGCCAGATACAGCGTCCGCCAGAGGCTTTTATAGGCGTCGGCCTGATAAGGCTGCAAGGCGATGGATTGCCGGCACGCCTCGGCGGACTTCTGAAAATCCCCTTGCTTGCGGTAGGCGTTGCCCAGGTTGTGGTAATAATCGGCGCGGGTCGGCTCCAGCGCGATGGCTTGTTGCAAAACCCGGATGGCTTCCTCAAATTCGCCCAAGTCTTTCAGCACAATCCCCAAATTGTTCAGCGCCCCCGAATGCTGCGGCGCGAGGCTTATCGCCTGGCGATAAGCCGCCACGGCCTTGTCCAAATCCCCGGTTTCTTTGTACACATTGCCCAGGTTGTTATGGGCATCCGTATAGCCGGGAACCACGCTGATCGCCAGCAGGATGGACGCGATGCCCTCCGCGCTGCGCCCGCGCTGGTGCAGCAACACGCCGAAAAAGTGGCAGGCGTCGGGATGCCGGGGGAAGGCTTGCAGAACCGCGCGGTAGGTCTTTTCCGCCTCGTCCAGCCGTCCCGCGCGGTGCGCGGCGATGGCGCGGGACAACGCCTCGCCCATGGCCGGCTTTTGCCCGCTGCGGCTTTGTTTCTCAGCCGCCCGGCGTTGCCGGCGGTTCATCTGGGCCTCCTAGGCATCCCCAAACCCATAGCCAAAGTCCCCATCTTGCACGCAGACATGCACCCGCTCGATGGGCTTGCCTTCCATCATGCGGAGCAGGAACTCCTCGCTGATCCTCGGCAGGACGGTGTTGGTCAGGATCGCGTCGATCATGCGCCCGCCGCTTTCCACCTCGGTGCAGCGGCTGGCGATGAGCTTGACCACGGCGTCGTCGTAGGTGAACGGCACTTTGTGGCTTTCGGCGATGCGCTTCTTGATGCGGCCCAATTGCAAGCGGGCGATGAGGCCGATCATCTCGTCGTTGAGCGGGTAGTATGGAATGACGACCAGACGGCCCAGCAGCGCGGGCGGGAACACTTTCAGCAAAGGCTCGCGCAAGGACTTGGCGATGCCCTCCGGGTCGGGCATCAGCTCCGGGTCTTTGCACAAGGCGTTGATCATTTCCGTGCCGACATTGGTGGTGAGCAGGATCAAGGTGTTCTTGAAGTCGATCACCCGGCCCTCGCCATCTTCCATCCAGCCTTTGTCGAACACCTGGAAGAAGATTTCATGCACGTCCGGGTGGGCCTTTTCCACCTCGTCCAGCAACACCACGCTGTAGGGCCGGCGGCGCACCGCCTCGGTCAACACCCCGCCCTCGCCGTAGCCGACATAGCCGGGCGGCGCGCCTTTCAGCGTGGAGACGGTGTGCGCCTCCTGGTATTCGCTCATGTTGATGGTGATGACGTTCTGCTCGCCGCCGTACAGCGTCTCCGCCAAGGCCAGGGCGGTCTCGGTCTTGCCGACGCCGGAGGTGCCGGCCAGCATGAACACGCCAATGGGCTTGTTGGGATTGTCCAGGCCGGCGCGGGAGGTCTGGATGCGCTTGGCGATCATCTCCAAAGCATGGCGCTGGCCGATGATGCGCTGCTCCAGATTGTCGGCCAGTTTCAGCACGGTCTCGATTTCGTTCCTGACCATGCGCCCGACCGGGATGCCGGTCCAATCCTGCACCACCGAACCCACCGCCTGCGCGTCCACGCTGGGCAGGATCAGCGGATCCTCGCCCTGCAATTCATGCAATTGCGCTTGCAGGGTTCGCAGATCTTCAAGCAAGCTGGCGCGTCCGGCATCCGGGACTTCCCCTGGCACGGATTCCGGGGTCGCCGCGTCCACCGGCTGGCCGCCCGCCCGCAACTGGCCGCGCAGGGCCAGGATCTTCTCCACCAATTCCCGCTCGGCGGCCCAGCGCGCCTCCAGGGTTTGCAGCCGCTCCCGCTCGACGGCCCGTTTGGCGTGGGCGGTTTCCTCCCGCTTGGCGGTGTCCATGCCCACGGCTTTCTCGCGGCCGATGATCTCCAACTCGGTTTCCAGGGCGGCGATGCGCTTGCGGCAATCGTCCACTTCCGCAGGCACGGCATGTTGGCTGATGGCGACGCGGGCGCAAGTGGTGTCGAGCAGGCTGACCGCCTTGTCCGGCAATTGGCGGGCCGGGATGTAACGGTGCGAAAGCTTGACCGCCGCCTCCAAGGCTTCGTCCAAGATCATGACTTTATGATGCTTTTCCATCACCGAGGCGACGCCGCGCATCATCAGGACGGCCTTTTCCTCGCTAGGCTCATGCACCTGCACCACCTGGAAGCGGCGGGTCAGGGCCGGGTCTTTTTCGATGTGTTTCTTGTATTCCGCCCAAGTCGTCGCCGCCACGGTGCGCAAAGTCCCCCGCGCCAAGGCGGGCTTGAGCAAATTGGCGGCGTCGCCCGTGCCTGCCGCGCCGCCGGCCCCGACCAGGGTGTGGGCTTCGTCGATGAACAAGATGATCGGCTTGGGGCTGGCCTGCACTTCCTCGATGACTTGGCGCAGGCGCTGCTCGAACTCGCCCTTCATGCTCGCCCCGGCCTGCAACAGGCCGACATCCAGGGTGCGCAGGGACACCTCGCGCAAAGGCGGCGGCACGTCGCCGGCGACGATCTTCTGCGCGAAGCCCTCCACCACGGCGGTCTTGCCCACGCCGGCCTCGCCGGTGAGGATGGGGTTGTTCTGGCGGCGGCGCATGAGGATGTCGATCACCTGGCGGATCTCCTCGTCGCGCCCGGAAACCGGGTCCATCTTGCCGGACCGCGCCTGTTCGGTCAGATCCACGGTGAATTGCTTAAGCGCCTCCTGCTTGCCCATTGCCGCCGGGGCCATGGCCCCGCTGGCCTCGCCGGGAACCGCCCCGCCGCCAACCTGGAAACCATCAATGGTGCCCAAGCCCTCTTCCGGCGAGCCGCCGACGACTTCGCCGAAGCGCTCGGTCAGCGTGTCCACCTTGACCTTGTCAAATTCCTTGGAGATGGCCAACAACTGGTTGCGCAGGTCATGGGTTTTCAGCAAGCCGACGATCAAATGGCCGCTGCGCACCTGGCTCTCGCCAAACATCAAGGTGCCGTACACCCAGCCGCGCTCCACCGCGTCCTCCACATGGGAGGACAAATCCGAGATGGAGGTGGAGCCACGCGGCAGGCGGTCCAGGGATTCGGTCAGATCCTTGGCCAGGCGCGCGGGGTCGATGTTGAACTGCTTGACGACGCGGTGCAGGTCGGAATCCTGCAATTGCAGGATCTGGTGCAGCCAATGGACTAGCTCCACATAAGGGTTGCCCCGCAATTTGCAAAACACGGTGGCGCTTTCGATTCCCTTGTAGCAGACTCGGTTGAGTTTGCCGAACAGCTTCGCACGGTTGATTTCGGTCATGGCTGCGTTGTCTTAGGTTCTGGTGGGTTGAAAAAAGGGATTCAGCATCAATTCGTCGCCGTCGGCGTCTTCCTTGCCGCCCAGCCAAGCCGTCCAACCCAGTTGCGCGCCGCCGTCCAGGCGCAAGGGCGGCACTTCTTCCCGGCGCAGGACCAGATTCAGATCCCAAGCCAATTCGTCGCCGATATAGTTGCGCACGAGGGCGACCAACTCGGCCAAACCCGCCTGGCCGGGCAGCAGCGTCCGGTAACTGTCCAGGCCCATGGGCCCCAGCGCGACGCGGAATTTGTGCTGGCAGCCGAAGACCCGCGCGCCCAGCACGGTGGACCTGCCCAAGGCGCCTGCATGGGGGGCCACCCCCAGGCGGGTTTGCTCCCGCGCGGCAATCGCCATCCATTCGCCGACGAATTCGAGGATGCGGGTGGCATGGCCGAAATACTCGGCGATGATGGCGCGCAGGCCGTCGGCGTGTTTGGCCTGGCAGGCGAGATGCCCGGCAAACAGCAGTTTGGCCCGGTCGGGCATGGCGTCGCGGTCGCGGAAGGCGGGCAGGCCAATGCCGAACAAGGAACCCAGATAAGCGCCAAAGTGGTCCGCGCCGGGCCGGTCATGATGCACGACCGGCCGCACGTCCGCCCACGCCCGGTAAAACAGGCACAACATGCGGTGGTGGAAAATGTCGGCGAAGCGCGCAAAGCTAAGGTCGCCATGGTGGTGGATGCGTTCGTAGGCGTATTCGGTCAAATGCAAGGGCAGCGGGCCGTTGGGGCCGAACAGGCCGAGGAAGCGCACCAGCAGGCGGTCGGGATGGCCTTCCTGGCCGGGCTCCCAGGCCGCCAAGGCGCTAGGGGGGAAATCCATGGACACCGCCTGGGCCAGGCGCACTGGATCGTCCGCCGCCTTGAGCGCGGTCCCCAAACGGGGCCGGTCGGCGTAATGGCATTCGAGCAGGCGCATGGCCTGGAAGAAATCGAAGCGCCAAGGCTCGCGCCGCAATTGCCCGATCAAAGCCTGTGTCGCTGTCCGGTCCTGATCGGCCATCTCATGATCTCCCCGCGCTCGCTGCCGGCCACCACCGTCTCGGTGAAGGTGTTCAGCGAGGCGTAACGGGCAAAAAATTGCTCCAAGACGGCGCCCAGCAGGAACGCGCCGCCCCCCTCAAAAGCCGATTCCTCGAATTTCACCGTGATTTCCAGCCCCCGGCCAAAAACGATAGGCCCCACCGCGTCGATGCGCCGCACCACGTTGGCGGATTGCACGGACCGCACCCCCTCGATCTGCTTGCGCACCGTGTCGTCGCCGGGGTCACCATAGAGCGTCAACAACTCGCGCAAAGCCGCCGCGCCGTGGAGCGGGTCGGAATCGAGCAGGGACAGGTAATTCAACGACAAATGGCTGATCAGCCTCCAGGTGGCCCCGCCGCCCGCCAGCGTGGGCCGGGGCCGCGTGGGCCCGGCGATGCTGCGGATGGATTGGACGGGAGCGCCGGTTTGCAGGGTGAAATCGGTGGTGCCCACGCCCAGCGGCATGTGCAGCGGAAGATCCCGGTTGGTGCAAAGCACCTGCAAGCCCAGTTGCCTGAGTTCGGCGCGGCACGGGGCTTCTTGGGCATCCACCAGGGAAATGTAGGTTTCCGCGCCGATGTAACTGGAGCGCAAGCCCTGCCTGCGTTGCTTGCCGGACAGCAAACGCTGTTGCCGCCGGATCGTGTAATAGGCGTCTCCGCCGTGGTAGCGGTAACCCCGCTGGGAACCGTAAAACGGCAGGAAAGTCTGCTCCTCCCCTTGGTCCGCGCCATATCCTATGACCTCTTCCACCGCATAGGTTTCAAAATCCAAGGGCCGGGTGCGGTCCGGGATGATCTGGTATTCCGCCTCCCTGTGCGTCAAATGGATGCGGTCCGCCCGCCGGGGGAAAAGATTGATGGCCGGGGCGCAGAACAAGGCGAACTGGCCCGCGTCCACCGCGTTGACCAGGCGCGGATGCAGCCGGTCGAGCATGACGATCAGATCCAACTCCGCTTCCCCGCAACGCCGCACGGCCGGCCCCAAGCCGGTCAATTCGACAAACAGAAAGCGTTCGGGGAAGGCAAAATATTCGTGCAACAAACGATAGCCCTGGAACGAACGCGGCCCGTAAGGCAACAGCGCCTGGCCGTCATCGAAGCCGACCCGGCGCACCGGCCGACCGGGGATGACCTCGCACCACCCCGGCTGGGCAGGCAAGGCCGCCACCGCGAAGGCATTGGCCAGGAACTGCTCGTACAATTGCGCCGGCAAGGCACCCGCCCCCCGCAAAAACAGCGTCAGGCTGTCCAGCGCCAATTGGTTGAACTTCAGCCCCGCCGTGGCGCGCAGGCGCAGGCGGATGGCGGCTTTCAAACCGGGCAGACTGGGCACGCCCAGGTTGGCGACGGCACTGGGGCTGGACAAATATTCGGCCGCGACGATACTCAACGGCCACAAGGTCACATCATGGGCGGTGCGGTACTCGCAGGCGGTCTGCTCGCCCTTGCCGATCTGGCTGCGCAACACCGTGTGCCGCGGGATGACGCAACCCTCCGCCAAGCTGCCTTCAGACGGGTCGGGCTGCAACTGCGCCACCAACATGGACGGCGTGGGCGCCAGGTAATGCGGATAAACGCATTCCAGCAGGTGTTCGGTGAAACGCGGAAACTCCGCGTCCACCTTAAGCCGCACCCGCGCGGCAAGAAAGGCGAAGCCTTCCAGCAAGCGTTCGACGTAAGGGTCGGCGCACTCGAAACTGTCCAAGCCGAGCCGACCCGCGATCTTCGGAAACTCCTCGGCGAACTCGCCGCCGACTTCCCGCAAATGCCGAAGCTCCTGGTTGTAATACTGCAAAAGCCTCGGATCCATGGATTCAGCCTGCCTTGTCGGTTATCTCGACCGCCCCGGTTTCAAGATCGACTTGCGTTTTAAGATACAGCCGCAAAGGCACGGGCTGCATCCACAAATCCCCCTCAATATCAAAATTCATCGCATTATGGTTGAATTGCTCGGAGGTTATCACTTTGATTTTCAGGGTGTTTGGCAAGATACGAGGCTCGAAGGCAAGCACGGCCTTGCGTATCCGCCGCTCTATCTCGGGAATGTCGGCGGGAGAAAAGTTATGGCCCGACAAGTCCTGTATGCCAAAATTGACCACCGAATCCATGGCCTCGGGATAGTTTTCCAAGCTTTGCGCGGACTCCAACGAAACCGCGTTCAGCAACCACGCCACGTCACGCAGGACGCTCTGCCGCAAGCGGCGGACCGACAATACCCTCTGCTCGCGGGATTCCTGCTTGGCACCCGGCTCGTCGTCGGTCAGGCGATCCAGCAAGGAAGGCTGCAAACGCTCCTGGGAGGTCAATTCGGCCATGGCAAGGCGGCTTAGGGAGTTGATTCGGTGTTTGCCTGCGCATCCAAGACAATGCGGCGCACATCCAGCAAGGGATATTCCTCCCCGTCGGTCGCCAAGATGCGTTGGCCGATGCCCGCCTGGACATTGTCCGACAAATCCCGCCATTCCGTTTTGCGCGCCAACACCAAGGCCGAGTCTTCGGCGTTTTCCGATCCCGGATAGCGGGCGGGCATCAAACCGTAAGCATCCCCCCCGTTAATCCACACAAACTGCACAGGCAACCACACCAAGTCGCGCAGATCTTCGGGCGGGGTGATTTGCATCTCGCGGATTTGCTGGAAGGGTATCCAATAATATTTGCCATTGATTATGGCCTCGACCACCGGCCCCAGCCGGACATCGGCATCGGCGATCCATTGGAAAGGCTGGCCGTCCAGCGTCCCCGCCGTCGGGGATGCCTGGTCAAACGCCTGGCCGCGCAATGCATCCGCCTGCCCATGGCGCCCTGCGGCGTTCAGCCTTAAGGCCTCCAGCAGCAAAGCCATCCACTGCGGCGGCTCACCAAAAATCAAAGGCGTCTGCCGGCCGGCGAACACCTCGCCGCGCAAAGCCTCGCAGTGGACAGCCTCGCTATAAGTCTGCACCATCGGCCAAGCCTGCTTGTCCAACTCGTTGACGACGCTCAATTGCGTCAACGCGCGCGCCCACTCACCGCGAAGGGCAAGCAACTGGAACAAAAAAACCCGGTAACGGCCATTGGAAGGATCCCGGCGTATCGCGTCCTGCAAATCCTTGAGGGCCCCTTGCAAATCACCCGCGCGCAGCAATTGTTCTGCCCGGACAGTCGCCATCGTCTTCCCCCCATCAATTGACGCCAGAATGATGCCCGCAAAAAGTGCCGGTTTGCGGGCAAACCGGCACCCTGCGCAAAAGACGGGCTATCACACCTTTTTGTTTAGCTTCAGGTCGTAACCTACCTTAGTCGGCGCGCCCAACGAGCCATCGGGCTTCTGTTCCTTGTACTCGAATTCGATCTTCGAGTAGTTCAAGGAAATCTGGTCGGTGGGAAGGGCCGAGCCGCCTTCATGCCCGCCCGTCTGGTAACTCGACACCAGCAAATCGCTGAGCGTGATCATCATGAATTCTTGCTGTTCTTTGCCTGCCTTGCGGCACGTCAGCTTGGCGCTCTTGATGTGCTCGCCGGTGGCGCAGGCCAGCATCAGCTTCGGGGAGGCGATGTTCGTCGTCATGATGAAATGGAAATCCTGCATGGAAACCTTGCCCGCGCCCCCGCCGCCGCCGCCCGAGTGGGTGCCGACCTGGGATTCTCCCCAGCTCCAAGACTGCAAATCGATTTCATCCTTATGTTTGTGGTCTTTGGATTCGCCTTTGATTCCGTCGATCTTCAAAAAAAAGTCTACCGCAGCCATGATATATACCTCTTGTGTTTACGTTTAGTGGATCAGGCACCCTTCGCCGAAGGCAGTTTGGAAACCAGCCGCAGCGAAACCGTAAGCCCCTCTAACTGGTAATGGGGCCGTAAAAAGAACTTCGACGTGTAATAACCCGGATTCCCTTCCACTTCTTCCACCACCACCTCGGCGGCGGACAACGGCCGCTGGGCCTTGGTCTCCTCGCTCGATATGCTGGGGTCGCCATCCACATAATTGAGTATCCATTCATTCAACCAACGCTGCATATCGTCCCTCTCCTTGAAACCGCCGATTTTGTCCCTGACGATGCATTTCAGATAATGCGCGAACCGGCAGGTGGCAAATAGATACGGAAGCCGCGCGGCCAGATTGGCGTTGGCAGTGGCGTCCGGATCGTCGTACTCCGCCGGTTTTTGCAGGGATTGCGCCCCGATGAACGCGGCAAAGTCGGAGTTTTTCTTGTGGATCAGCGGCATGAAGCCACACTTGGCGAGTTCGGCCTCACGCCGGTCGCTAATGGCGATTTCCGTCGGGCATTTCATGTCCACCCCGCCGTCGTCGGTCGGAAAGGTATGCACCGGCAAGTTTTCCACCGCGCCCCCCGATTCGATCCCGCGTATCCGCGAACACCAACCATACAGCTTGAACGAGCGGTTGATATTGGTCGCCATCGCATAGGCCGCGTTGGCCCAGGCATATTTGCTGCTGTCCGCCGCCGCCGTGTCCTCCTCAAAGGCAAACTCATCGACAGGATTGGTGTTCTGTCCATAGGGAAGGCGGGCGAGAAAGCGCGGCATGGCCAAGCCGATATACCTGGAGTCCTCCGACTCGCGCAAGGAGCGCCAAGCGGCATAATCGGGAGTCGAGAAGATTTTGGTCAAATCGCGGGGATTCGCCAATTCGCTCCAGGAATCCATTTGCAGAGTCGATGGATCGACCCCGGATATGAAGGGGCAATGGCTGGCCGCGGAGATTTGCGCGATTTGCCCTAGCAGTTCGACATCCGGCGGAGAATGGTCGAAGTAATAATCGCCCACCAAGCAACCGAAGGGTTCGCCGCCAAACTGCCCGTATTCCTCTTCATATAGCTTTTTGAACAACGGGCTTTGGTCCCACGCGGTGCCCTTGAATTTCTTCAAGGTCTTGGCCAATTCCTTTTTGGAGATGTTCAACACCCGGATTTTAAGCATTTCGTCCGTTTCGGTGTTGTTCACCATGTAACTCAAACCGCGCCAAGCCCCCTCCAACTGCTGAAAATCGGCATGGTGGATGATCTGGTTGACCTGCTCGGTCAGCTTGCGGTCCAGTTCGGCGATGATCGCCTCGATGCTCTTGACCGCGTCGTCCGAAACCGTGGCGACCCCCTTGAGCACGAATTCCGCCAAGGTGGACACCGCCGACTTTACCGCCTCTTCGGCCCGTTCGGTCTTTGGCTTGAACTCCTTGTTCAGCAAAGCCGAGAAATCGCTGGTTTCTACCGCGCCGGCTTCCGCCGTGCGCTGAGTTTCCAATTCCGCCATGGCTTTATTCCTCCTTCGCGCCAGCATCGGCCGGCTTGGGGGCGGAGGCCAGGGCTTGCAGCAGCGCGGGATCGTTGATGATCTTGGCAATCAATTCTTCCGCGCCGGACTTGCCGTCCATGTAAGTAATCAAATTGGACAATTGCGTCCGAGCCTCCAGCAGTTTGTTCAGTCCTTCGACCTTTTTAGCCACCGCCGCCGGCGAGAAGTCGTCCATGCTTTCAAACGTAATGTCCACGTTCAGGCTGCCTTCGCCCGTCAGTGTGTTGGGAACTTGGAACGCCACCCTCGGTTTCATGGCTTTCAGCCGGTCGTCAAAATTGTCAACGTCGATTTCCAGCAATTTACGGTCCCCTACCGGTGCCAAGGGCTCCGCAGGCTTGCCCGAAAGATCCGCCATGACCCCCATCACGAAGGGCAGTTGCACTTTCTTTTGCGCACCGTAAAGCTCCACATCGTATTCGATTTGCACACGGGGTGCCCGGTTGCGCGCTATGAATTTCTGGCTGCTTTGCGCCATACCATCCTCCAGTTAGTGGGTTTAGGATCTTAATAAAAGAGCTATTGTAGACTAATCTTCTGCGCTTTCATTTGTTTCACTTGTTTCATTGGCCCCATGCCCTATGATTAAGCCTACTTGGTTGAGGCCGTCGGGTGCCAAATCGTTCATGATTTCCATAAAATCCATCGGCACTAGGCGTTTCGCCCTGCGCATCAGCAAGGGGACAGGGCTGGACGGTTCGGATTTTGCGTAATATTCGCAAATCAAATCCAGCAGACGCATGACATCCTGCCGATTGTTAACCCCGCCGACGTGGCCTTGCGGCTGGGGCGCAGCGCCAACTCTGTCCGCCGCCGGGGATGCCTCGTCGCCGATTTCCTCTGTCTCCACCTCTGCCAGCCCCCGCCGCGCCATCTGCTCGTCAAGAATGTGCAAGGCTTCTTTCAGCATGGCGCGGAACGGCCCCAAATTAGGCGCGTTGCCCACTCCGACCTGCTCGCCGACCAAGCGTTCGATAGCCTCGGCATTGTCCAGGCAAGCGTCCAGCGCCGCCTGGGTTTCCTGCAAGCGTTCAGGTTCCACGTCGGAAAACGCCGCTTGGATGGTGGCCAACGGCGGTGCCTCCCCTTCCGCCGGCGGAGACAGTTTGCCGGCGGCAATCTGCATGTCGCGCAAGGAAAACCGCCCCAAAACCCGGGATTCCACCAGCGGGGCATTGAACAACATGCGCAGGACGGAATCCGCGTCACACAATCCTTCGAGGATGTTCACGCGCGCGGTGGGATCATTGTCGTCGTCGGGATCGAGCCGGGGGTGCAGGCCGTCCCAGTAAGCCTCCAAGGCAGCCCGCAACAAGGCCGTGCCTTCTTTCAGCCCCGCCACCCCGTCCAGCGCCAGATTCGCCCGGATCAACTCCAACAGCAGGCGCAAATCCAGGGTTCTGCCCAACAATTCCAGCACGTCCCCGCGCACTTCTTTCCAATTGGGAGGTTGCGGCGGTTCTATGCGGTCGCCAATCTGTTTTTCCGGCGTTCCCTTGGCCTTCTGCTCCACGGCGATGAAAGCCGGATCATATTCCAAATCCTCCCCGCAGGGCGCTTCCGGGCTTATCCCTTGCAATAACGCATCAATGTCTAACGCGGCCAAGTTGTTCCCCTTAAAAGTTATAAATGCTTTGCAAGTTGTGCGAAATCATATTGCTTTCGTCGGCATTCCGCCATGAATAATTACCTGAAAACCGCGGGAATATTACCGCAGTCTCGCAGCGCAGCCTGGGTCGCAAGGCCGCTTTCCCTTGCCATCACGCTTGCCCCGGATTCTCCGCCTCGACCACCACCACCGTCACATTGTCCCTGGCACCCCTGGCCTCGGCCTGTTCGACCAATGTCCGGGCGATTTCCGCCCCGTCCTTCTCCCGAAAAACCGCCTCGATGTCCTCCCGCGCCAGTTCCTTGTCCAATCCATCGCTGCACAACAGATACCAATCGCCCGCCCGCGCCTCGCACTCGCCACGCGACAGTGCCAAGGTTTCATGCGCACCCACAGCGCGGGTGATGATGTTGCAGCGCCCCGCTTCCGCCGGTGGCTGTGGACCGGCCAATTCTTCGTCGGCAGAATCCCCGCACAGGGAATGGTCCTGGGTCAATTGCTCCAAGATTCCATCGCGGAAACGGTAAAGCCGGCTGTCGCCGGCCCACAGGAACATGCAGCGGCCTCCCGCCGCCAGAAATGCCACCACCGTGCTGCCGATGAGCTGGTCGCCGTCCCCGCTGGCCTGCGCCAGCCGGCACAGCCGGGTGTTCGCGGCCTGCAACAAACGCTCGACGGCGTCCGCAAATTCCTCAAGACTGCCGGAAGGCCGCGCCGCAGCCAGCGCCTCCACGACCGTCCTGCTGGCGATATCGCCCGCCTGATGCCCCCCCATGCCGTCGGCCACCGCCCACAACCCGGCCTGCGGACTGTCGAGCATGGCATCCTCGTTAATCTTGCGTCGCTTGCCAACCACGCTGATACCCCACGACCGCCACCGCCAAGACGCCGCCGACTGGCCGGAGTGCGTTGCCTCATCGGCCTCAAAAAACCGCTCGATGGGGATGTCGCCCAAATCCATGGGCAAATCGACGGCCTGCGGCAACGGTGCCAGCGCGTAAGCCAAGCCGCCAGGCGTGGATTCTTCGGGCTTTTCCAAAAGGTGGACCGAAGTGCTTTGCATCGCCCAGCCACGCTGCGACCAATGCCCCGTCAACAGCGCCACATAGGTGTCAATTGGCGGCAGCCCCTCGGTAACCAGCAAAGAGGCCCCCATCCGCTCCGAGCCTGCGCTGCTCCACAGGCTGCACCGGGGCATGAAACGCTCCAGGATCGAGGCGCTCACGTCCAAAAATGCGTCAGGTGTCTGCTCCAAGCTTGCCATGCTCACATGGCGGGCCAATTTTCCGCCGCCGACAGCCGCCGGGGACTCCAGCGCAAACGAAACCCGCGTGAAACGGGGCGCTTTCAAGACACGCAACGCTTGGTCGAACGCCTCCAAGTCGAAGTCATCCTCCAGGCAGGTCAATGCCAGTTGCTCCAACTCGCCAAACCAGCGTCCGCCCTCGACCGAACCGAACAAATGGGCCAAGTTTTCCATGTCATCCACCGGAGCGGCCAGGGTGAGGGGAAAATGGCGCCCCACCTTGTCCACGCTGGGCATCAACACCCCCGCCCAAGCGCTTTTGCCGCACAGCCCCGGCCCCAAACCGAACCGCCACAGCGGGCTGGTGAGGTAGACATCGAGCCAGCTTTCACCCAATTGCTCGAAGCTTGCCGCCATGGCGGCTTGCAGCCACAGGTCCCAGGCGGCGACGAATTCACGCGGCAAGCGCCGCGTGACGAAATCGCCCAAGACCATCACTTTGCCAAAAAAACCAGGCGCCTGGGGGGTGGCGCTCATCACAGCGACTCCGGGCAATGGAAATTGCGCGCGTCCCCCAGGCTGAAGGGGTTGTTCACACTGAGCGCGCGCAATTCAAACCGGGCGGCAAACCCCTCCACCTGGAAGGTCACGGTGAAGCGGTCCTGCGCCGCCGACCGTTGCGGCGCGGCCTCGTCGAACAGGCGAAACAAGGCCCACGGCCCTTCCTTGGCGCGGCTGGCCTGGCTTTTGTCGGGCTGCTCGAAAACGATGCGGGCACCCGAACCGGCCGCCGGCCCCGGCCATTGGATGCGCACCGCCTGCCCCGCGCCCTGGGGAAAGGCGATGTCCTGGCCTTCAATCGTGAGGCGGACAGTGTCCGCCCTGGCGTCCAACTCCAATGGCTTTAGATCGAATTGCACCTGCGGCGACGAGCCACCGGCTGAGAAGAACGCATCACGGATTTTGGCGGCGCGCTGAAACTCGCGTATGGCCGCCGGCGACAAGCCCGGCGCTTGGCCGCCTGCGGACTTCTGCCGCCATTGGGCTGCGCCAGTGTCGACAAGATCCTTCAAATTCGCCTGGAAATAACGGTCAATGACGCCGTTGGGCGCAAAAAACCGGTTGAAATCCGCCAGCGGAGCATCTTGCGGACTGCCCCGGACAAAGGGATAGCGTCCATTGAAAGCCGCTTTGCACAGCGACGGGCCACCTCCCCCCCCGGCCCCGCCGCCCGCCTTTCCGCCGCCGGCCCCGCCGCCGCCCCCTGCCCCCGCAATCCCCGCCGCCTGCAATTGCGCGTTCAACTTTGCCTTCAACTCGCCCTTCGCCTCGGAGCGGATCAGTGTGTCGCCGGCATTGGTCAAGGACATCAGCCAGCTTTTCACCGGTTCGGGCAGCCTGGAAAACTCCATCCGCGCCAGCCCGAGCACATCGCCACCCGCCCCTGCTTGCGCCTGGGCGGCGCCGCCGGTCTGCATGAAGTAATCCCGCAATTCCTTCGCCTTGCCCAGCGCGGCGTCCAGCGGCACCGGCTTGCCCGGTTCGCCACGCACCAGCGCGTTGAGGTTTTCATAATAATTTTCCAGCCAGCGCACCGGATCCCCCCCCGAACCGGTGTCCGCCCCCGCCGTCTGCTTGGCCGCGTCGATCAGCTTCCGCGTCTGCTCGTCGGGCGCCAGGTTGGCCTTGGCCGCCGCCTGCCCCAGCAACTCGGCGGCGGCGGCGGAAACTTTGCCCAGCGAAGTGTTCTTCTCCACCGCCATTAGCAACAAACGCAAGGGCGATTCGGGCCGGGACAAAATATCCAGCAAATCCACGGTTTGGTTGATGTTCTGCGCGGAGCGCAGTTTGACGCCCGTGAGGATGCCCGACCAATATTGCTGGTATTCGCGCAGGTAAAGCAGCTTGAATTTCTCGTGCAGGCGATCAATCTCCCTAGGGTCCGAGGACGACGCCGGAATGTCCAAGACCCAATTCTGCTCCATGCAGCCTTTGACGAAAACCAGGCTTTTTTTCAAAAACCATTCGCCATAGCCCCAGGCGGTGAACAGCCCCGGCACGACGCCGCCGTCCTTGCCGCCGTCGATGACGAAGGCTTTTTGGCCGTTGGGCCGCAGCGCCTCGGCCAGCTTGAAATCATGGGAGCGGTCCGCCCCGTACTCGGCCTTGAAGCCTTCATAGCACTGCTGCTCCGGCGCGGCCTGGGTCAGCGCGGCGCGGACGCCGGCGACCAGCCCCTCGTCCAGGCGGGTGGCCTGCAACTTTAAGCCCAGCAGGTTTCGCAAATGGACGGCCAGTCCCGCCATGGCCTCCGGCTCGGCGTTGAACATCTGCTCCCAATCCGCCCTGGCCACCGCTTCGGCAAACTTCGGATCCATCTTCTCCGGCTCGCCGAACATCAAATAGGCTTTCAACAACAGGATATCGGGCTTGCCCTGCAAGCGTTCTTGCAGGCGGCTGACGATGGAGGGCAGGAAATAACCCCGCAACAATTGCTCGTAAGCCTCGTCCGCCCCCGCCTCCAGCTTCTCGCCCTGATACAGGCCGAAGTGGGCCGGCCAGCCGGCCTGCCGCCAAATATCGCGGACCGCCAGCAAGGCGTCGAGCTTGGGCAGCAGCATCTTGAAATTGGATCGGGCATCGGCGGGAGCGACCCTCGCCGCGCGGAACCTAGTGATTTGCTCTTCGGTCTGGGCGATGGCCGCCTTGTTGGCAGAGTAACTGAACGCCCACAAGACGATGATGCCCAGCGTCGCCAACAAGGCCGCGCCCAGGCTACCGTAATGGATCAGTTTTTGGCGGCGTTCGATGCGCGGGTCCACCCCCGCCAGTTCGGCCTCTGGAAAGATCACGTCCTTCACCAACCGGGTGAGGAAGAAACTCTTGCCCCGCCCGCTGTACATCGGCATGGCTTGGCGGTCCAGGCGGAACGCGCCGGCCAAAACGCCCATGACCCGGTCGATGGGCGTCCCTTCCTGGGTGCCGCTGGTGAAATACACCCCGCGCAGCAACGGCGGCTGCTCATAGCGGTTGGGCGCGAACACCCCGTCCAGAAAAGCCAGCAAGGCCGGCTTCAGCAAAGCCATCTGCTGCGGAAAATCCAGGATCAGGCTGCGGCGCTGGATGTCGCGCTCGGCCTGGAGGCGGTGGAAGGTGCGTTGGTTAAGGCGCTGGAGCAGCTCGTCGTAAGCGGCGCCGAACTGTCCCAGCCCGTCCACAGGATGGGCGGGGTCGTCGCGTGGAAAGGTTTCGCCCCAAACTTGCTCGCGCTCCTCCTGGCCGAAGTCGGCAAAGAAATCGCTGAAGCCGGCCACCAAGTCGGTCTTGGTCAACAGCAGGTAGACCGGCAGGCGGACGCCTAGCAGCACATGCAACTCCTGCAAACGCTTGCGCATGGCGGCGGCGTGGCGGACCCGCTCCTCTTCGGTCTGCTGCAATAGATCCGACAGGCTCAGACTCAGCAGGACGCCGTTGAGCGGGCGGCGCGGCCGGTATTTCTTCAGCAGCCCCAAAAATCCCTGCCAGGCGGCCGCGTCCACCGCCTGGTGGCTGTCTTGGGTCGTCCAGCGACCGGCGGTGTCCAACAACACCGCCTCGTCGGTAAACCACCAGTCGCAATTCCGCGTGCCGCCCACCCCCTTGACGGCCTGCTTTCCCAAGCGCTCGGCCAGCGGGAATTTAAGCCCGCAATTGACCAGCGCCGTGGTCTTGCCGGAACCGGGCGCGCCGATGATGATGTACCAAGGCAATTCATACAGGCAGTGCTTGCCATCCTTCCCCAAGGCGCGGGACTCCCGCAGCAGTTTCAGCGCATCCTCAAACCCCTGCCGCAGAGTCTCGACTTCTTCGGCCGAAGCCTCTTCTTCGGCGGACCTAGCGGACGCCGCCAGTTCGCCGCCCAACTGGCTGTCCTTGCGGCCGGCGAGCATCCGCAACACGAGATGGTAAGCCCCCCACAAAAGCACTAGCGCGACAATCGCCAGCCCGCGCACCCAGGCGGAATCCAAGGGAACCCAGTCGGCGATGGCGACCAGCGGGCCTGCGAACCAGACCAGCAGCGCCAAGACCAGCAAGCCAAAGCCCTGGACTACCCATTTGTTCGTGAAAAAACCAAGCAAGCCTGCCACCGTTTTCCTCTACTGTATCGAAATGTCCACGCGCCGGTTGAGGGCGCGGTGTTCCGGCGAATCGTTGGGGGCCAGGGGTTCGCCGTCGGCGCTGCCCTTCGCGCTCACCCGCCCCGCCAACGCGCCGGAGGCCAGCAGCAAAGCGGCCACGTGCTTGGCCCGCGCGACGGACAAATCCCAGTTGGACGGAAAGCGCGGGTTATGGATGGGGGTGTCGTCGGTGTGGCCGGTGACCAGCACCGTGTCCTGCCCGGCCCCCAACTCGCCGGCGATTTTCCTCAACATGGGCGCAAACTCCTGCTTGACTTGGTCGCTGCCCGAGGGGAAGGAGTTGCGGATGCGCAAGGTGCGGTCATCAATCACTTCCACCATGCCCTGGCCGATCTCATCCTTCAACAAGACGGTGAAACGCTCCGCCCTGCCGGGGACGGGAGGCTTGGCGGCCGGCGGCGGCAACGGCGCGGCGGTCTGGATTTTCTCCCGGCCCAAAGCCGCCAAGCGGGCGCGGGTCTGGTCGGAAACCCCGCTGATGGAAAACAAAAAGCCCAGATAGGTCAAGAACAAGATGCCGCCCGCGACGGCCGCCACCACCCACAGCGGGACAAACCGCATCAAGGCGTTGCGCACATCTTTGAGCCCTTGCCAACGGGGCGACAAATTCCGCTCAAAATCGCCGCGCACCCGGTGGATCAACTGGTAAAGCTCGTCGCGGTAGCGCTCCAGTTCGTTGGACCCGTCCCGCATGATGCGGTATTTGCCCTGGAACCCTAGGCTCAGGCACAGATAAAGCAACTCGATCAGGTAGAGGTTCTGGGCCGGCTGGCGCGCGAGGTGGGTGGCGATCTGGAAGAACTTTTCCCCTCCCCAGGCTTCCTTGTGGAAAATGACCAACAGGCTCTGATGCCCCCAGATGCTCTGCGCCCCCCAAGGCGTGTTCAGGATGGTCTCGTCCAGCAGGGTACACAGCGCGTAACTGGCCATGCGGACCTGCTCCTGCGCCATGCCCTGCCGCAGCACCCGGTCTTCAAAAGCGCGGATCCCGCCCACCAACTGCTGCTGCAAACCCGCAATGTCCCGGTGCGCGACGGTGTTGCGCAGGCGCGAGCACAAGGACAGCAAGGACAGGGCGGCGGCGGTCACGGGGTTGTCGCCGAAGGCCGGCAGCCCCGCCCCCGGCGCTGGCAAGGGGAACTCCTGGCTGTGCGGCGGCGGAGCGACGGGCGGGATGGGCTGGGTGTAGGTCAGATCCTCTGCCGACTTGGAACGGCCACGGCCTCCCGGCGACGGCCGCCGGATCATGGTCTTGTCATCATCCCCGAAAGGGGCGAAGGGATCGTCTTGGCTCACCGCGTCTATCCTTTTTTGATCGCCCAAAATTCAAGTTCGAGATCGGGGAAATTGCCGCCAATATGGATGGCAAAGCCCCCGGAGGCCGACATCTTCCGCCATAGCTCGCTTTGTTTGTCCAACTCGAAATAAGCGAAGCCGGCATGGTAGGGAAGCTGCCTGGGGGCCACCGGCAAAGAGTGGATGGAAATCCCCGGCAAGGCCGAGCGGACCAGTTGTTGGATGTCTTCCACCGGCCCGATCTTGACCTGCGGGGGGAAATGGCTGCGCAGCATCTCCGCCGACACGCTGGCCTTGACCGCCAGCACGAACACCGCCCCCTCCAGCAGCCCTAAGTCGGGGCGTTTCGCCGCGTAAACCCCGAACTTCGGCTTGCTCAAGGGAATCTGCACCGCGTTTTGTTCCAGCACCATGCTCAACAACTGGCGCAACTCGGCCATCAGCGGCTCGAACGTGGCTTGCAAGTCGTCGTGGTTGTAGACGGGGAAGCTGGCGGGGCGCTTGCCGGCCTTGTAGAAAGTGGCCAATTCCCCGGCCAGTTGCAGGCCCAGGCGGTAGAATTCTTCAGGATGCAAGGCGGCGGCCGCGCCCAGATGCTCCAGCAGCGGCTCATAGCGGTTGATTGCCTGGAGCAGCAGGAAATCGGCGATTTCGGACGCCCCGCCCCGCCCCGCTTCGACCACCCGCCCGGCCAAAGCCTCGCCACGGGTATGCAACAAGCCGTGCAACTCGCGCAGAAAGCCGCCCAACACGCCGGCGGCGGCGCAATTCAGCGCGGGCGGCACAAACCCGGCGTCCAACACCACAGTCTTGTCCGCCCGCACCTCCACCACTTTCGCCACGCCCAGGCAAACATAGCCCGCCCGCTCTTGTTGGGCCAGCATCAGGCGGGTACGCATGCCGCCGACCTGTACCGCGTAACGCCCGTCCGCGCCGCTGTTGCCGTCGCGCACCTCGCGCTCGCGCAGACGATACCGCGCCAAGCTGTCGGGGAAGGCGTCGCTGTCGATTTCGGCCGAGTCCGGGCGGCGCAGGGGCAGGCACAGATACACCAGGCTGTTTTTGGTGTTCTCGGGTATTTCCAGCGGCAGCGGCAACTCGTCGTTGTCCGGCATGGCGAAGGGAGTCCCGTCGGGAAACACGCCCCGGCAGTCCGCCAGCGCCAACCGGCCTATGGCCAGTTGGCCGCGTTCCAGCTTCAACGCGCCAAAGCCCCAGTCAAACGCCCGCAAACCGCCGCAACGGCCATGCACCAAGGCCTCAATGTAGCGGTCATGCTGCTGGAAGTGCTGGGGCCTTAAGAACATCCCCTCCGACCAAATGACCCTGCTGTTTTCAGACATAAGCTCCTCAAGTTGCGCGAATGGACGGGCGCTAGTCGTGCGCGCCGCGCAGAATTCGCATTTGTTTTTCGTAGGCGTCGCTAAACGCTTCGCCGAACAAGGCGCCCCTAGCCTCCTCCGCCAGACGCGGATAGGCCTGGACATAGGCATCCCAGCATTTGGCCTTCTTGTTGAACAGGATGCTTTCCTTGCAAGACGCCTCGAACCTGTGCGGGTCGAAGTCCTTCAGGGTCTCTTCCATCGCGGCTTGCATGCCCGCGCGCACCGCCAATTGATGCGTCATGATATCCGCAAACCCTTCCCTGACCGCCTGGGTCGAATCGATGTAACCGCGATACTTGCGGGAAATCATCGCCACCATGGCATCCTCCAGCGTGGGGATGAATTTCAACGGATTGTTTTTGTCCTTCATGAGGGTGGTGACGGTGGTGCGGATCTCGCGCTTCTCCTCGGTGCGGGCGCGCAACACCATCATCATGCCGTCAATCATGTCGCGGTAGATGACGCCCAAAGTCTTCATGGTCTCCTCTTGCTCCGCCGGCGTCATCGGCGGGAATTCGGCCAGCCCCGCCCCTTCCAAAAAACAGGCGAAAAGATCAACCGCCGCCTCAGCCGGGAGCGGCTGCCCCGGAATGCGCGGAGGCGTCAGCCCCTCGGGAGGCGGGGCCGCCCCTCCGGACAGGCCCACGGCGGGCATGGGCGCGGCGGACGGCGCAACCGCCTCCCCTGCGGCCCGCCCGGCCTCCTGCGCTTGGCCTCCCGGGCGCGGGCGCGTGGGAGCCGGCCGGACGTCGGCCCCTTGCTCACTGGAAACCGGCATTGGCTGACCCTGCCCGCCCTGCTTCGGCACTGTCGGCGCGGGTGTCCGCGCCTGCAAGGCAGGGGCATCGGCCATGTCTGCGGCAGCGGGGAATTCCGGCATGGCCCCGGCCGGCCCTGGAGGCGGCGTCGGCAAGCAGGCTTCCCCGGCGGCAGAAGACAGCGGGCGGGCCGCCTCCTGTTCCAATTCCAGCCCGTTGAACAAGTGGCCGGGGAATTCAAACTCTTCCGCAGCCGGGGTGGCATGGGGTGGTTCGCGGTCATCCCGCAAAAAATCATCGAATGAGAAATCGTCCGGGATAGGCTGGAATCCTGGCGGCGTGAAATTTTCGTGGACAGGCGGCGCATCCGGCTGGCCGATGAAGCTGTGGCGGTTGGCGGCCGAAGGTTCGGGGGCCGCAGGCGGGAGCGACGCATCATCCTCAAACAAAGAAGCCAGGCTGATGTTGAAGGGGGCTTCCGCCGTTGGCTGGAGAGGCGCCCGCGAATCCAGGAGGCCGGCAAACAGCTCGGGGAACTCCTGCGCCGCAGCCTCGATGCGTATCCGCAATTCATATTCGCCGACTTTCAAACAATCGCCGTCCGCCAAGCGCACCGAACCGTGCGTCAGCAGGCGGTCTTCGTTGCACAGCAAAGTCCCTCCCGTGCTGACATCGCTGTAGACGAACGCCCCGTTTTCGTAACGGATGTCGGCATGGTGGCGGGAAATGAATTTCTCCTGATCGGGGAGGACCAAATGATTGTCAGGGGAACGCCCGACCGAACCGCCGCGCTCGTCAAAACGGGCGCTCAAGGGCTGGACGGGCGGCAATCCTTTGTAACTGGCTACTTCAAGTATGAGCACCATGGCTTCTTCGGTTCGTTTATGGGATCTGCTCGGTCATCTGGCCGGGCACCGTCACTTGGATGACCCCCGCCCAATTGCACATGAGCTTGCAGGTGTTGTCCAGCGCGGGCTGGTTCCCCAGCAGCACGGTCGGCGCTCCGGGAATCCACGGGGACATGGTGGCCGGGATGCAGGGCATGGGCGTGAGGACGCCCATCGCCGCCGCCGTGGCAGACGCCACCATCGGGTTGGCCAACGAGGTACACATGCCGAACGGCAGGATGTTCACCATCGGCACATGGTCCATGATGTTCGCCGCCGGCATGAAGCCGGTCATCGTCCGGTTGACCGGCAACACCACCAGCGCACTCGGCGCCAAGCCGAAGCTGCACATCAAAGTCGCGCCAGAACAAACGTGCATAGGCATGAGCGATCTCCGTCGATAACAAGGCAGAAGAAGAAACGTCCGCTGTCATGGGGCCATGTCATTATGGCTAAATCCGACCGAACCGGCTCCCCCTCGCCAGTCAAACTGTCCCTCCCCGGCAAAAGTCATGGCGCAGCCAAGCGGACATCTAAAATCTCGCTATCGCCGGGAAAGGTTCCAACCCAGACCCATTGGCCTTTCTCTTTGGCGTCACCGAGAATCTTCCGCAACGCCTCGAAGCGAGGGTGGGTGGGCAGAAGAAACAGAAAAGACGGCCTCAGCACCAGGCGCACTTTCAAGCCCGGCGGCGGCCCCTGGACAAATTCGATGGAATCGACGCGGTCCTCGTTAAAAGGGGCGGCAAATTGGCATTGGCCTGTGGCGGAGTCGTAGGCGGCAAATACCACCTTGCCTTCCACCAGGGCGCGGCGGACAAACTGGATATCCAACTTTCCCGGCCCTTCGTCCTGGATCCAACACGTTTTCCCGGCATCCGTGCCGAAAGAAGCAATATGCTTGGCAGGATCTTCGGTCAAGGCATGCACCTTGGTAAATTCATAGACTTCGGCCATCGTTCGCACCCGCCATTGCTTAAGGTTTTGTCTTCGCCGCCGCCGCACGGTTGCGATCCCGGCTGGCCCGGTGATCTTGCAGACTGTTTTCCGCCGCGCTGACGGGGAAGTCTTTGCCGGCAAGGTCGGGGCGGAACGGATAATCTTCATTGGCCGGCGTGATCTTGTCCTGCGTCGCGGAGGGCGGCACGCCGCAACGCGCCTTCCATTCGTCCACGGTGAGCGGCTTGTCTGAAAGCGACGGATCGAGGACGCGCTTTTCCACGCCGCCGCCAGGTTGCTCCACATTGACGATGGGCGCCACATGGTAGCCCCACTGGACAACCTTGGGGTTGCCGCCTCTATCGGGGAAAGTGACGGGGGTGCCATCGGCTTTCATGGCCGTCAGATTGCCCTTGGACCAGAGTTTTTCGCTCGCAAACCCTTTTTTCTCCATCATGTCGCACATCATGCGGGCGCGGGCGTAGCAACAATCGACCGGATAATCAAATGGAACGTCCGTTTTCTTGAATTCGTCCATAAAAGACTGGGCCTCGGCTGCGCTCATCGATTGCTTCGGGGCATATGGACACGCCGCCGCCGTGCAAACTGCCGGCGTTCCACCACCTTTCGAGCTTGGCGGGGTAGGCTTTTTTTTATCGCTCATGCCGGACTCCTTTCGGGCGTGGCGGCGAGGACGCGGCCTAGCCAAGTCAGGGCCTTCTTCTCCAAGCGCGCGGCACGGGCGGCAGGGTCCGCGATCCTTGCGTCGCGCAACGTGCGGCCAATCCAGGGATACAGCGGATCGTCGGCGCAGCCATGGCCGAAGGCGAACATCAACGCCACCATCAGGCTGTAGCCCCGGGAAGTTGGAAAGCGCGCACCCTGCGCCGCGACACAGCCTTCGCGGACCAGCGCTTGGAGCGCGTCTTCGCCGAGGTAGGCGGCTTTTTGCGGAAAGGCGTGGGCCAGTTCTCTCATCACACCGGGGACGAAGTCGTTCGCGGAGAACGTCAACGGCTGTTGCGCCAGAAACGCCAAGCTCTTCAGCGCCTCGCGCATATTCACGCCATCCGCCCCGGAAACCTTTTCTTGGTAGTCGATGACTTGCCCATATAGCCGGTCCGCGCGCCGCATCTGCGGGGAGGAGTCACGCAGAATGCTTATGGCCCAAGGATATTGGGGATCGCTGTCGAACGCATTGCCGAAAAGAAACATGAGTTCGATGAACAGGCGAATGGGGCCGCGATAGGTAAACCCATAACCGCCCGCACGGTCTATCGCGCCGCGCACCGCCACGCGAAGCTGTTCCTCGCCGACCACCTTGCACAGTCTCGGCGAAAAGTCCTGGCTATGGGCGACCATCTCGTTTTCAAACGACGCGGCGGCGGCCTGCCGGAAAACGTCCATCTGCTCTGTGCGTATGACCAACATGGATTTCTGACCTGCTTGCGCTTTTTCAACGTTCTTCAGAGGTTTTCGTCCATGTCCTGCCGTTTGTTGGCGTCAAACCGCAGCAGCTTTTCCTCCGTTTCCGCCTCGGCAAAAAATGTTTCGACAGGCCCGAAGAATTCATTGGCCTGCTCCTTGTCGCAAGTGGGCAAAAATAGGCGCAGCACGCGCGGATCGTAGTAGCGGAAGAGCAATGGCTTGTTGCTCTCCGGTTCATAGACCATGTTGAGCTTGCGGAAGTGCTGGCGCAACGTGCGCAGGTCCGCGTGGCTTAGGGCGAATATTCCCCAGTGGTTGCCCCAGCACTGATTGATGACCCATTCGCAAAAAGGCGAGCCGAACACCAGTTTGGCGAGATAAGGCGCGCATTCGGCGATGTCAGGCTCAAGCTCGCCCCGGTACAGGCACTCGAACTCGGGATATTCGCCGTACAAATGGTCCAGCAACGCCGGGTTGGCGGCGCCGTCCAGCACGGCATAGGCATTCAGTTGGGGATCGGCAAACAGCGCGCGCGCCAACTCGCGGGACAAGGCGGCGGCGCGTGGCTGGCGGGTGTCGTCGGATTCGCTCATCGCATTTTTCCGCTCAATTGGATGAATCGTTTGCCAGCGCGCGTTTCGCCGCTTCGCATTTTTCGCAAAACGGCGTTCCGTTTTGCGCGGCCAATTTCAACACGGTGGCGGAAGGGCCGTAGGTCTTCGGCTTGGGCGGCCTAGGCGGCGGCAAGGGTTCGTCCTTTTCACCGGGCTTGTCGTCCGCCGCCTCCTTCGGCGGCTTCGGCGCCTCGGGCGACGCCCCCGAACCGGAGCCGGCCGACCCGCCGCTGTTGATCAACACCGGCGTGCCGGAAAGGGTGACCCCGGCGGGGCCGACGACGATGAACCCGCCGCCCGCTTTCAAGGTGATGCTCATGCCGGCTTCGATCACCACGTTCATGCCGGCCTTCAGGTGGATTTCCATGCCGGCATCGAGGGCATGCTTCATGCCGACCTTTTCTTGCATGTCCATGTCAACCTTGACGGAGAGGGTGCCGGTTACCTTTTCATTGCGGTTGCCCTTGACGCTGGAATGCTTGTCGCCGTCCACCTGCTCAAACTGGTCTTTTTTGACGATCAGATGGCGCTCGTTGCCGATGTATTCAAAAGCGTCCTTCTTGACGCGGACATCCTGATTCCGTTCGGCATGGAAGAAAACCTGCTCCTTCCCCTTCTTGTCGTCGAAGCGGATTTCGTTGAATCCCCCCCCGCCCTTGGTGGAGTTGGTCTTGATAGTGGACAGGTTGGCGTTGTCGGGCAGTTTGTAAGGCGGCATCGAAACAGCATTGTAAACCCGCCCGGTGATGATGGGCCGGTCCGGGTCGCCTTCGAGGAAGTCCACGATGACCTCCTGGCCGATGCGGGGCAGCGCGACCATGCCCCAGTTCTTGCCCGCCCAGGGGTGGGAAACCCGCACCCAGCAGGAGCTGTTCTGGTCCCGCTTGCCGTAGCGGTCCCAATGGAACTGCACTTTCACCCGGCCATATTGGTCGGTGTGGATCTCCTCGCCGGCCGGCCCCACCACCATCGCGGTCTGCGCGCCGTGGATGAGCGGCTTGGGAGTGGCGCGCGGCGGGCGGAAAACCTGCGTCCGGTCCATTGCCACAAAACTGCACTCAAACAGCTTGTCTTCATCGACCACTTGGGCGGATGAGAGATACTCATCCAGGTGCAGGCGGTAGGCGGCGGCGAACAGCAGGTATTCGCGGTTCTGGTCGCGGCGCGGGTGTCCAGTCAGGCTGAACAAATAGCCGACCGCCAAGCCGCGGGCATTGCCCTTGCCGTCGCAACGCTCGAAACGGGCATGGCGCTCCTCGATGCGGTGGCGGGCAAAATTGTCGCCGACACTGGTTTCCGAGTAGAGCCCCGGATAATCGAAGCACTCGTAGCTCGAATGGGCATGCTTTTTCTGCGCGGCGGATTTGACCAGCAAATCGGCCTTGGGCTTTTTGAAATCGTAATCGGTCAGCGCATAGGCGCCCGGCTGGACCTCGCGGGCAAAACCCCACTCGTGGACATGGTCGGCGCGGCTGCGGTCGGTGCCGCCCTCCTCCACATGGTAAGGGATTTTCCCATAACCGGGGTAGCTGTCATGGGAGGCGCTGGAGTCGGCCAGCACCAAATGGTGCTTGCCGTTTTCATGGGTGAAATAGTAGTAAATGCCCTCCTCCTCCATGAGCCGGCTGGCAAAGTTGAAATCGGTTTCCCGGTATTGCACGCAGTATTCGCGCTGGGCGTAACTGCCGTTCAACCTTTCCCGGATGTCGCTGAAGCCTTGGTCCCTAAACACCTGCTTGACGATATCCGGGACAGATTTCTGCTGGAAAATGCGGCAATTGGAGGACTGCGTCAAGAACCACAGCCAGGGCCTGACGGTGGCGCGGTAATAAGCATACTGACCCAGGGTGCCGTATTGGCCGAAACGGGTGACATACCCGTTGAAGTAACGCCAGCTACCGTCCTGCAGGACCATGCCGACAGTGATGTTTTCGCCCAACAGCTTTTCCGCTTCGACGGCGAAATTTTTTTCGCTCAACAGCTCAAGTTCATACTCGAACAACTCGCCCAAGCGTTCGACGCCGTTCATCCGGTAAAACAACAAGACATCTTCGCCCAGGGGAGTGGCGACCTGTATGCGACGGTTTTTTTGTGTGGCAGCCATAATTTCAGATTCCTAGTGCGCCCTCCCAGGCAACCGCGCCATGCGCGCCCTGTCCGCAAACAGCAATCGCACCCGCCGCTTGCCAAGGCAAACGCCGGACTATGCGCACCCAGCATCCTCTCCCGCGCCGGCGCTGTCAAGCTGTCCGCGCATTAAAGCATATTGCCGTAAAGATTGCCGACAGCCGGCGCGCCTTTCGCAACCCGCAAGGTGGCCTGAAGGCCGCTGACAGTGGCGCTGCGCAGCCACAGCAAAACCGGCGGGCAAGCGTCTCCTGGCCTATCCACCATGCCTAGCCTGGCTGGCATCCGCAGTTTTCATCTGTCAACGGTTCAGTATCCATTTGTCTCCTTCATGCCTCCAGCGGGGTATGACCGAAGCTCCAGAGCCTTGGTTGGCCCCCAACAAGGACATGATTTCTTGGTTGTCGGCCGCCTGGGCAAACAGATAAGGCACCCTTCCGTCGGCATCGGCCTGATTGATGTCGGCGCCCCGTTCTATCAGCCATCTGACCATGTCGGCGTTGCCGGCTTTGACCGCCACGATCAAGAGGGTGGTGCCGTCTATCCGCTCGTTTAAGCTTCGGCCTTGCCTGATGAATTCCTTTAGCGCGGAAACGTCTTTGGCTTTGACCGCTTCCAAAATGGTCGGGGGGAGGCTGGCCGGACGCGACGGATGGCCAGTTTCCGTTTGGCGCGGGGGATTGGAGTAATCCGGCGGCGGTTTGGCGGGGTTGGGGGCTGGCTGGCCGGCGACCGGCGGATTTTTGGGCGCCGCCACGGCGGGCTCCTTGGCGGGACTGCCGCCTTGTGGCGTCTCCGTGGGCATTTGGGGAGTTGGCGACGGGGGTTGCGGGCGGATCCGCGCCGCCCATGCGGGCAATTCACGCGCCAATGCGGGCAGTTCGAGAGGCTGTTTATGGACGGCCAAACGTATTGCCACCGGCGCCGAACTGACTGACACCGCCGCCAGCACGCCGGCCATGGCGCCAATCACCACTCTTATATCCCCTAGCGGCCCATGCGTGACCCAGTTTTCGTCTGCTTTGTCCCATTGCGCCGAACCGGTGTCCCTGATTTCTTTGTAGGCGGCCCACAGGGTTATGCTGGGTATTACTGGAAACAACAGCAACAAGGCAAAGCCGCGCCACAGCACGGCGAAGGCGCGCCCCAAAGCGCGGCTGAACGACAGCCTGGCACCGTCCCTTGACAGGACTTGAATGGAGAACAACGCCTTGCCCGGTGTCGTTGCCAGGGTGCTTAAGCATAGGGCCTCATAAAACACCAATAGCGCATTGGCAACCATGGGCCAGAGCAAAAATTCCACGGCCAGATTCTCCGAAAACCGCATATGGGCCCCGTTTGCGGACAGCGCGAAAACCAAAGCATAAAAGCAGGCGAGAAACAAAGCATAGTCAATCAAGCGCGCCCACAAGCGGATCCAAGGATGGGCCGGATCGGCGTCAAACGGCTGGATTGCCGACACCTCCGCAGGGGTCTCGGAATATCCGCCGGTAGAGCCAGTTTCTTTGGCCAGGATGAAGGCCAAACTTCCATAGAGCATGATGGCCAGCCACTGGATAAACAATTGGGTGGCGTTGACTGTCGTCGCCAGCGGACTTTGCCGTGGCGGGGAGAACACAAAAGCATATCCCATGTTTTTGGTTTCGCCACCGGTTTCGACGGCAAAAGGCGGAAACATGAGGATCGCCAGCAAGACCATGGCGGTGATGCCAATGGCGGTAATTTGATTTCGGTTAATCACTGTATTCTCATGCCCATGCTACTTGAAATATTCAATCCACAAGATGGCTGTTGAAATAGGATGGCGCACTCTCCCCGCCAAGGTATAGCCCGCACTGGATAGCCCGCCAGAGCCGAGTCTTTGCCGGGGTTTTCCCCTGCGGTTTGTTTACCGCGCCGCCGCTTCCCGCATGGCATCAATCAATGGCTTTAAAACGTCTCGAACTGGTTGAGGTCGATGCCCGGCACTTGTTGTAGCACACTTATCATAAACTGCCTATCCCGGCCTTGGACGATCATCGGCAGGCCGACCATCAGCGCAAGCTGTTCGGCTTCTTGGACAACACGCTGGTGGAGTATCGAGGTGCCGACATATTCCCGCCAATAGTCGAGCGGGCGCGGGCCTACCGTGGCGAAATGCCAAAGGGTGTCCAGCACGACGGGATGGTGGACACGCGGCCCCCGCCGGCCGCCATGGATAAAGTCGGGAACCACGGCGGGATTGCCGTTGATGATGTCGGTGTAGCGCACCAGGGCGCGGGCGAGGCTATGCACGTCGGTGGTCGTGTAGACCTCGACGCCATCAGGAAAAACAGGCATCACCGGCAGGATGCCCGCATAGTAGTAAACGGTTTCGTCTGCGCTCATATGCACTCCCATAATTAAGTCAGCGATAGCCCGTTGGATGCGCCGAGCCACAAAGCGCCGCGCCCCGAGACAGAGGCGATTTCAATAAAACACAGGTAACATCCCTTAGAGAGATGTTGCCTGATGGCTCAAAGCCCTACTCCAGCAGCGGGCTCAACGCCCCAGCCAGATCTCGGCTGAGGCGGTTCAGACACTCGTTGAGCGCCCCCACCATGGCAGTATAATCCTTGGGCGGGGCCGGTTCGCGGTAGCGGGTTTGCCGCGTCACCAGAATGGCCTCGCCACGGGTGATGCTCCATTGCGCGGCCAGCCCGGCCTGGCCCTGCGGATCGGCATGGAATTCAAGGATGTTGACGGACACGCGCAGCTTCGCCTGCTGCGCAGCCCGCCCGGAGGCATTTGGCAGCACCAGCTCGGCGGCGGTCAAAGCACTGAGGTTTTGCGCCAACACCCTAGCGATATTGTCGTCCAGGCGTTCGGCCCAGCGGTTGAGTTCGTTGACCGCATAGGCATTCTTGGCGGTGGCGGTGACGATCTGCGGCCGGTCCAGGTATTCGGGAATGCGCACCGGGGCGAGGGCGACTGCCTGTTTTTCGCTTGCGCCGGCAGGCCCGCCGCCGGCCATTTTCATCGGCTCCAGCATGTAGAATTGCGACGGCGGCGTCGAGCCGCCGATGCAGGCGGACAGCGACAGCGCCGCCGCCAGCAGCGCGGGAAGAAAAAGCCAGTTCGGGCGGGGG
>CAZOTR010000007.1:0-27507 GCA_964582755.1 uncultured Methylococcaceae bacterium | reverse complement strand
CAGCGACAGCGCCGCCGCCAGCAGCGCGGGAAGAAAAAGCCAGTTCGGGCGGGGGCTGCTCATCTTAGTGGTTCTTGCCTGAGATCAAGGATTCCGGGTGACGCTCAAGGTAATCGGTCAGATCCTTGAGCGACCGCGCCGCGTCTTTCAACGCGAGCAGGGTTTCGTCCAGGGTGGACTCCGGCCCCACCGCGTGTTCCACCGTACCGACCGCCGACTTGGCCTTGTCCAGCGCGGCGGTGGCTGCGCCTAAGGTCTTTTCGGTGGCGGCGAGGATTGGCTTCACATCGCGGTGGACATCCTGCACCATGGCCCTGGAGTCTTGCATCAGGCCATTGGCGTTGCTGACCGCCTTGCTGGTTTCCTTCAGCAAAGGCTCCAGGTTGCGGTTCAGCGTGGCCATGGTTTTCTCCATGCCCTCCAAGGTCTTGGCCAAGGCGGCGTTGGAGCGCTTGGCTTCTTCCGAGCCGACCAGGCTGCGGATTTCTTTTAGGGTGTCGGCGGCATCCTTGAGCATTTCATCCAGCGGCAAGTCCTTTATTTTCCTGACCACTTCCTCGGCGGTGTTGCGGATCTCATCGACGGTGGTGGGCACACAGGGCAGTTCGATGATGCCTTGGTAGTCCACCTCGGCAAACTGGGCGGGCTTGCCGGGGAATTTGTCCAAATCGACATACAACAGGCCGGTCAACAGGCTTTGCACTTCCAGCCGGGCGCGGAAGCCTTTGGCCACCAGCTTGTCGCGGTTTTGCAACTGCCTTTCGTGCGTCATGGCGCCGGTGAACGGCGTCCCGCCCGGCCCTAGGAAACTCTGGCGGTCGATTTCCAGCACCACGGGTTTGTAAACCTTGGCGGTGGCGGGGTCGAGCAGCAAGGAAATGTCGACCACACTGCCGATCTTGACCCCTTGCATCTTCACCGGCGCGCCGATGTCCAGGCCGTTGAGCGAGGAGTCGAAGAAGACGACATAGCGGATTTTGTCGGTGTTGAAAAGCTGGCCGCCGCCAAACACCAGCAGCCCCAGCACCAGCAACGCCACGGCGCCGAGGGTGAAGCCGCCCACGGCCACCGGGTTTACGGGCTTGCTCACCGGCTTGCCTCCTTGGAGCGCCGCCGTCGCGTAGGCGCTCCCGCCAGCCGGCAGGCCGTTTGTTTGCCGAAAATGGCCTTATTTGCCATGGCCTTTGCCTCGGGTCAGAAATTGGATGATTTTGGGGTCTTGGGATTCGGCCAGCAACCTGTTGGGGTCGCCGACCGCCCGCATGGTCTTGGTCTCGGGGTCGAGGAACACCGAATTGTTGCCGATGGCGAAGATGCTGGCCAGCTCGTGGGTGACGACGACAATCGTCGTCCCCAAGGTGTCGCGCAGGCTGATGATGAGGTCGTCGAGCAGCCGCGCCGAAACCGGGTCCAGGCCCGCCGAAGGCTCGTCGAAAAACAGGATTTCCGGATCCAAGGCCATGGCGCGGGCCAGCCCGGCGCGTTTTTGCATGCCGCCGGAGATTTCCGAGGGGTAATAATCCTCGAAGCCGGCCAGCCCGACCAGGGCCAGCTTGTAGGACACGACATCCTGGGTTTCGGCGGGGCTTAAATCGCCGAACTCGCCCAGCGGCAGGGCGATGTTCTCCGCCAGGGTCAGCGAGCTGAACAAGGCGCCGCTTTGGTACAGCACGCCGATGCGCCGCATGATCTTCACGCGCTCGGCGTCGCCGGCCTGCCAAAAATTCGTGCCTTCGTAAAACACCTCGCCCTGGGCGGGGCGTTGCAGGCCGATCATGTGCTTGAGCAGGGTGCTTTTGCCGCAGCCCGACCCGCCCATGATGATAAACACATCGCCCTTGGCCACGGTGAAATTTAGGCCGCGCTGGATCACGAAGTCGCCATAGGCCATGGTCAGATCCTTCACCGTGATGTGCGCGTCCGCCATGGGCTTTCAGATGCCCAGCCGGTTGCAGATCAAGGTAATCACCGAGTCCGCCACGACGATGTAGACGATGCTGTTGACCACCGCCGCCGTCGCCGCCTCGCCCACCGCCGAGGCGCTGCGTCCGCACCGCATGCCCCTCATGCAGCCCGCCGTGGCTATCAACACGGCGAACACCACGCTCTTCGCCAGGCCGATGGAAAAATCGTCCAGATGCACCGAGCGGCGGGTCTCGTTGTAATACTGAACCAAGGACACGTCGAAGGCGCTGACCGTCACCAACGCCCCGCCCAACATGCCCATCAAATCGGCGTACAAAGCCAGCAAGGGCATCATCAAAACCAAGGCCAGCATACGCGGCAGCACCAAAAACTCCATCGGCGAGATGCCCATGGTTTTCAGCGCGTCGATCTCGCTGTTGACGTTCATCGTGCCCAGTTGCGCCGCGTAGGCCGCCCCGGTGCGCCCGGACATGATGACCGCCGTCATCAGCGCCCCCATCTCGCGCACCGTGCCCAAGCCGACCAAGTCGGCGATGTAAATCTGCGCGCCGAACATCGCCAATTGCACCGCGCCGACGAAGGCCAGGATCAGCCCGACCAGCAGGCTAATCAAAGAAATGATGGCCAGCGCCCCCGGCCCGGCCTCTTGGACGCACAGCAGCAGATCCACCGTGCGAAACCGCGCCTTGCCGCGCAGCAGGCTGAGGCCGGCCAGCACGGTCTCGCCGACGAAGGCGACAAGTCCCTGGGCGTCTTGCAGACCGCCCAGCACGGCCTTGCCGACGCCGGCCAACAGAGACGACGGTTTTTCCGCCCGCCGCGCCCCGCCGCGCTCGGGCACCGCCCGCGCCAGCGCCAGCAAGCCCTGCACGCCTGCCGGCAGGCCGGACACATCCACCGCAATGCCTTCTTTTTGGCAATGGTCGGTGATTTTCAGCAAATAAGTCGGCAGGCGGCTGTCCCAGTCGGACAAGCCTTGGGTTTGCAGGACGACGCGGGCGGGCTTGGGCGCGGTGGCCAGCGCCTCGACCATCTGCGCGGCAGGCTGGGCGAGGGCCGCGCCGTGGACCCAGGCGCCGCTGAATTGCAGGATGGCCCCCGCCGCATCGCGGATCAGGCTGACATCGCCCGAGTCGGGGCTGGCGGGCATGGGGGAATTCATCGGGGGGACGGACAAGGCAGGCTTCCACTCAGGATATGCCCCAACAATATCGGCAATTTGCCTGGTCCGTCAAGGGAAAGCCAGTAGTGCGCACCGCGCACCTAGTCAGCGCCTAGGCGAATATCTAACATTTGGAAAAGCTGCGCGACGCGCACCCTTGGCTTGTGGCGGTGCGGAACGGCGGGTGTGCTTGCCAACGCGACCATGCAGCCTGCAAACTTGTGTTTTTCGAGGGGACTGCCGATGAAAACGATGATGACGGGCCGGTTATGGCGGCTTATGGGCTTGTTGGCCTTGTTGGCCTTGTTGGGGACCGGCGCGGCGTTGGCGGAGCCGCAGGCCGGGGAGGAGGATGCCGCCGCCGGGCGGGCGAAGGCGGCGGGCCTGGGCGTGGGCTCGGCGGTGATACGGCTGGAACAGGGGGTGCGCTTCATCGTGGACGGTTTGGCGTTCGATGACGTGACCGGCTGGCTCTGGAATGGCAAGGATATTTCCGCGCCGCTGCAAGCGGCGCTGGACGACGGCTCGGCGGTGGTCGGCGCGACCCCGGTCGGCTTCAAGCTGGATTGGCGCTACCCGCCCGAGGCGCTGGGCATGGGCGAGAACGGCCGACTGGGGCTGAGGGCGAAGAGCCTGGGCAGCGGCATCTTAAACAGCGCCGTGGCAACCACTTGCCCGACATTGATCGCATTCGGCGAGGCCACCAAGCCGGTGCTGAAGGCGGACACGAGCTGTTTGTACGAGCGCGAAGGTTGCCAGCCCACCGGCAAGCCGCAGGCCAGCATCGACTATCCGGGGACGGGCGAGGTGGTGTCCGTCGCGACGGGAATAGTCGTGAAGGTGGAGTTGACGCATCCGGGCGACCAGGGCGTAGGGACTAATATCCTGGTGCGCCACCTGCTGCCCGTCGCAAATTGTGCGGCCGTCTACAGCAGTTATGCCCATTTGGATTCCGTCGCCCTGGGCATCGCCATCAACGCGCCGGTCGCCGGGGGGCAGAAACTGGGGGTGATTGGCGGTTCTGGCCATGGCAAGCCCGACGACTATTCCACGCATCTGCGCTTGGAGATCAAGGCCGACCCCGGCACCGCCGCCTCCTCCGAACTGCCCGGCATACCCGACAAGCAAGGCCGCTTCGACCCCAACAATTTTCTCAACAAGACATTCTCCGTCGGGCTATACCGGCAAGTCAGCAAGGGGGCGAACCATAGTTGCGGCATCCGCTCGGATGAAAGCCTGTCCTGCTGGGGCGATAATGGCGACGGCCAAAGCGCCTCGCCAGTGGGGAATTTCAAGCAGGTCAGCGTGGGCGAGCGGCACAGTTGCGCGCTCAGATATGACTATGCCCTGGCCTGCTGGGGGTGGAACGGTTACGGCCAGGCCGCGCCGCCGGTCGGGCGCTTCACGCAGGTCAGCGCGGGCGGGCGGCACAGTTGCGCCCTCAGGACGGACGAGCGCGTGAGCTGCTGGGGCAACGACTGGTGGGGACAGGCCACGCCGCCTGCGGACAGCTTTAAACAGGTCAGCGCCGGCGGCTACCATACGTGCGCCGTCAAGCAGGACGACACGCTGGCTTGCTGGGGCAACAACACGAAACTGCAAGCGTCCCCGCCGGCCGGGAGCTTCAAACAAGTCGGGGCGGGCACGTCCCATGCCTGCGCGATTGGAATGGACAATAAGCTGGCCTGCTGGGGCGACGACAGCCTAGGCCAAGCCTCCCCGCCCGCCGGCAGCTTCAAGCAGTTGGACACCAACGCCGACTACAACTGCGCCGTGCGCGTGGACGGCTTTGCGATGTGCTGGGGGCAGGAAGCCAAGCCAGCCCCGTGAGGCAGGCAGGAATAAGCCCGTGCCAGCCTAAGCGAGACGGGCGTTTCCGGCACAGCGGGATGCCGGAAACGCCCGTCCTGGCCGCGCCGGACAGGCTTATTCCGGCCTACGCCGCTTCCGGCCTACGCCGCGCCCGGCCCCCCTAGGCGCAACATTCGACGAGCGTGTCCAGTTCCACGCCCAGCGCGAAATAAGGCAGGATGGAAACCGCGCCGGCCTCGTCCATCTCCCGCCGCAGGCGTTGCCAGCGCCCCAGGCGTTGCCGCCCGCCGCGTTGGACGATGAAGGTTTGCGGCTCGCTTTGCCCGGCTTCAAGCAGGGCGCGGGCCAGCCGGGCTAGGTTGTGGCGGAAGCGTCCCTTGAGCAAGATCTGCGCCCGCCGTTCCCACACATCCCGCGCCGCCACCCGCTCCAGCAATGGCTCGATCCGCGCAAGCCCCAGGCATTCGGCGACTGCCCGGTAACGCCGCGCCGCCGCCGGCAAGGATACCTGGGCTTGCGCGGCCAGTTCCGCCAGCAGCGGGAAATCGCCCAGCCGCTCCAGCAACGCCAACAACTGCGCCGTTTGTCCGGCAAAGCCTTCCCGCTCCAGCGCGGCTGTCTCGGCCTCGAAAGCCGCCCGTTCGGCCAGGCTTTGGTTTTCGGCAAGAAAGTCCAGGTATTCGCGCCAATACGCCTGCCAAACCGGGACGGTCTCCGGCCCCGGCTGCCGCCCCTGCCTAAAGGCCCAGCGGCAATGCTCGGCCAGCAAGTCTTCCAACCCCAGCAGATGTTGGTATTGGCGGGCGGCGGGCAGGATCTCCTCCCGTTCGCGGATGCTGTTGCGCACGGCAGGGCCAGCCAGGATTTCGTCGAAGCCGAGGTAAGCACCCACGGCTTCGGCCAGCGCCGCCGCTTCCAACTCCTCCGCCCAGGCCAGGAAGCCGCAGCCGGCTTGGTTGATGACGGTGTTGGCCAGCGCGGTGGCGGTGATTTCCCGCGCCAGGGAATGGCCGCCCAGTTCGGCGGCGTGGCGTTCGCGCAGCAACTGCGGAAAATAAGCGGCCAGCAAGGGCTGGAGTCGGGGCAGGGCGAGGAAGTCCGGCTGTTCCAACAAGGCTTGCTTGAGCGCCAATTTGCTGTGCAACATCAGCACGGCAAGTTCCGGGCGGGTCAGGCTTTTGTCCGGCCGCGCCAGGACTTCCTTGCGGCTGGGAAAGGATTCGGCGGCGCGGTCCAGCTCCCCGGCGTTTGCCAGCCGGCTGGCGACTTCCAGGAAAGGCGCGGCGTCGCGGCGGCAGCGTTCCAGATCCAGCGAGACGCACAGGCTTTGCCGTTGGTTGTCGGCCAGCACCTGGCGGCAGACTTCATCCGTCATCGCTTGCAGCCACCGGTCGCGTTCCCCGTCGCCGGCGACATGGCCTTGCCGTTCCAGCCCCGCCATGAGGATCTTCAAATTCACTTCGTGGTCGGACATATCCACGCCGCCGGAATTGTCCAGCGCGTCATTGTTGATCTTGCCGCCCGCCAACGCGAATTCGATCCTGGCTTTTGGGGTGAATCCCAGATTCGCGCCTTCGCCGACCACCTTGGCCCGCAACTGGGCGGCGTCCACCCTGACGGCGTCATTGGCGCGGTCGCCGACTTCCCCGTGGGTTTCCGCACTGGCTTTGACATAGGTGCCGATGCCGCCCAGCCACAGCAGGTCGACCGGCGCGGCCAGCAGCAGGCGGACCAAGCCCTCGCCGTCGATGGAACCGTGCGGGGTGCCCAGCCACTCGCGCAGCGGCGCGGCCAACGGAATGTCCTTGGCCGCGCGCGGGAAAACGCCGCCACTCGGCGAAATCAAGCGGCGGTCGTAGTCGTCCCAGGTGGAGCCGGGCAGGTCGAACAGGCGTCGGCGTTCGCGCAGCGCCGCCTCGCCGCCGGGGTCTGGATCGAGAAAAATGTGCTTCGCGCCAAAGGCAGCTTTGAGGCGGATCGAGGCCGACAGCAACATGCCGTTGCCGAACACGTCGCCGTCCATGCTGCCGATGCCGACCACGGTGAACGGCTGTGTGGCGATGTCGTGGTTCAATTCGCGGAAATGCCGCCGCACGCATTCCCAAGCGCCACGCGCGGTGATGCCTAGTTTTTTATGGTCATAGCCTTGGCTGCCGCCGCTGGCGAAGGCGTCGCCCAGCCAGAAGCCGTATTCCCGGCTGATGGCATTGGCGGTGTCGGACAGATGGGCCGTGCCTTTGTCGGCGGCCACCACCAAATAGGGGTCGTCGTCGTCGTAGGCCAGCACGGCGGGCGGGCGGACGCTGCCGGCTTCGGTGATGTTGTCGGTCAGATCCAACAGCCCCCGGATCAGCGTGGCATAGGCTTCGCGGGCCAAGGGCAGGCATTCCTCGCGGTTGCGGCACGGGGTCTTGACGATGAAGCCGCCTTTCGCGCCATGCGGCACGATCAGCGCGTTTTTAATGGTCTGGGTGCGCATCAGGCCGAGGATTTCGCTGCGAAAATCGTCGGGCCGGTCCGACCAGCGAATGCCGCCCCGCGCCACCTTCGCCCCGCGCAGGTGGATGCCCTCCATCGTGGCGGAATGCACATAGGTTTCAAACAAGGGACCGGAGGCAGGCAGGTCTAGCAATCCCAAGCCGCTGATTTTGAACGCCAGGAAATACTCCGCCTCGCCGCGCCGCCGGTAGTGGTTGGTGCGCAAGGTGGCGTCGATCAGGTTAAAAAGCTCGCGCAGGAGTTGGTCTTCCGTGTTGTCGGCCACCGCGTCCAAGGCGGCGGCGATGGCCATCCGCGCATCGGTGAGCGCGTCTTCTCCTGCGGGCTGCCGCGGGTCGAAACGGGCCTCGAAATAACGGTGCAGCAGCAAGGCGATGGACGGGTTGTGCAGCAGGGCTTGCTGGAAACTCTCGCGGCTGAAACGGCTGCCCAATTGCAAGTAATAATTGCGGTAGCCCCGGAATAGCTCGATTTCCCGTGCCGCCAGCCCGGTCAGCGGCAGCAGCCCATTCAGCCCGTCGTTCTCCAGCCTGCCGGCCAACAGGTCGCGCAGGGCGTCCAACAAAATTTTCTTCACAGCCGACAGCGGCAAGGCGTCCGGCTCCGCCGCTTGCACAGAGAAGCTGTTGACCAACAGCGTCTGCCCCGGCAAATCCAAGGCAAACTGGACATGGTCGGCGACGCGCAAGCCGAGGTTGCCTAGGAATGGCAGCAGTTCGTCGAGAAAGCGCCCGCGCATGCTGTACAACCGCAGCCAATGCAGGCAGTTGGCGGGATCGCGGCAGGTTTTCCACCATTCAAACGCATCCTCCCCGGATTCGGCCACCCGTTGCAAATGCAGCACGTCCCGGCCCGCCAACTGCGGAGGCGTCAGTTCGCGGTAGGCGGGGGGAAACGCCGCGCCGTAGCGGTCGGCCAAGGCTTGGCTGGCTTCCCGGCCTGCGGCGAGCCGCAGGAAACGGCGGAAGCGTGGCGCCCATGATTCGGTTGGAGGGTTCAAGGAAAATCCTTTGCGCTAGGTTATGGGGTTTGGCCCGCTTGGGCCAGCAAGGCTTTAAGCCGCTCAATTTCCGCTTGGGCGGATTGCTTTTCCAGCAAAACAGCCTCTTTTTCTTGCAAAGCGGCTTGCTCGCGCTGTAAAGAGGCTTGCTCACGCTGCAACGCCGCTTGTTTTTCCATCTGCGCCCGCTCCTTCTCCTGTTGCGCCCGCTCCATCTCTTGCAACGCCTGCTTCTTCTCCTGTTGCGCCCGCTCCATCTCCTGTAACGCCTGCTCCCGCTCCACTTGCAAGGTACGTTGCTCGCGCAAGAAGTTTTGCCGCGCTTGGTAGGCGTGATAGTCGCGCTCTTTTTCGGAAAACAGCTTCAAAGTGTTCATGGCTTGCCTCATTTCGTCAGTGTTCATCCAGTCCGGCAGCGCCGCGTCGTCCAGTTGCTCGCCGTCTTTGAAAAACCTCAGCCAACGCTGTTCCTCGGTTTCAACCCGTTCCGCTGTAAACTTTTTCAGTTCCAGCAAATGGATGCCGCCGAGTTCGCCCAAGCTTCGCCCTTGCAAGTCGCGCAGCCTGTACTCATGGGCATATTCGGCCTCGCCCGGCAGCAGGTTTTCCGCCAGCAACCAAATGCTGTAAACCGGCTTTAACAGGCTGTAATCCTGGCCGCTTTGCAATTGCTGGCTGACAATGTCACACCAAGTGTAAACCATCCGCGCAGGCAAATGGCGGTAAGTCAGCAACTGGATTTCAATCTGGTAAAGCCGCCCATCGCTGTCCTTGGCTTTGACATCCACCACGCTGAGTTTGTCGTCCAGAAACTCCTTGTCGCTGTAGGGATTGAGTATCTCAACCTCGGCTATCGGCGCGGTCAAATCGCCGGCCAGCACCGCGTTGAGGAAATGCGCCAGCAGGTTGCGGTTTTCCTCCGCGCCTAGCAGCGCCTTGAATACGCAGTCTATTTTGGGATCTATGCGGTGTTTCATGTTGGGTTTTCGTCGGCAGTTTGGTTGGTTCCCGAGTGGGATTTAATGGAATGCTTAATCAACCCGCAAAACCACCATGCTGACATCATCCTGGAAAGACTGGCTGCCGCAAAACCCGCGCAGAGCCCGCAAGATATTGGCGATGGCCGCTTCGGGCGATTCCCGCCCTTGCCCGGCAAACAATGCGCGCAGCCGGCCCAGCCCGAAGAATTCGCCGGCCGGGTTCTGCGCCTCGGTGACGCCGTCGGTGTAGAGCAATAGCGTGTCCCCGGCTTGCAGCCTCATGCATTTTTCCTCGAACGCGACCGCCTTGCCGACGCCTAGCACCATGCCTTCGGTGTCCAATTCCCAGCAGGCGGCCTCGCCTTCGCGCCACAGCAAGGGGAGGTTGTGGCCGGCGTTGGCATAGCAAAGCTGCCGCAGCTTCGGGTGGTAGCGCAGGTAGAACATGCTGATGAACAGATCCGCGCCGCTCAGGTCTTCATACAGCAACTCGTTCAGCGCGAGCAAGATGTCTGCCGCGCCTTGGTCGGGCTTGGCGGGGTCGGCCTTGCGGGCTTCCGCCTTCAATGTGCTGCGCACCCCCGCCATGAGCAGGGCCGCGCCCACGCTGTGGCCGGACACGTCGGCGATGACGGTGTTCAGCGTGCCGTCGGCGTAAAAATAATCGAAATAATCGCCGCCGACATGGGTGGCCGGCAGGCAAATCCCGGCCACTTCGGCCCCCTCCAGTGTGAGCGGCGCCTTCGGCAGCAGCGACAACTGGATTTGCTTGGCGATCTCCAGCTCGTGGCGCTCCTCCTCGGCGCGCCGCCGTTCGGTCACGTCCGCGTGGACGCCGATGAAGTGGGTCAGTTTGACCGAGGATTGGTCGCGCACCGGGGCGATCAGCAATTCGTTCCAGAACGGCGTGCCTTCCTTGCGGTAGTTTTTCAAGACCAGCTCGCAGCCGCGGCCTTCCGCCAAGGCCCGGCGGATTTCTTCGATGGCGGCCTTGTCGGTGTCCGGCCCCAACAACATGCGCATGCTCTGGCCCAGCAGTTCTTCGCGCGAGTAGCCGGTGATGCGGCTTAGGGCCGGGTTCACATAAATGTTGGGGTTGCCATGGGCGCGGGCGTCGGCGATGTTGATGCCCACGCTGGCCGCTTCGATGGCGCGGTCGCGCAGGCGCAGGGCGTCTTCGTAATGCTTGCGGGCGGTGATGTCATGGTCCACGCCGCGCCATTTGACCGCCTTGCCTTCGCGGTCGAAGATCGGCTCACCGGTGGACTCGGTGAACACCTCGTGGCCGTCCTTGTGGCGGTAGCGGTTGACCAGGTGGAAGAAGGGCGCGTGGACTTCCTGCGTGGGCGGCAGCTCATCCGTCCAATGCTTCTTGTCCTCGTCGGTCAGCAGGTTCAGATAGGGCATGCCGGTGATTTCCTCCGGCTCGTAGCCCAAGATCTGCCGCACCGCGCCGCTGCTGTAGAGGTAGCGGCCTTGCCCGTCCTGTTCCCACAGCCATTCGCCGCTCATCTCCGCCACTTGCCGGAAGCGCTCTTCGCTGACCCGCAAAGCCTCCAGGGCGCGCTTTTGCTCGGTGATGTTTTGCTGGATGGAGAGGAAATGGGTGATTTTCCCCTGGGCATTGCGCATCGGCGAGATGCTTTCCAGCGCCCAATACGCCTCGCCATTTTTTTTCAGGTCTTGGATTTCCTCCCGCCACTCGCAGCCCGCCAGCAAGGTCTGCCGCAGCCTCTGGTATTGCTCCGGGGAGGTGTGGGGCGAACGCAACAGCGACGGGCTCTTGCCCACCGCCTCCTCGCTGGCGTAGCCGGTCAGACGGCTGAAGCTGGGATTGACATACTCGATGATCCCCTCCAGGTTGGCGATCATCACCGCGTTGGGGCTTTGCTCGACCACCCTGGACAGGGTGAGCAGCCTGGCCTCGTTGCGCTTGCGCGCGGTCAGGTCGTGCAACACGGCGACAAACAGCCGCTTGCCGTCCAGCGGCGCTTCGCCGATGGACAGGTGCAGGGGAAACAGGCTACCGTCCTTGCGCAGGCCGGTCACTTCGCGGCCAATGCCGATGATTTTTTTGACGCCGGTCCGCAGATAATTGGCGATGTAGCCGTCGTGCGCCTCGCGGTCGGGCGGGGGCATCAGCCGGTTGACGTTTTTCCCCAAGACTTCCTCTTTGCGGTAGCCGAACAAAGCCTCGGCTGCGGGGTTGAACAGGAGGATGCCGCCGCCCTCGTCGATGGCGATGACGCCGTCGGTGAGGGTGTCGAGGATCGCCGCCAGCTTCGATTCGCTGTCGCGCAAGGCGGCGTCGCAGGGCGGCGGCGGGGCCACCGCGCACAGGCGCAGCACCGTCCCGGCGGGCTGTCCTGCTAGCCGCAGCGGCGCGAGGCTGTAGGACGCCGCCAGGGTTGCGCCGTTTGCGCCAGCGAAAAAACCGGCTGCGCCGCAACAGGCTTGCCCGTCGGCCAACGCGCGTTCCAGGCTAGGCTTGAAGGCATCGGCGGCCAGCGCGTCGGCCGCGCCGCGCCCCAGCAGCTCCGCGGCGGGGTGGCCCAGCAAAGCCAAGGCGGCGGCATTCACCGCCCGCACCTGGCCCTCTCCGTCAAGCAGGCACACCGCCTCTTCAAGGGTGTCCAGGACGGCAGGGAGGAGGCTGTTTTCGTTCATGGATCTCAAAGGCATTAAGAAGTTGCGATGGGCTTGCATCCGCCAGGCGGGCGGGAGGCACCGGTTAGACTACCATTGCGGGGGATGTTTTAAAAATTGGCCGGCAAGCGGCTCGCCCCCTATCCGTTGCGGGATGTGTCAGCAAAAAATCCGTGGGAGCGGGCTTGTTCGGTAAACCGATAGGTGGCAGGGGCGGGGCGCGGGTGGCGGCGCCCTTGCGCCGGGTTCCTGTCGGGCGCGTCCTAATCGCCCAAGCGCAAACAACCCATGCCATTCAATGGCCGTTTGCCGTAAGATCGCGGGGCATCAGTGCCTTGCGTCCTGCGGGCGTGAGTTCGGCGCGGGGAACTTGCGTTCCCCTGCCGTTGTCCCATGGCTTCACTCCCACGGATTGCCAAAGCGCTTGCCCACCTACCCCTTGCCAAGCCGACACCTTGCCCTGGTCATTGCCTTGATCCTTGCCTTGAGCTTGGGCGGCCTGCGCAACGCGCAAGCCTGCGCCTTCGGCTGCGCCGACGCCGGCCAGACCCTGGACTTCGACGACGCCGACGGCGGAGACGGCGAGGCCTGCATCTTCGCTACCGTGCTTTGCGCCGTCGCCCTGCGGCCGGACAATCCTCCGGACGGCCCTTGCGTGTATTTTTTCCCCAGCCTGAAAACCCCCCCGGCGAATCCTCCGCCGATACGCGCCTGAGCCTTGCCACAGGCGTGGCGGCGGACCCATCCGCCGGCGCCGTTGCCAACGCCGTCGGCCGGTTCGGCTACGGCGGCTATTTCCATTGGAATTTTCAGGTTTTTGGACCATGCGACCCATGCGAAAACAAACACAGGCCAAGGCGGGCTTTTTGGCCCGGACGTCCTGGCTGTTCACCCTGCTCATGGCCGGGTCTTTTGCGGCCCAGGCCGACCCCGGCCTGACCCTGCCCCATCTGCTCAAACTGCTGGAGGCCCACAACCCCAGCCTGGCGTTGGCGACCGCCCGGCAGGAATCGGCGCAAGGCGCGCTGGACACCGCCAAAATGTATCCCAACCCCGATCTGGAAGTCTTGGGCGGCACCTCCACCGGCATAGGCAGCGGGGCGCTGAACGGCGACAACCAGGAGATTTTCCTCTCCCAGCCCTTGGACCTGCCCTTCGTCCGTGCGGCGCGGCGCAAGGTCGCCGAGGCCGGCATAGACTCCGCCGACGAGGCCAACCGCGCCGTTTGGCTGGCCGTGCGCGGCCAGACGCGGCAGGCTTTTTACGAAATCCTCAGACGGCAGGCGGAGTTGGCAATCGCCGAGGACAACGAGCGCCTGCTCCAGCAAATCCGCGACAAAATCGAGCTGAAAGTGGAGGTCGGCGAAGCCCCCCGCTACGAGGAGGTCAAGGCCACCGCCGAATGGCTGAACGCCGTCAAGCTGAAGCAAAGCGCCCAGGTCAGGGTGGACGACGCCAAGTCGGCCCTGCATGCCCTGTTTGGGCCGGCCTTGCCCTATCCTTTCGAGGTGGAGGGCGAGTTGCCGCAAGCCTTGAAGGATCTCCCTCCGATTGATGCCCTGCGCGAGGAGGTGCTGGCCCGCCAGCCTTTGCTGCGGCAAACCCATGCCGACATCCAGCGGGCGCGGGCCAAGCTCGGTTACGAGCAGGATCTGCGCTATCCCCAGCCCACGCTCAAGGCCGGGGCGCAGCGCGACCCCGGACTGGAGCAATGGCAGGTGGGCGTGTCCATTCCGCTGCCCGTCTGGAACCAGCGCCAGGGGCCGATCCGCGAGGCGGCGGCGGAGTTGAGCCAGGCCGAGGCGCAAGCCGCGCAGCAAGAATTGTCCGTGCTGCGCGAGTTGGAAAGCGCCTGGAACCGCCACCGCATCGCCGACGCCCAGGTGCGGACCTTCGAGTCCGGCCTGCTGAAGCAGGCGGAGGGCGCCTTGAGCGTCGCGGAGGCCGGCTACCGGCTGGGCGAACGCGGCATCCTCGACTTTCTCGACGCCCAGCGCACCTTCCGCAGTGTGCGCCTGGATTATCTCAACGCCCGTTTCGACCGCCAGGCCGCGTTGATCGACCTGGAGCGCCTGCGCGCCACCGAACTGAAGGATGACCTCCCATGAAGCTGTATCCGTTTCTCCTGCTGGCCTTTGCCCCTGGATTGCTGTGGGCTGAGGGCACCCCCCGCTCGGTCAGCGCCAACCCCGCCCTGCTCAAGCAGTTGCGCATCGTGCCGGTGGGCCAGGCGGAGCTGCGCGACTCCCTGCGCGTCCCGGCCCGCGTGGACCTGAACCAGCAACGGGTCGCCCGCATCGGCGCGACGGTGACCGGCCGCATCGTCGAGATCAAGGCGTTGTTGGGCCAGTCGGTGCGCAAGGGCGAAACCTTGGCCATCCTCAACAGCACCGAACTGGGCATGGCCCAGGCGGCTTATTTGAAAGCCAGCTCGCAAGTCAACCTGCGCCGCCTCGCCGTGAGCCGCGCCGAACGGCTGCTGCAAGCCGACGTGATCGCCGCCGCCGAGCTGCAAGAACGCCAGGGCATGTTGCACGAGGCCGAGGTGGATTTGCGTGCCGCCACCGACCAGTTGCGGGTCATGGGCATGGACGAGGCCAGCCTGGACCGGCTGGCCCTGGGAAAAACCATCCATTCGTTCACCCCCATCGTCGCCAGCCTGGACGGCACGGTGATCGAGCGCAATGTCACCGTCGGCCAGGTGGTGCAGCCCGCCGACGCGCTGTACACCGTCGCCGACCTGTCGCATGTCTGGCTGGTGGCCGAAGTGCCCGAGCAGCAGGCGCGCTGGGCTAGGCAAGGCGACGAGGCCAGCGCCGATGTCGCCGCGCTGCCGGACGACAACATCAGCGGCAAGCTGATCTATGTCGCCGACCTGGTCAACCCGGAGACGCGCACCGTCACCGTGCGCATGGACGTGGCCAATGCCCAGCGCCTCCTCAAGCCGCAAATGCTGGCGACCTTGCTGATCCGCAAGCAAGGCTCGCAGCAATGGGTGCTGCCGGATTCGGCGGTGATCCGCGAAAACAACCGGGACCATGTGTTTGTCGAAACCGCCCCGGCGCGTTTCGAGTTGCGCCCGGTGCGCCTGGGCGAGGGCGAAGGCAATGTCCGGCAGATCCTCGACGGCCTGAAGCCAGGGGAGAAAGTGGTGGTGGAAGGCGGCTTCCACCTGAACAACGAACGCCTGCGCAAGGAACTGGAGTAGCCCATGCTCAACACCTTGATACGCGGCGGACTGCACAACCGCATCGTCATTATCGTGCTGGCCCTGGCGTTGGTGGGCTTTGGCGTGAAGGCGCTGCAAAGCCTGTCGGTGGACGCCTTCCCCGACGTGACCAACATCCAGGTGCAAGTCGCCACCGAAGCGCCGGGGCGCTCGCCGGAGGAGGTCGAGCGCTTCGTCACCGTGCCGCTGGAAATCGCCATGACCGGCCTGCCCGGCCTGACCGAGATGCGCTCGCTGAACAAAAACGGCCTGTCCATCATCACGCTGGTGTTCACCGACCAGACCGAGGTGTATTTCGCCAGGCAGTTGGTGATGGAGCGGCTGATGGAGGTCCGGCAGCAGATGCCGGCCGGCGTGGTGCCGATCCTCGGGCCGGTGTCCACCGGGCTGGGCGAGGTCTACCAATACACCTTGGACCGCGACGACGACGGCCAGCGCCCGCTGGCCCGCGAGGAGCTGATGAAGCGGCGCGAAACCCAGGACTGGGTGGTGCGCCCGCTGCTGCGCGGCATCCCCGGCGTCGCCGAGATCAACTCGCAAGGCGGCTACATCAAGCAATACCAGGTGCTGGTCAACCCCGACCGCATGCGCCATTACCGCATCAGCCTGTCCGAAGTGTTCGACGCGCTGGCCCGCAACAACGCCAACAGCGGCGGCGGAGTTCTGCCGCATTACGCCGAGCAATACCTGATCCGCGGCGTCGGCCTGATCCGCGGCGTGGGGGACATCGGCAACATCGTGCTGAAAGAGGAAAACAGCGTGCCGGTGCATATCCACGACGTGGCCGAGGTGACGGTCGGCCACGAGCCTCGGGTCGGCGCGGTCATCAAGAACGGCCACACCGAGTCGGTGGGCGGCATCGTCATGATGCTGCGCGGCGGCAACGCCAAGGAGGTTGTGGGCCGCATCAAACAGCGCGTGCAGGAGATCAACGACAAGCACATGCTGCCGGACGGCTTGAAGATCGTGCCGTATTACGACCGCAGCGAACTGGTGGACGCGGCCTTGCACACGGTGACCAAAGTCCTGATCGAAGGCATCGCCTTGGTGGTGGTGATTTTGTTCCTGTTTTTGGGCGATGTGCGCTCCAGCCTGATTGTGGTCTCCACCCTGGTCGTCACGCCGCTGACCACGTTCATCGTGATGAACCAGTTGGGCATCTCCGCCAACCTGATGTCGCTGGGGGGCTTGGCGATTGCGATTGGCCTGATCGTCGATGGCTCGGTGGTGGTCGTCGAAAACGCCTTCCGCCTGCTCACGCTGCGCAAACAGCAGCGCGTGCCAAGGTTGCGCGTGGTGATGCAGGCGGCGGAAGAGGTTGCCACGCCGGTGCTGTTCGGCGTCGGCATCATCATTGTCGTGTTCCTGCCACTGATGACCTTGCAAGGCATGGAGGGCAAGATGTTCGCGCCGCTGGCCTACACCATCGCGATTGCTTTGCTGATTTCGCTGGCGCTGTCGCTGACCCTGACGCCGGTCTTGTGTTCGCTGCTGCTGGTCGGCCAGCAGGGGCATGAACACGATACCCGGCTCATCGCCTGGATGAAAAAGCCGTACCTGCGCCTGTTGGACTGGTCGCTGAAACACGGCGAGGCGGTGGTGCTGATGGCCTTGGGGCTATTCGTCGGCACCTTGGCGCTGATTCCGCTGCTGGGCACCTCGTTCATCCCCGAAATGAAAGAAGGCTCCATCGTCCCCGCCATCAACCGCATGCCCAACATCTCGCTGGAGGAAGGCATCAAGATGGAGATGGACGCGATGAAGATGGTGATGGAGATACCGGGGGTGCGCATGGTCGTCACCAACATCGGGCGCGGCGAAAGCCCCGCCGACCCGCAAGGCCAGAACGAATCCACCCCCATCGCCACGCTTAAGCCACGCGAGGAATGGCCGAAGGGCTGGACCCAGGATAACATCGCCGACGCCATGCGGCAGAAGCTCTACGACAACCTGCCCGGCGTCCAGTTGGTGATGGCCCAGCCGATCTCCGACCGCGTGGACGAGATGGTGACCGGGGTGCGCTCGGATGTGGCGGTGAAGGTGTTCGGCGATGACCTCGAAGCCTTGAAGGCGACTGCCAACGACATCGCCAGGGTGGCCGGGGAAATCAAGGGCGCGCAAGACATCCGCGTCGAGCGCGTCACCGGCCAGCAATACCTGAACATCGGCATCGACCGCGGCGCCTTGGCCCGCTACGGCCTGAACGCTTCGGATGTGCATGATTTGATCGAAACCGCCATCGGCGGCAAGACCGCCACGGAAATTTACGAGGGTGAGCGGCGCTTCTCGGCGGCGGTGCGCCTGCCGGCGGGCTTCCGCGACAGCATCGAGGACATCGACGGCCTGTTGCTGAGTTCCGTCGACGGGGCGACCGTGCCGCTGGGCGACGTGTCACACATCCAACTGGTTGACGGTCCGGCGCAGATTAGCCGCGAGATGGCCAAGCGGCGCATCGTCGTCGGCATCAATGTCCGCGACCGGGACTTGGGTGGCTTCGTCGCCGAGTTGCAGCAGGCGGTGGCGGAGAAGGTGAAGCTGCCGGAGGCGTATTACCTGGAATGGGGCGGGCAGTTCCAGAACATGGAGCGGGCCATGGGCCATTTGAAAATCATCATACCCGTGACCATCGCCGCGATTTTTTTCCTGCTGTTCGTGCTGTTCAACTCCGTGCGCTTCGCGGCCTTGATTATCCTGGTGCTGCCCTTCGCCTCCATCGGCGGCGTGGTCGGGCTGTTTGCCAGCGGCGAGTACCTGTCGGTGCCGGCCTCGGTGGGCTTCATCGCGCTGTGGGGCATCGCGGTGTTGAACGGCGTGGTGCTGGTGTCCTACATCCGGGGGCTTCGGCACGGTGGCGCGAGCCAGGCGGACGCCATCCGGCTAGGCTGCGAGCAGCGCTTCCGCCCGGTGATGATGACCGCCACCGTCGCCTTGCTCGGCTTGGTGCCGTTCCTGTTCGCCACCGGGCCGGGATCGGAGGTGCAGCGGCCTTTGGCCATCGTCGTCATCGGCGGGCTGATCACCTCGACGCTGTTGACCCTGGTCATGCTGCCAAGTCTGTACCGCTGGTTTGAAGAAAAACACATCGAAGCCTGACCACGGTCAGGCGGGCGGTGATCTTTGGGCAGGCTGGCAAACCGGCCAGTGCGGCTTTCCAGTCTTGAATGGGGGGCGCGGACCAGGCCGGAAAGCGGCGCCGGGGAGACCCCGACGCCGCCTGTTTCCTCCAGCTATCCCTGGACGCCGTGGACGCCCAGGCGGCGGGCGTGGAGCGACAGCACCGGCTGCTTAGAAGTGCAGCCAGCCCGAGCCGAACGCCGACGCGAACACCAGGCTGACGATGCTCATCAGCTTGATGAGGATGTTCAAAGACGGGCCGGAGGTGTCCTTGAACGGGTCGCCGACGGTGTCGCCCACCACGGCGGCCTTGTGGGCGTCGGAGCCTTTGCCGCCGTACTGGCCGGCCTCGATCCACTTCTTGGCGTTGTCCCACGCGCCGCCGGCGTTCGCCATCATCACCGCCAGCAAAAAGCCGGAGCCGGTGGTGCCGATCAACAGGCCGGCCAGCGCCTCCTTGCCCAGCACGAAGCCCACCGCCAGCGGCACAATCACCGCCAACGAACCCGGCAGGATCATCTGATGCAACGCGCCTTCGGTGCTGATGCCCACGCAGGCTTTGTAGTCCGGCTTGCCGGTGCCTTCCATCAGCCCCGGAATCTCGCGGAACTGGCGGCGCACCTCGACGACGATGTCATGCGCGGCCTTGCCCACGGCCATCATGGTCAGGGCCGAGAACAAGTAAGGCAGCATCGCGCCGATCAAGATGCCGGGCAGCATGGTCGGCCCGAGCAGGTTCAAATCGCCCACCTTGGCGGCGGTCACATACGCGCCCAGCAAGGCCAGCGCGGTCAGCACGGCGGAGCCGATGGCAAAGCCTTTGCCGGTGGCCGCGGTCGTGTTGCCCAAGCTGTCCAGCGCGTCGGTGCGCTGACGGACCTCTTTCGGCAGATGGCTCATCTCGGCGATGCCGCCGGCGTTGTCCGCCACCGGCCCGTAGGCGTCGGTCGCCAAGGTCACGCCCAAGGTGCTCAACATGCCCACGCCCGACAAGGCCACGGCATACAGCCCGGCGGTGATCGAGCCGTCGGCCTTGATACCCAGCCAGACCGACAGCAGGATGGCCACGGCGACGATCAACACCGGCGCGACGGTGCTCATCATGCCCACCGCCAAGCCCTGGATGATCGTCGTCGCCGCGCCGGTCTGCGAGGCCTCGGAGATGCCTTGGGTGGGCTTTTCGGTGTACGAGGTGTAGTACTCGGTGGCATAGGCGATGGCGTTGCCGGCAATCAGGCCGACCAGGATCACCAGCCAGTAGTTGAAGCTGACCCCGGCCAGCAGCACGGCCAGCAAAGACAGCCCCAAAACCACGGCGGAAGCGCCCCACACCGAATGGCGCAGCGCCTTCAGCAGCTCTTCCAGGCTGGCGTTCTCACCGATTTCGGCCAGATGCCGTTGCAGGTAAAGATGGACTTTCCTAACCAGCCCGGCCCAGCCCGCAGGCGCGGTGGCCTCGGCTTGTCCGCCTTCGATCTTCTCGCCCAAGACCATGTAAACGCCGAACAGCGAGGAAATGACGCCCACCGCCGCCACCAGGAACGGCAGGCCGATGAACGCGGCGGCATTGCCGCCCATGGAAGCGCCCAGCGTGGCGGCGGCGATGATCGAGCTGCTGTAGCTCTCGAACAGATCCGCGCCCATGCCGGCCACGTCGCCCACGTTGTCGCCGACGTTGTCGGCGATCACGGCGGGATTGCGGGGGTCGTCCTCGGGGATGCCCTTTTCGACCTTGCCGACCAAGTCCGCGCCGACATCGGCGGCCTTGGTGTAGATGCCGCCGCCGACGCGGGCGAACAGCGCGATGCTGCTGGCCCCGAAGCCAAAGCCGGTGATGTACACCAACTGGTTCGGGTCGCCCTTGAAGAAGATGTACAGCAAGCCCATGCCCAGCAGACTGAAGCTCACCACCGACATGCCCATCACCGCGCCGCTGCCGAAGGCGACGCGCAAGCCCTCATGCAGGCTGTGGCTGGCGGCGGCGGCGGTGCGGACATTGGCGCGCACCGCCACATGCATGCCCAGATACCCCGCCCCGGCCGAGGCCACCGCGCCAAACACGAACGACAAGGCGGTCTGCCACTGCAAAAATACGGTGATGACCGTGGCGACGATGGCGACGAAAATCGCCAATATCCGGTATTCCCGGTTTAAAAACGCCGACGCCCCCTCCTGGATGGCGTGGGCGATGGCCTGCATGGCCTCGCTGCCCTGGCCATAAGCCAACACCCGGCGCAACTGCCAAAGGACGAAGGCCACCCCCAAGGCCCCCATTAAAAATGCGATCAGAACCGCTGCGTTTGCATGTATCACGATACCACCTCTCCTCTCTTCGTCTTGTGAAAAATAGTGTTATTGTCAGAGATTGGCCAAGCGCCACCAACTCGCATGGTCGCGGCGCAAAACCTCATGGCTGGGCATCGCGTAGAACGCCAAGTCCTCGCCATTGCCGACATAAAAGCCTTGCTTCACCATGCGGTAGGGAAACTCCACCGTGTGCGCCCGCTGCACGAGTTTCGTCGGCTTGGTTTTAGCATCCAAGACCATCAAAGCCTCGCGCAGGGGGTGGATGTAATCATAAGGCAAATCGCCCTGCGGGCCGTTTTCCGGGTCTTTTTCCAAAGCCCCCAAACCCAGCTCGACAAAGGCCAGCGCCGGGAAATGGATGAATTTGCTGGGTTCGCGGACTACGGCGCGGTAATACTCGGCAGGCCCCAAGGTGCTGGCCAACAGGCTGGTGGCCGGGGCCAAATCCTGGTACAAGTGCCGGCCCGCCGGCCCGGCGGCGGCAATCTCTTGCCGGTCCAACGCCAAGGTCTGGCCATAACGAGTGCTCAGATACAGCTTGCCCAAGGCGCTGGCGGGGATATGCTCCAGCACCCGGTACACCGACAGATAAACCGAATTTTTAGGCGTTCCGTCGGGGTGGGGCAGGCAGCGGGCCATGCCCTCTTCGATGGGGAAATACGCCGTGCGGAACGCCGGGTCGACCTCGAAAAACACGGCCTCGCCCTTGGATTTAAAGTGATGCCCGGTCGCGTAATACTGCCCGAATTCCGCAGGCGGCAAATTGGAAGCGATCAAAGCTTCGGGAATCAGTGAAAAGTAAAGATACACGGTCATAATGGATTATCCTTTTTTACACAATTGGATTTATTTGGATTAAGACTCTCCGCCCTTGCGGGGCGGGTTTAATTGATTGAATTGTAGGAGCGGGCCATGCCCGCGATCCCGCGCTCAATCCATTGCCCGAAGCCTTGCGCGCCAAGCTTACCCTGTGAAAGGCGGCGACGCATTGCCGCCTTCCGCGTCGCGCAATAAAGTGCGGCGGGCCGGCCGCCGCACACCGCATCATTTCTTGGCGGGGGTGGACACCTTGATCGAGGCCGCCTTGGTCAAGCGGGCCACCACCGTGTCCCCTTGCTTGACTTCGTTGAAGCGCTTCGCCTCCGGCCCGACCGTCAATTTCACCGTCTTGCCTTCCGGCCCGAGCAGCACGACCTCGCGGGTCTTGTAGTCGATGGCCTGGACGGTGGCCTTCACCTCGACCGACTCGACGGCGACCATGCCCGGTTTGGCGCCTAGGGGGGCGCGCTTCATTTCGCTGGAGCGCTCCGCCGCCGGCTTTTCCGGGGAATCGGCGACAAACAGCTCGACGGATTCGAGGAATTCCGCCTTGACCTCGTCGCCGACGCGGATCTGGGCGAAGTTGCGAACTTCCGGCCCGCATTTCACTTTGCCCTGCTTGCCGTCCTCGTATTGCAGCGTGACCACGCGGTTCTTCTTGTCGATGGCCTTCACCGTGGCGGTGACGACGGCCAGCCCGGCCTCGGCCTTGCCCGGTTTGTCCAACGCAGCCGGCTCTTGCGCGACCGGCGCGGGGGCGGGGGCCGGCGCCTGCTTGTTGTCGGTGGCGCAGCCGCCGAGGACCGAGGCGACTGCCAAGGCGGTGAGGCTGATGACGGAGCGTGTTTTCTTCATGGAACTTACCTTGTTGGTTGTGGATGGAAAAATTCAGTGTGCCCGGTGGCCTGCCCAAGCTGCGCGGCAGTCGCCGCCTATTCTACAGGGTTCTTCCCCAGGGTCGCCCGGCATTTCCTTGGGCAAACGCATGCCTGGGGCTTGTCTTTCGATGTGCCGGTGGGTTTGGGCGGACTTTCCCCGGAACATTGGGCGGGCGCGGCGCGGACAGAACAATGGCCTGCGGGTCTTGGCGCTCATGCCACCGACAGCCCCGCCGTTGTGAAAAAGACGCAGCCGGCTGCCCTAGGGCCGAACGAATGGCACGTCGCCAGCCTGGGCAAGGCCGCCGGCGACAAGATTTGTCCGCTCAAAGTATTCCTCTTTATAAAAACCCAAGGTGGCGGCTGTCTTTGCAACATGCCAGGAAACGGGACGGGGACGTTCGAGGCCGCCTAGGGCATGTATTTATCGACTTTGTCGCTAAAGCTCTTTTCTTCCGGGGTGAGCGCGAAAGACCCGGTCGCGCGGCAATTCGCCAGGCGTTTGACGCCGCGCTCGCCCCACACTTTGATGGAATCCTTCACATCGTCCCAGGAGTGGTAATTCCTCGGGTCCATCTTGCCGACGCGCTTGTCGGCCGCCGCGTAGAGCCGCTCGCCGGTCACCGAGTCGAGCACTTCCACCTCAAAGGCGGCGTCGCCGGTGAACAGCGCCTGGCCCTTGGCTTCGGCCCAGACGGTCGCGGCGCCGCTGGCGTAAGGGGCGACCACGGAAATCTCTTTCATCATCACATTGGACTTTTCCGCTTCGGTGAGGGCGGCGCGGATGCGCATGACATCGGGGCCGGGAGCGGCAGCCAGCGGGAAGCCGCCCTTGGCCGCGGCTTCCCGCAACGCCTTGTCGAACTCGTTTACCAACATCGTGCGGTCGGCCGGCTCCAACTGCGCGAACGAAGAGCCGTCCGCCTTCGCCCACAGCGTGACCGGATCGAGCAGGATGCTTTTATATTTCCGGCAATCGGCGGCGGTGTTGCTGTAAATGAGCAGCGGGGCGCCGGCGCTTTCGCCGCCCTTGCGCAACGCGGAATAATCCCCCAGAAACCCCGAGGCGGTGACGCTACGGGCCTGCTTGGTGCTGCCGCAGCCGCTAGACGCCAAGGCGAAAGCCAGCGCCAGCATAGCCAAAATCGCCCGCTGCGGATGGCCGGGCAGGCCGTGAAGCCTAAGCGAAGATAACTTCATCGCACCTCTCCATAAAGTTATATTGATGAATATTCCACCCCGCCAAAATTCAAGGCGCACAGCCTTGGCCCTTTGGCCGATTATACCGACTGTGTTGGCGAAAGCAGAAGGGCTTGCCGGACAATTGACTGGTTTCCGATACCCGCCTTTCCGCGCGTTGGAAAAGCCCTTGCTAAAAGATGCCTTGCGGCACGGCGCAAACTCCCTAAGCTTCCGTCTCCCGCAACACCCGCACCTGCAAGGGCTGCGCGGCATCGATATGGATGTCGCGCTGCGGGAAGGCCATGGCGATGCCGTTCGCGTCCAGGGTTTTATTTATCATGTAACGCAGGTCGCTGGCGATGGCCCGCCAGTCCACGCCGGGCTTGATATCCACCCAGACATACAGGCCAAACTGCAAGGCGTCCGCGCCGAAATCCTCGAACAGCACTTGCGGCGCGGGATCCTTCTGCACCAGGCCGTGGCGGTCCGCCACCTCCAGCAGCAAATCGTCCAGCACTTGCACCGGCGAGCCGTAGGCCACCCCGAGCTTGACGGCGATGCGCACCGAGCGGCTGCTCAGGGTCCAGTTGGTGACGTTCTCCTCGACGAAGGTGCTGTTCGGGATCAAGGTTTCGATGCCGTTGGCGTCGCGGATGTGGGAACTGCGCACGCCGATGTCCACGACCCGCCCGCGGACGCCGGCGACCTCCACCAGATCGCCCGGACGGAAAGGCCGCTCCACCAGCAGCATCAAGCCGCTGATGAGGTTCTTCAGCAGGTTTTGCATGCCGAAGCCCGCGCCGATGGCCAGCGCCCCGCCGGTGAAGGCGAACACGGTGAGCGGAATCTTCACCATGGCCAAGCTGGTGGCGACCAAGACCAAGCCAATTAGGAACATCACCCAGCGCCGCGCGATGCGGGCGCTGCCTGCGTCCAAGCGGCCGCGCCTGACCACCCCGCGCTCCACGGCATGGGACAGCCTGGCCGCAAACCACAGGCCAACCACCAGGATGAGCAAGGCCGTGGCCAGCTTGCCCAGGGTGACGCTGCGCTTGCCGGTGATGGTCTGGCCCTCGACTTCGATGCTGTCTTCCACCGCGAAGAGTTCAAATTCCCAGGCGGCGGCGGCGGCGGCACGGAATTGCGCCAGCCACTCCTGGGCGCGCTCGGACAACGGCTCGGTCTGCCGCCGGTCATCCAGATCTTGCTTGCAGAAACCCAAGAGCTGTGCGCTCGTCTCAAGCCCCCACAGCATCCGCCGGTAGTTCGCCTCGCGCTCGGCATAAAGGTCGCGCAGTTGTTGGTAGCGGGGGGCCAGGGCTGCGGAGGCGGGGTCGGCCAACTGCTTCTCCGCGTCGAAGATTTGCCCGGTCGTCAACTTTAGGCGCTGTGCGGCAAACGCCATCACGGGCTGCAACTCCTTTTGCAGGCTGGCGATCTTCGCGTAAGCCTGGCGGCTCCTCTCCGCGTCCCAGGCGCCGGCCAGCGACCAGCGCAATTCCCAGATATTTCTCCGCATCTTGGCGAAATCCAGCAAACGGTTCAGCAACTGGAATTTTATGGCGGCATTCTCCGAGCGCTCACCCTGAAGTTCGACTTGGTTCGCCAAATCTTTTAAGACCGCCGAGTCGCCGCCACCGGCCAGGGTTTGCCGTCCTTGGTCGAGCGCGGCCTGGGCCTCGTCGAACGCCTGCCGACTGGCGTCCAGCGCCGGCAAGGCCGCGTCTAGCTCGGCCTGAAGCTGCTGGCGCTCCGCCTCCAGGCGGCTGCGCACCTGTTGCTTATCGGCGTCCGCGAAGGCGACATGGCGGTTCGCCTCGCCCAATTGCCGCCGGGTAAACTCCAAGCGCTGCCGGATTTCCGCCAATTCTTCGCTGTTCGCCTGCCGCTCGATCTGGATGCCTTCAATGCGGGTCTCGTCAAAGCGGTTGCGCAAAGCCTCCAGGTCGCGCAGCCAAACCAGGCGGGCGTTTCCATCGCCCTCCAGCCGCTCGTTGGCCTGGCGCAGCCTCTCGCCGGACGCTTCAAATTGGCTTTTGCGGCGCTCCGCCTCCTGCTCGACGGCGGAAGCCATCGCCGCCAGCGCTTGCAGCCGGGTTTCGTCGGCGTCCGCAGCCTCGCGCAGTTCGTCAATCATGAGGAACGAGTAAGGCGGCGGGCTGGGCAAGCCCGTCCAGTCCGCCATCTCGCGCTCCAGCCGCGCCCGGCTCTGCCGCAGGCTTTGCACTTTCTGCAAGCTGTCGATTTGCCGCTGGTAGGCGCGGACCATCTGCCGCAACAGCGCCTCGCTCTCGGCGATTTCCTCTGGCGTCGCCACGTCGGCCGAAGACGGCCTGGCCGCGCGGGCCGTCGCCTGTTCCAGCGCCGCGTTGGCGGCGGCAAGTTTTTTGCGCAGCCCGTCGATGCTGGCCTCGGGCGCAGGGCTGGCGGCTAGCGGCTGGGAAGAAGCGGATTGAGTGTTGGCGATTTTGCTGACTGGACCCGGAGGAACTGCCGAGGCTAGGCTGGCGAGGCTTAAAAAGGCGACCAGGCAAAGCATGGCGAAATGCTTGAGCGCACGCTCGTCAAGGTTCATTGCGCACTCCCTGTGGAGGCTTGGTGGAAAGATATAGGTTCCTAAGGACGCTCCAAGCCCGTCCGGCGAAGACTCCCGGAAGCGGTGTCGAGGCTGCAAAGCTTACCAGAAAAACGCCAATATCGCCCGGCGCGGCAGTCCCTCTCACTTGCCCGCCTATCGGTTTGCCGCACATGCCTGGGGAGCGGCCTTTAGCCCGCGAAAATCGCGGCCTGAAGGCCGCCCCTGCCAATGCCCGCAACTGATAAGGGGTGAGCCCCTCCCCCACACGAGTGCGAAACCCTCAGTATTCATATTGGTAGACCACGCCGACACTGTTCGCCCCGGCAGAGCCGGACGTGTTGCCGGCAGGCGCGGTGCCGGCCGCGCCTTCCAGCTTCAGCCCCTTGGCGATGTCGATCTGCACCGTGGCCTGGGTGCTGGTGCCTGAAATCCCCTGTTTGGCGCCGACATAAACGCCGGGGGCGACATAACGCCCGGCCTCCAAGGCCGTCCCGACAGACAGGCGGTCCAGCCCCAAAGTCTTGCGCACACGCTCCAACGGGTCGCCGACGCCTGCGGTGGCGCCAGTCAGCGCGGCGACGGCGGAGGCGATTTGCACCATCTCCAGCGGGCTGAGGCTGGCGGCGGCGCGGCCAAACAGCAAATGCGCCAGCACCTCGTCCTGCGGCAAGTCGGGGATGCTGCTGAGGGTGATCTTGGGCTTGCTGGCGGTGCCGCCGACATTGAGGAAGGCGGTCACGTTGGCCGCGGTGGTTTTGGCGACGAAATCCAACGAGGGGTCGGCGAGGCTGCCGCCATCGAAGCCGACCTCGCCCTTGTTGAACACCAGCCGCTGTCCGGCCAGGCTGAAATCGCCCCGGCGCATCTCGAAGCCGCCGTCCGGCTGCGGCTTCGCCGCCGTGCCGCGCACCTGGACTTTGCCGCCCAACTCGGCGTCCAGGCCACGGCCGCGCACGAAGATTTGCCCAGGGGCGTCGAGGACCAGATTCAAGCTGATATCGCCCTCACGCTCGGGAGCCGGCGGTGGCGGGGCTGCGCCGGGCCGGCGCACCTTCAGCACCGCGACACTGGCCGGCAGCTTTTCGGGGATGCGGATCTCGGCCCGCTTGATGTGGATGGCGCCGGCGGCGGCCAGCGCCCCTTTAAGCTGGCCGCGCACCGCCACGTCGGCATTCAGATCGACACTCAGCCGGTCGCCGGCCAGCGGGCGGGCGTTGCGGGCGGCCACGGTGAGATTGACCGGCATGCCCTCCCCCAGCAGATCCACCTCGCCGCCGACCGCCACCGTCCCAGGGCCGGCGCGGCCTTCGAGCCTGCCGATGCGGATTTTCCCGCCCTCGGCCTCCAGCAACGCGGCAATGTCGCTAAGATGCGC
>CAZOTR010000006.1:56355-62164 GCA_964582755.1 uncultured Methylococcaceae bacterium | reverse complement strand
CGACGAAGAATTGGAGATTGCCTTGCAAACGGTCGCCGTGGTCAACAAAGCGTAGGTATGCCGAGGCAGGCGGCGGGTCGTCCGCGATTGATGCCCTTCGTTCCTCAGCGCATCCTATGCGGGCTACAGCATTTTTAACGTAGGGTGGGCAACGTCTTTTTGTTGCCCACCGTTTATCCGAAGATTCGCGGTGGATTCCGCGTGGGCAAACGATAGAGCCGTTTGCCCACCCTACCGGGCTCACATTTTTTCTTTATTGGCACCCTATTGCGAAAATCACCATCACTCACGTCCGCTTGGAGAAAGCGTTTGACTCTGACATGCCTAACGCCCGCGTTCAGCGACCCGCGCCACCCCACGAAACTTGAAAACACCAAGCCGCTTCGTGGCGCGGGTGCGGTCGAACGGAATGTTAGGCAGAGATTACGCGAACGGTGCGGTTCGTTCCTCACCGCACCCTACGACGGATTAGCGCATCTTGCCGCGTTACGACCGCATTGTTTTAGCGCATCTTACCGCGTTACATGGTTATCAAATAGACGATTTATTTCTTTTTGTACCTCTGCAATTTTTGTGTAGTTCTTGCTGCGGAGTTCAAAAAGCCCTAATACTGTTTGCCATGACAGTTTACATATTTCAACTAAGTCGGCTGCTATGATTTCTTGGTAGCTTCCTCGGTGAACTATTTTGCTTCTGAGTTTGTATAATTTTGATGCTTTTGAGTATGTTTTGATAATGCAATTTGGTTCAGTAAAGCCATAAGATGTATATGCCAAAACAGTTGCGACCCCTTTGCATAGATTTTTTGTAACCTCTTCTTTTCCTGATGAGAATATGCTTTCTATCGCTATCCAATATTTTAAAAATGATGCTTCCCTATCAAAATCAGCCTGCGCTTCGCCAATCCAATATATTGCGGTTGTAATAATATCTTCCATTTGTGTTTTGTCTTCTTTGAAGGCAAACTTAAAAAAATCTTCAAAGAAGATGTCTCTTTTGCATTCTTCAATAAGGTTGTTGTCAATTTCAATATCTTGTGGATTTCTTCTTCCAATCCCACTTGAGAGGGTAACGCTGCCCTTGGGTTCAGATTGATAAAAAAACAATTCATTTTGCCCAAAGGTTTCTGATTTCATGGTGATTTTGATCGAGTTTTCATGAATTACTTCGTGCCAGAATATGCAAGATAAAAACCTAAAATAATTCAAAACCAATCTGGCTTTTAACTGCGCAACTTGCTTTGCCTGTTGAGTGTCTCCAAAGCTTGAAATCCTCATGCAAACCTCTCCAAAAAAATTCTTTCTTACGAATTCAGAAATTAGTGTATCGAAATCGTCATTTACCGAGTCTGGAATTCTGTTTTTAATAATTTCAGTCAAAATTGATTCTTCAAAATTAAAAATCATGGCATCGCCCAGCATAAGAGGGGAGCCTTCTTTTAATTTTAATCCGTTCAAGATGAAATAAAAGTTTCTGCTTGCTAACGATTGTGTGAGTGAGCTTGAAATCGCCGTTAAATGGAGTTTTATGTCTTGTCCTGTATATCCTTTGTTGATAGTGGTTTCTAACTCGGTCAAAATGGATTTATATATGGTGTTGTAATGGAAGTGTTTTTTAAATATTGAGTAATTGTAAATTGTATCGACAAATTGACGAAGGGTAGCGTTGAGTTCATTTGTAAAATACAATTCGATGCCGTCGGCCTTTATCTTGTTTGGGAAGGTGTTGACGCTAAATAACTCTTTGTATTCCTTGAGGGTTTTTGGTGAAAAATATCGTGTTTTATTGCAAAGAATCTTCCATAAATATGCAAGTGTTCTGATTTCTTTTGGGCTTAAGTTTTGCTCAATATTGGCAAGCATCTTTTCTAGGATAACGATGTGTAAAAAGCAGGTAAATCTAGGTAGGATATGCTAGCGCGGTAGGGTGCGGTGAGGGACGAACCGCACCAATCGCGGAACAAGGATGGTGCGGTTCGCAAGCTCACCGCACCCTACCAAGCTAAAGTTTATGGGTATCCAACTCATACCCTAGCCATGTAGGGTGCGCATCGCGCACCTTTTCCAATGTTCGGCATTCGTTAAGGTGCGCGGTGCGCACCCTACATTAAAGTTTATGGGTATCCAACGCATACCCGAGTTGCTTGTAAGCCGCATACCGTTTCCGTCCTTCGGCCCGCACGGTTTCCTCCGCGTCCACCAATTCCATCACCCGTTGATAAGTTTCAAACCCCGGCGGCTGGTCCAGTGACAGGTTAATCACCAGCTCGCGGAAATCCGCAGGCGCTTCGCCTTGGCCGACCAGCACGTTGATGTCTTCGCGTTCGGTGGCGGAGGCGGTGGTTTTCTGGTGGGGGATGAAGCTGCCTTGGCGGAAGGTCCACAGCAGTTTGTCCATGAGGTCGGTTTCCATCTCCGAGCCGGTGTGGATGTGGACTTTCATGCCTTGCCGCCAGGCTTTTTCGGTGAGTTTGCAGGCCAGCACCCGGCGGTCGTGCGGGCTGCTTCCCGGCAGGATGTAAAAATCGACCCGGGTCATTGCGCCTGGTCGATGAGGTATTGCGACAGCAAAGGCACCGGGCGGCCGGTCGCGCCTTTGTCCGCGCCGGTCTTCCAGGCTGTGCCGGCGATGTCCACATGCGCCCATTTAAAGTCTTTGGCAAAGCGCGAGAGGAAGCAGGCGGCGGTGATGCTGCCGCCGTCCGGCCCGCCGATGTTCGCCACGTCGGCGAAGTTGGATTTAAGCTGCTCCTGGTAGTCGTCCCAGATGGGCAGGCGCCAAACGCGGTCTTGCGAGGTGTCGCCTGCCTGGAGCAGGCTTTCGCACAAGGCGTCGTCGTTGCCAAACAGCCCGGAGGGGTGGCGGCCCAGCGCGACGATGCAGGCGCCGGTGAGGGTGGCGGTGTCGATGACGGCGGCCGGGTCGTAGCGCTTGGCGTAGGTCAGCGCGTCGCAGAGGATGAGCCGGCCTTCGGCGTCGGTGTTGAGGATTTCGATGGTGATGCCGGCCATGCTGGTGACGATGTCGCCGGGCTTGTTGGCCGCGCCGTCGGGCAGGTTTTCGGAGCTAGGCACCAGGCCGACGACGTTCAGCGGCAGTTCCAACTCCGCCGCCACGCCCAGCGTGGCGATGACCGCCGCGCCGCCGCACATGTCGTATTTCATCTCGTCCATGCCGGCCCCCGGCTTGAGGGAGATGCCGCCGGCGTCGAAGGTCAAGCCTTTGCCGACCAGCACATGCGGTTTGGCTTTTTTGTCCGGCGCGCCGTGGTATTCGATGACGATGAGCTTGGCCGGCTCGCGGCTGCCCTTGGACACCGACAGGAAAGAGCCCATGCCGAGTTCTTCCAGTTCGGCCTCGCCTAGGATTTTCACCTTGAGCTTCTTGTGTTCCTTGCCCAGCTTTTCCGCTTGTTCGGCGAGATAGGAGGGGGTGCAGACATTGCCGGGCAGGTTGCCCAGGTCGCGGGCCAGCCCCGCGCCCTTGGCGATGGCTTGGCCTTGCTGGATGCCGGTTTGCGCCAGCGCCGCGTCGGCTTGCGTTTCCACAAGAAATTGCAATTTGGCCAAGCGCGGGGGCTTGCCTTGTTCTTTCTCGGACTTGGTTTGCGTGTAGCGGTAGAGGGCGCTTTCCAACACTTCGACGGTCTGGCGGATTTTCCAGTCCAGCGTTTTGTCCGGCACTTCGGCCTCATGCAGCGCGGAGGTCGCCTGCTTGGTTCCGCTGGCTTTCAGCGCGGTGGCGGCGGCGGCCAGCGCCTTGCGGTAGTTGGCCGGGTTGAGTTCTTCCTTCTTGCCCAGGCCGACCAGCAGCACGCGCTCGATCTTGCCTTGCGACAGATGGTTGACGAGCAGGGTGTCGCCGGCCTTGCCTTCGATGTCGTCGCGCTTGAGCAGGCGGGTGAGCAGCCCGTCCAGCGCCTCGTCCAAGGCCGTCGCGGTGGGGCCGAGCTTGCGCTTTTGGTAAAAGCCTGCCACCAGGCAGTCGGTGGAGAGCTTTTCCGTTGAGTCGTATTTTGTGGAGTAGTCCATGATAATATCCGTTGGTTTTTGAAGTGATTGGGCAATGGTATTTTACAAAGCTTATTATGAATCCGAGCGCATTTAAACCGTCTTCTTCGCAGCGCCTGCGGCTGTTGTCGGTGTTGGACAGCATGTTGCTGCTGGAATTGGTCAAAACGGTGCTGGCTGTGCTGATGGTGTTGGTCACCATCATCGTCAGCCGCAAGTTCCTCAGCATCCTCACCAAGGCCATCGAAGGGGACATCGCCGGCGAAACCTTGCTGACCCTGCTCGGGCTGAAAGTCCTCTCGGCCTTCATCATCTTGTTGCCCGCCGCGCAGTTCCTGGCCATTCTCATGGTGTTCGGGCGCATGTACCGGGACCAGGAGATGGCCGTGCTGGCTTCCGGCGGCGTGGGCTTTGCCAGGATTTACCGGGCCGTCGCCTGGTTCTTGGTGCCGCTGGCCATCGCCTCGACCTGGCTGGCCTTGGAGGTTTTCCCGTGGTCCGAGGGCAAGGTGCAGTCTTTAATGAAAAAGGACGAGAAGACCGCCGACCTGCGCGGCATCAAGCCGGGGCGCTTCAACGAGTTCAGCCGCGGCGACGTGGTGCTGTATGCCGAAAGCCTGTCGGATGCGGGCGTCATGGCGAAAATATTTGTGCAAAGCCGCAGTGGCGACAAAAGCGGCGTGACCGTGGCGGAAAGCGGCTATCTGCATGAAACCGAGGCTGGCGCGCATTTCGTGGTGTTAAACAAAGGCATCCGCTACCAAGGCACGCCGGGGCAGGCGGACTATGTCATCAGCGAGTTCGATGAATACGCCGTCAAGATCGACGCGGATGGCGACGGCGGCGCAGGCGGCTTCAAGCCCGAGTCCGCCATGTCTAGCTTGCAGTTGTGGAAGTCGCGCTCGCCGCGTGAATTGGCGGAATTGCAACGCCGTCTGGCGGTGCCTTTGGGCGTGCTGATGCTGGGCATCCTGGCCGTTCCCATCTCCCGTGTCGCCCCGCGCAGCGGGGTGTACGGCAATGTGGTGACCGCGTTTCTGATCTATGTGGTCTATTTCAACCTCCAAAACGTATCCCAAGGCTTGCTCATCAAGGGCAAGGCGCCGCTGTGGCTGGCCTATTCCGGCGTTTACTTCGGGCTGGCGGCGTTGATCGTGTTTTACTTGCTGCGGGAGTTGGGGCTGCGCTGGTGCTGGCAGGTGCTCACCGGGAGGGCTGCGCGATGAATGTGCTGAACCGCTACATCGCCCTGGAGGTGCTCAAAGGCGCGCTGGTGGCCTCGATAGTGTTGCTGTCTTTGCTGAATTTCTTCACCTTCACCGACGAGCTGGGGGACATTTCCGCAGGCGGCTATGGCATCAAGGACATTTTCATCTACCTGAGCCTCACCTCGCCCCGCGACTTTTACGAGCTGCTGCCCTCGGCGGTGTTGCTGGGCAGCTTGGTGACCTTGGGCGGGCTGGGCGGCAACCGCGAACTGGTTGCCATGCAGGCGGCGGGGGCGTCTAAATTCAGGATCATCTGGGCGGTGATGCGGGCCGGGCTGATGCTGGCGGTGTTCGGCACCTGCATCGGCGAATACATCGCCCCGCCCGCCGAGCGGGCGGCGTTGACCTTCAAATCCGCCGCTTCCCACCAGCAGGTTGCCTCGCGCACCAAGTATGGGTTTTGGCTGCGGGACGGGCAGGTTTTCATCAACATCCGCCAGATCCAGCAGCAGGACGAGCTGGGCGACATTAGCATCTTCGAGTTTGGCGATGACCGCCGCTTGAAGCTGGAAACCCATGCCGACAAGGCGG
>CAZOTR010000006.1:34017-56255 GCA_964582755.1 uncultured Methylococcaceae bacterium | reverse complement strand
TTCGAGTTTGGCGATGACCGCCGCTTGAAGCTGGAAACCCATGCCGACAAGGCGGTCTATGATGGCAAGAAATGGCGCTTGGAAAATATCAAGATTACCCGGCTGGGGAGGGATTCGGCGCGCGGCGAAACCACCCCAACCACCGACTGGGCCTCGGTCCTCGCCCCGGAATTGCTGAATGTCTTTGTGGTCAGGCCGGAGAATCTATCGGCTTATGAATTGTGGAATTACATGGAGTATCTCAGGGAGAACGGGCAGAGCAACCAGAGCGTCGACTTGGCGTTTTGGGGGCGCATCGTCAATCCCTTCGTCACCCTGGTCATGTTGCTGGTGGCCTTGCCCTTCGTGATGACGCTGCGGCGCGAGACCAGCCTGGGCCAGCGCGTCGTGGTGGGGGTGACTTTTGGCCTGGGGTTTTACCTGTTTGACCGGATGTTTGGCCACTTCGGCCTGATTTACCATATGCACCCGATCTTCGCCGCCAGCTTCCCCACGCTGCTGGTGTTTGCCGCCGCCGTGGTGGGGATTGCGCGTTTGAGGTAGAAGCTTGGTCCAAAGAAATTGGGGCGGAAAACCATCATGAACAGCAGGCAGGTCATCGTTTGGGGCGGTTTGCTCGTGTTGCTGGCCGTGGCGAGGCAGGGCTGCGCGGCGGCGGGCGCAAGCCCCGAGCCGGGCGTCAAAGGCGTGGGCGACTTGGGGGCGATGCGCGAATGGCTGAACCAGCGCAGCCAAGAGCGTAAAAAGCTGGGGCTGCCCGGTGCCGACCTTCCCAAAACCCATGCCGCCGCGTTCCCTCCCCGCTGGCATCGAGGGCAAGAGCTTCAGGCGAAAAACGGCCCCGGCCAGGAAGCCGGGCCGCAACCGGGAGTTCCGGCTGCGCAGCCTTTGGGGCGCGGCCCGGACGGGCGCATCCGTGTCCGTTATGTCTTGCGGGAGGACGGGCCGGATCAATTGCAGGTGTATTCGGGGTCGGGTTATTCCGCCCCGGTGTCCTTGGCTGGCGAGGGGGAGGCCATCGACAAGTTGGCCCGCTTGACCCCTCGCGGCAAGCAAGTGTGGATGGCCGGGTCGGCGCTGCGCGCGCCCTCCGCCAGACTAGGCAAAAAATGACGCGGGGCGCAGGCTGGCGGTTTCAGGCGGTCGCTTGCAATCCGTCCAAGGTGTTGGCGATATCGTCGGCGACCTGCGGCGAATTCATGATGAAAGTGTGCGAGGTGGGCGTGATGACGACCGGGATCGCCGCTGGCCCCCGCGTTTCTTCCACGCTGAGAATTCCATCATTAGGCGCGTCTCCAAACGGCGAGAACCTGCCGACCGGCCCGGCGGTGCCTGCGTAAATCCGGCAGGGAACCTGCGGGTAGGCGAGGGCAGCCATGAATTCCGGGTCGGCGAGCAACTGCCCCATTTCCCCCATGAGCAACTTGTAAAGCAGGTTGCCCGCGAAAAAGCGGGCGGCCCGGCAGGCTTGTGTCGGCGGGGTTAGGAAGAAACAAGCCTGGGGCGGACGGGCTGCTAGCCTGGGCAAGACACCCCGGATCAGCACCGTGCCTAGCGAATGGCCGGCCAGCGCATACGGCTGGCCGTCGGTGGTTTCCAGGATATGGGTGGCCAGCCTGCCCACGCAGCCCTCAAAGGACTCGAAAGTCGGCGAATAGCCGAACAATTTGGGGCTGAACCCCCTGGCCTTAAGCCGCCGGGACAGGCGCAGCATGGACAGCGGCGTCCGCCCCATGCCGTGGATGAGCAGGATCTGGATGTTGTTCACGGCAGTTGGCGTTGGCATGGCAGCGGATTCTACCGTAATAAAGCCTTGCCGCCTCGCCAATGTGGCTTCGGCAGCGGCAACGCTTCCAGACGCGATGCCCGCAAATGATAATGATTTGTAATAACGTGCGTTTCGCTTATAATGACCCCACTATCTATACGATGATGAGGTCGGAAATGAAACGTGAAACGAAAATTGCCAGCCTGGGACTGGGTGCCATGCTGGCTTTCGCCAATGGCGGGTCCGAGGCGGCGAAAGCCGCGCCGGCCTCGCTGCAAGACATGTGGAAGATCATCCAGCAGCAGCAAAAGGAGATCGAGGCGCTCAAGGCCAAGGCCGACGAGAATGCGGCGTTGAAAAAAGAGGTTAAGGCGCTGAAAGAGGCCAAGGAGCCGGGGGCGGATAGCCAGCCGCAAGCCGCCGAGGCTGCGGCTACCGGGCCAGCCACCGCTAAACAGCAGACAGCCGCCAGTGCCAAACCGGCGAAATCAGAGGCCGAGCGCAAGACCGACATCCTCGCCACCGAGGTGGAGAAGCTGAAGACGCAGTTGTTCATCCCCGACAAGCGGGAATACAAGAGCGAGTACGGCTTGGGTCCGGCCGCCTCGCAGGTCTACCGGGTCAACCGCGGGCTTTCCATCGGCGGCTACGGCGAGGCGATATACACCAATTACACCGCCAACAAAGGGAATCTGAAAGATTCGGCGGATTTGCTCCGTGCGGTGATCTACGCCGGTTACAAGTTCAACGACTGGATCATCCTGAACAACGAGTTTGAGTTTGAACACGCCACCACGGGCGAGGGCAGCGAAGAGAAGGGCGAGGTTTCGGTGGAATTTTCCCAGCTCGACTTCCTGCTGCACAAGAACGTCAATATCCGCGCCGGCCTGATGTTGATGCCGGTGGGCTTCATCAACGAAATGCACGAACCTACCACCTTCCATGGCAACCGCCGCCCCGACGTGGAAAACTATATCCTCCCGTCCACTTGGCGCGAGATGGGCGCGGGCTTGTTCGGCCAAATCACCCCCGAGTTGCAATACCGCATGTATGCGGTGAACGGACTGAACGCCAAGGGCTACTCCAGCGCGGGCATCCGCGGGGGGCGCCAGGGTGGTAGCTTGTCCCTGGCCGAAAACTGGGCTTTCACCGGCAGGCTCGATTACACCCCAAATTTCGCCCCTGGTTTGCTGGTGGGGGCTTCGACTTTCCTGGGCGACGCCGGGCAAGGCGAGTTCTACCTGGGCAAGAAGGCCAGCGTGTTCACCCAGCTTTACGAGGGCCATATCCAATGGCATTACCGCGGGCTGGAAATGCGGGCCTTGGGCGCTTTGGGCTATGTCGGCGACGCCGGCTTGGTCAGCGCCGCCAATGGCGATACGGTGGGCAAGCAAAATTATGGCTGGTACACCGAGGCGGCTTACGATGTCATGCCTTGGTTGTGGAAGGACAGCACCCAGTATCTCGCGCCGTTCTTCCGCTACGAGCGCTACAACACGTTGGCCTCCGTCCCCAACGGTTTTGCCGGCGACGCGAATTGGGACCGCTGGATCTACCAAGGCGGCCTGACTTACAAGCCCATCCCGAACATTTCGGTCAAGCTCGATTACCGCAATATCAATTCGGCGGGTGGCCCCCGGCCACACGAGCTTAACTTGGGCGTGGGTTTCATTTATTAAGCCTGCACAGCCGTGGGGGAAGGCGGGCATTTTGGCCAGTCTTCCCCGTGCCTTGGATGTTAAGAGAACACCATGATGACTATTCGATGCTTGCCCATGCTGGCGTTGCTGGGCTTGGGGGTTGGTGGCGCGGTGGCTTCCCCGTTGGAGGATTTGGGCAGGCAGCTATTTTTCGATACGCAATTGTCCAACCCGCCGGGCCAGTCCTGTTCCAGTTGCCATGATCCCGGCGCGGCATTCAGCGACCCGCGCCGGGAGAAGCCGACGTCGCCTGGCGTGCTGCCGGGGCGGTTTGGCAACCGCAACAGCCCCACGGCCATGTATGCGGCCTTCAGCCCGCCGTTTTACTTCGATGCGGAGGCGGGCGGCTATATTGGCGGTTTGTTTCTCGACGGCCGCGCCGCCACCTTGGAGGCCCAGGCGCAGCAGCCGTTTTTGAATCCGCTGGAAATGGCGAACCCCAACCCGGCAAGCGTCGTGGAGAAAGTGCGCAAGGCCAGCTATGCGCCCTTGTTTGAAGATGTGTTTGGCGCGGGCATTTTTGCCGACACCCAAAAAGCCTATGCCTCGATTGCGGCGGCGCTTGCCGCTTTCGAGCGCACTCCCACGTTCGCCCCGTTTAGCTCAAAATACGACGCCTACCTTGCGGGGAAAGCCAAGCTCTCGCCGGCGGAAGAGCGCGGCCTTGCGCTGTTTGAAGACCCCGGCAAAGGCAACTGCGCCGCCTGCCATCCCAGTCGGCCTGCCGCCGACGGCACGCCGCCCTTGTTTACCGATTTCACCTACGACAACATCGGCGTGCCCCGCAACCCAAACAGCCCTTTTTACGCTTTGCCGGCCAGCCTTAACCCGGCAGGGTGGCTGTTCGCCGACAAGGGACTGGGGCAGGCCATCGGCAACGCGAAGGGGGACGGCAAGTTCAAAGTGCCCACCTTGCGCAACCTGCAATTGACTGCCCCTTACATGCACAATGGGTATTTCGCCAGCCTGGAGGCCGTCGTGGAGTTTTACACTACCCGCGACACCAAGCGGCTTTGCCCGACTCCGTTTATAACCGACAGCCTGGCCCTGCAAATCAATTGCTGGCCGGAGCCGGAAGTCCTCAAAAATGTCAACCGCAAAGAGTTGGGAAAATTGCAACTTAGCGCCAATGAAAGCAAGGATCTCGTCGCTTTTCTCGGCACCTTGACGGATGGCTATGGCGGCATTGAGTGTGTGTTTGACTGGCTGGAAGCGCAGTATCCCAACTTCATTTTTCCACCCGGCGCAAAATCCCAAGACTGGTCGGTTTACCATTACCGCTACTACCCCATCACCAAAACTTACGCGGGGGTGTCCTCGGTGGACAACCACCTGTACTACCTGGGGCCAGATGGCGTCCTGTATGATATTGGTGGCCTGCCGGCTTGGCAGGCGGCGTCGCCTTGCGCACAATGAAGGCGTAGACTTTTTTTCAATGGCGGGGCTGACGCAAGCCAGGCCATAACACGAGGAACCTCATGCGCACAATCACAGGCATTGTTTTTCTGGCACTGCTGGCTCTTGCGGGCGTCACACAAGCCACGGTCTTTTATAGCAAGGACGAGGCGTTCGAGTTGGCGTTTGGCAAGGACGCGGCCGTGGAGCCGGTGTCTTTGTTCCTCACCGACGAACAAGCCGAAAAAATCGAGAAAATCGCCCAGGTGAAGTTGGACTCCAAGCTTTACAGCTTGCATGTGGGCAAGCGCGGCGGCCAAGTGCTGGGCTATGCGGCCATCGAGTCGCACAATGTCCGCACCCAGCCGGAGACGGTGATGATTGTGTTGTCGCCGGTCGGGGAGCTGGTCCGCGTGGAGATGCTGGCCTTCCACGAGCCGCCGGAATACCAGCCGCCGGCGCGTTGGTTCGAGCGGCTTTACAAGCGGCCTCTGCAAGATCTGCGGCTAGGCCAGGGTGTGGACGGGATCAGTGGGGCCACGCTCAGTTCGCGGGCTTCGCTGGACGGCATCCGCAAAGTGATGGCGGTTTACCAAGTGGCAGTGAAAGAGGGGAAAAACTAATGCTGGCCATTTGCCCGATAGCAGTGGAAGAGGAGTGATACTACATGCGGTTTTTTGTGACGGGTGAGCAGCGGCGCCAAACCTTGCTCAACACGATTGTCTTGATGTTTTTGGCCTACATCGCCTTGCTGTGGGTGAGCAACGGCATGATGTATTTCCACAAGATGGGGCTGGACCCGGCTTCCGTGGTCGAGTATTACCTGGGTTCGGAGGAGAAGTTCACCCAGCCGAAGAGCTACCAAAGCCTGTTGGAAGTCACCCATTTCCATTTGTTCGCCATGGGGATGCTGGCGGTGACCCTGACCCATTTGCTGCTGTTCACCCCGGTGGCGGTGAACATCAAAGTCTGGCTGACCGGCCTGACTTTCGCGTCCGCCGTGGCGGACGAGCTGGCCGGCTGGCTGGTGCGTTTCGTCCATCCCGCCTTCGCCTGGTTCAAGGTCGGGGCTTTCCTCACGCTAGAGTTCAGTTTGGCGGCGATGCTGATTCTGGTCAGCGCTTCGCTGGTCTGGCAGCGGATGGAGCAACGCTCCCGCCTCGCCGCCGAAAGCATGGCGGTGGCGGCGGAGGGTAGCGGAAAATAAGGCGGCGTCTGCCACGGTGGCCTGAAGGCCACCCTACGCCACCCTGCCGCCTTCCAGCCTGATGCTGCGCCCGCAGCGCCCGGCGAGGGCCGGGTCATGGGTCACCAGCACCAGCGTGGTGTTGTTCTCCCGGTTCAACTCAAACAGCAGGTCGATGACATGCGCGCCGGTGCGGCTGTCCAGGTTGCCGGTGGGTTCGTCGGCGAACAGGATGGCCGGCGTGGTGACGAAGGCGCGGGCCAAGGCCACGCGCTGTTGCTCGCCGCCGGAAAGCTGGTTGGGGTAGTGCTTGAGCCGGTGGCCCAGCTCCACTCGCTCCAACATGGCCTGCGCCGGTTTCTTGGCGTCGCGCATCCCGCCCAGTTCCAAGGGCAGCATGACATTCTCCAGCGCGGTGAGGTTGCCCAGCAACTGAAACGACTGGAACACGAAACCCACATGCTTGGCCCGCACCGAGGCGCGGCCATCCTCGCCGAGTTCGGTGAGGGACTCCCCGGCCAGTTCGACCCGCCCCGACGTGGGCAGGTCCAGGCCCGCCAACAGGCCGAGCAAGGTGGATTTGCCTGAGCCGGAACTGCCGACAATCGCCAAAGTTTCGCCGGGTTTGATCGCAAGCCCCACCGCTGTCAATATATCCAACCCACCGTCCACCGTTGCCACCCGCTTGCCGAGGTTTTCCGCCACTATGATCGACTTTTCTTCGCGCATCCGCCGTTTCCTGTTGTGCTTGCTGTTGTTCGCCGCCCCGGTCGCCAGCCAAGGCGGCGTTGTGTTGGTGTTGGGGGATAGTATCAGCGCCAGCTACGGTTTGGAAAACCCGGCCCTGGGCTGGGTGAGCCTGCTGGCCGGGCAGATCAAGGCCGCCGGCAAGCCCTGGCAAATCGCCAACGCCAGCATTTCCGGCGAAACCAGCGCCGGCGGCTTGAGCCGGGTTGACGAGTTGCTGGCCCGGCACAAGCCCGGCCTGCTGATTTTGGAGCTAGGCGCGAATGATGGCCTGCGTGGTTTGAATCCTGCGGTCATGCAGGCCAATTTAAGCGAGATTCTTTCCCGCGCCGAAAAAGCCGGCGCCAAAACCCTGCTGTTGGGAATGCGCATCCCGCCCAATTACGGCAAGCGCTACAACGATTTGTTCGAGGCGGTTTTTCCCGCCGTGGCTAAGGACCATGGCGCGGCCTATGTGCCTTTCCTGCTGGAAGGCGTGGGCGGCAATGCCCAGTTGACGCAGCCCGACGGCCTGCATCCCAACGCCCAGGCCCAGCCGGTGCTGATGCGGCAGGTTTGGGAAAAGCTGCTGCCTTTGCTTTGAATGCCGCGCAACACTTTGACCCAAGGACCCACGCCCATGGCCACGACCCAACCCAGCTACGACGATATCATGCGGTTGTTCCAGGAAACTGCGGTTAAGTTCCAGGAAACTGAACGTTTAATCAAAGACCTTTCACGCGAGGCCGAGCGCAGGGCGCAAGAGGCCGAGCGCAGATCCCAAGAAACCGACCGCAAGATCAAGGAGGTGACGGCCAGCATCGGCAGGCTGGGCAACCGCCTGGGCGATTTCATCGAGGACGCGGTGCGCCCTTCCGCCGTCCGCTTGTTCAAAGAGCGCGGCATCGAGGTCCATGAGGTGCAGCAGAACGTCAGCGTGCAGCGCGGCGAAGAGGGCATCGAGATCGACTTGATGGTGGTCAACGACGGCGAGGCCGTCGCCATCGAGTGCAAAAGCAATTTGAAGCTGGACGATGTCAACGAGCATTTGGAGCGTCTCGCCAAATTGAAGCGGCTGCTGCCGAAATACGCGGGCACCCAGGTCATGGGCGCGGTGGCGGCGATGGTGGTCCCGGACAACGTGGCGCGCTACGCTTACGGCAAAGGCTTGTTCGTGATCGGCCAAAGCGGCGGCCATCTGGAAATCCGCAACGACGCCCAGTTCGTGCCGACGGTGTGGTAGCGGCGTCGGCCTTCCCTGGCCCCGGCTCTCAACTGTGCCGCCCGCTCACCGCCGCCCGCGCCGGCTCTATGCCCTGCTTGCGCAGGCGCTCGGCGGCGTAGGCGCTGCCGGTGCGCAGCCAAATTTCGTAAAGCCGCAGCACGTCGGTGGGCGAGCCTAGGGCCGAATTGTCGCCGACTTCCGCCAAGGCATCGACGAAGGACTGGAATTTGGCGGACAACTCGCCGAAGATTGCCCTAAAAGTGCGCGCCCGCACCGAACCGGACGCCTGCTCGGAGAGGAAGCCGTAGGCGCTGCCGCCCATGGCGATGTAGTAGTCGATGTCCACCAGCTTGCGGCTGAAGCTGGCGGCGAACAGCCCGGCCACCACCAAGGCCACATCCCCCAGCCGCCGCAAGGCGGCGTCGCGCTCCTCCGGGGTTCTTGCCTCCACCGCCTCGGCGTAGGTCAGCGCCAAAGGCTGCTGGACCGCGCCGTCCGGCGTTTGCGGGAACAGATTCTCCGCCCGCACATACCAAGCGAGCAGGTTGACGACGTAAAACACCGTGTCTTCCTCCGCCTTCACTTTCTGGCGGGACAGGGCCGAACTCAAGCTGTCCTTGAAGTATTCGGTGACGTTCATGTCGACGATCAATGACGGCTTGCCGTGTGCGGTTTCGTGTTGCATGGCTGCACTCCTCTGGGACGGAACGGTCGATGTCGAATCACGCGGCCCGGCTGGCGGCCCGCTTTCACATCTTACCCGATACAGGAGACATGCCAAAAGTCGCGGTTGGCATAAACTTAGCGCCGCCGTTTGGACGGGCAAGCCACAATCCCGCGACAGGGCAGCGCCAGCCGGACACGGTCGCCCGCGCCGCTTCCGCTCCGGCATTTTGGGTAATATTACCCGTTTGTGTCATAAATCTGCAATAAATTGCCAATTGTTTCTTTTTTAAAAACAGTCAAGCCAGGGATTTTCCCTTGAAACCGGCGGTCGGAGCCGTATTATCTATATCCGTACTTCCCCAAAACGGAAGCTGTACCTGTAAAGGAGGATAAGCCATGATGACCAAAGCCCATTCAACCCTCGCCTTGATAGGTCCGGCCTGGCCGGAGTTCGATGCCGCCGATGCGCGCGCCTTCGCCATCCTGGCCGTTTTTGCCTTGCTGTTTGCTTGGGAGGCCCTGCGCGGCTATCGGCAAACACCGGCCAAGACCAGCCGGCAGTCCTATCTGGCCAACCTCGGCACATTCCTGCTAAACGACACGCTGATGTCGCTGATGTCGGTCTCGTCCTTGTTGCTGTTGGCGGAACACTACAGCCGCAGGGGCTTGCTGGCTTGGGTCCACAACCCTCTGCTAAAAACCGCTCTGGCGTTCCTGTTGTTTGACTTGGTCTTGTACCTCTGGCACCGGGTCAACCACCGCTTCGACTGCCTGTGGATGTTTCACAAGGTGCATCACAGCGACCCGGCCATGAACGTCAGCACGGCCTTCCGCCTGCATTTCGTCGAAGTGGTGTTCACCACGGTGGTGAAGGCGGTGTTCGTCGTGGTGACGGGCGTGGAGGCGGCGGTGCTGCTGGCCAACGAGGCGGTCATCACGCTGCTGGTGATGTTCCACCATGCCAACATCCGCTTCAAGGGCGAGCGCCTGCTCGGCGGCTTGTTGGTCGCGCCATATCTGCACCGGCTCCACCATTCCACCGTCCGTGCGGAACATGACAACAACTATGGCGCGGTGTTTTCGTTTTGGGACCGCCTGTTTGGCAGCTTTGTGGAGAGAGAGCCAGTGACCATCGGTTTGGAATCCGTGCCGGGCCAAGGCGTGTTGCAACTCGTCCGCTACGGCCTGACTTGTTCTTGGGCGCCCAGCCCGCAGCCGGCCAAGGTTGCGACGGCCGCCAGCCCGCAGTTTTTGGAGAGGATGATCGCCGAGGCGGCTTATTACCGGGCGGAAAAGCGCGGCTTCGCGCCGGGCGACGCTTACCGCGATTGGCTGGAGGCCGAGCGGGAGATCCACTCCCGTTTTCTGGCCGGCCAGCAGGGCAAATCGACGTTGCTAGGCTGAACCGGACTTCCATCTAAAGTGCGTGGCAGGCCGGTTCGGTTTTAAAAACCGAGCCGGCCTGCCGCGTCGCCATCCTAGCCCCCGGCTTCCCGGCAAGCCCGGTACAAATCCTTCCAGTCCGGGCGCTCCTTCACCACCGCCTCCAGGTATTCCTTCCACACCACGGCATCCTGCACCGGGTCTTTGATGACCGCGCCGACCAGCCCGGAGGCCACGTCGCCTGCCCGCATCGCGCCGTCGCCGAAATGCCCGGCCAGCGCCATGCCGCTGTTGATGACCGAGATGGCTTCCGCCGTGCTGAGGGTGGAGCTTGGCGATTTCAGCTTGAGCTTGCCGTCCTCGGTCTGGCCGCCGCGCAGTTCGCGGAAGATTTGCACGACGCGGCGGACTTCCTTCAAGGCCGGCGGCTCGGCGGGCAGTTCCAGGCTGCGGCCCATCTCGCCCACGCGCTTGGTGACGATGCTGACTTCCTCCTCCTCGCTGGCGGGCAGGGGCAGGATGACGGTGTTGAAGCGGCGCTTGAGCGCGCTCGACAGTTCGTTGATGCCTTTGTCGCGGTTGTTGGCGGTGGCAATGACGTTGAAGCCGCGCACGCCTTGCACCTCGCTGCCCAGTTCGGGGACGGGCAGGGTTTTCTCGGAGAGGATCGTAATCAACGTGTCCTGCACATCGGCGGGGATGCGGGTGAGTTCCTCGACGCGGGCGATGCGCCCGGTTTCCATGGCCCGCATCAACGGGCTTTGCACCAGCGCCGCCGCCGACGGGCCTTCCGCCAACAGGCGGGCGTAGTTCCAGCCATAGCGCAATTGCTCCTCGCTGGTGCCTGCCGTGCCTTGGATCAGCAGCGTGGAGTCGCCGCTGACCGCGGCGGCGAGATGCTCGGACACCCAGGATTTCGCCGTTCCCGGCACGCCGAACAACAGCAAGGCGCGGTCGGTGGCGAGGGTGGCGACGGCAATCTCGATGACACGGCGGTTGCCTATGTATTTCGGGCTGACCTCGAAGCCGTTGTCCAGCTTGCCGCCCAGCAGATAAGTCGCAACCGCCCAGGGCGACAGCGACCAGTTGGCGGGGCGCTGGCGCGTGTCGGCCCGCCGCAGTTCTTCCAATTCTTCGGCGTATTGCTGTTCGGCGTGTTCGCGCAGGATTTGGCTCATGGTTTGGCTCGCGTCAGTAGGGGGTGGGAATGGAGGCTTTGGCGTTGTCCAAGGATTGCCGGGAAGCGGTTGCCGGCCACGCCGTAGCTGGGCAGTTCGGCGGGCAATGAAGCCCATAAAGCCTGCGCTTCCGCAAAAACCTCGGGCGGGATCAAGCAGGCGAATTCGGTCAGCGTCTCACGCAAATAATAATCCCTGGCGAGGTTGCCCCCGCGCGGGTAAGTGGCAATCTCCGCCAAAACTAGCCGGGAAAAGTCGGCGGAAAAGCACCCGGCATCGGCTGGCAGGGACAGCAGGAATGGGCGCAGCAAGCCGCCGAAGCCTGCCTGCGGCGGGGTTTTCTTGAGGCAATGCAGCCAATGCCGTTCGCGCTGGGCTGGCGGCAAGGCCAGTGCCATGCCGAACAGATCGGCGGGAAACCGGGGATTGGGCAAGTGGCTTAAAAATGCCTCGGCCCAGGCTGGGTCGGCGGTTTGTCTTTGCGCCTCCAGCCAGCCGCGCCACAAGGCGTCCTGCCATTCGCCTTGTTTGGCCCAGTCCAGCAGCTCTTTGGGGGTAAAGCCGGTGCGCTCCACCCACCAGGACAGCGGCAGGGCGCGGGTCAGTTGATACAGCCACCAAGCGCGTTGGCCGAATCTTTCGTGCTGCGGCTTGGCCTCTTCCAGGCAATCGGCCTTCCAGTCCGCGCCGAAAACCTCGGGGGCGTCCAGCACCAGCGCTGTCCGCAACAGCTTGCGCTGCGTCCTCAAACAAGCGTCCACGCGGGCGGCCATGCGGGCGACGTAACGGCTGGCCGGCAGGCGGGCGAGCAGTCCGGCGGCAGTCTGGCGGACTTCCTTGCCCCGGTCTTTCAGCAGCAGGGTTTCCAGCAAGTCCTCGTCGTCCGCGCCCAGGCCGGTTTCCAGCGTTGCCAGCAATTCGTTGCGCTCTTTGGCGCTGGATTCCGCCAGGGTTTGCGCCAGCAATTCCCGCGCTTGCGCCGGGTCGGTTTGGCGCAGGCGGCGCAGGTAGATCAAGCGTTGGTCCAGGCTGCCGGTTTCCCAGACACCGTTCGGGTTGTCGTCCTCGGCTTGGCCTACGGCATAGGCCCATTCCGGGTTTTGCCGCGCCAGCCATTGCCCGCGCTGGCCCAGCACCGGCAACAACAAAGGGCGCAAGGCGCGGGTGCGCTGTCCCCAATCCAGCGCCTTGGGCAAGATCCGATACGGCAGGCACCCGCCCGCCAGCAGGCGCAATGCCTCGGCCTGCAAGCGCAAGGGGCCGTCGGCGATGATGGCCTCGCACAGGCTGGCGAGGCTGGCGTCTTCGCCATGCGGCCAGTGGTCGGGCGGGCAGGGCGTGGCGGCGGGCCTCGCCGAGGAGGCGGGGCGGTGGCCGGCCAGGGCGCACACGGACAACACACCGGCGGCGCGCAGCAGGCTGGCGGCGGGGTCGGTTTGATCCAATGCCGCCAGTGTCTCGCCTATCGCGCCGGGAAGCTGGGGCGGCGCGGACGCTTGGCGTTCGGTGCCGACGATGGCTTGCGCGGCTAGCAAGTTTAAAGCCTGCATCAGTCTGGCCCTCCCGCTGTCCACAACAATCGCCCCGCCCAGGCGCTCAAGGGGCGCAGGTTTTGCCCGTCCCATTCGCCAAACAGCGTCAACGGCGCGCCGCCGCTCGACGCGGCCAACTGCCAAGCCTCGCCCTCCGCCATGTGCAAGGGTATTTGGCTGCCCGTTTGGAGCAAGGCCAGCCAAGCCCCGCGTTCAAAATGAATCTGGGCTGCATCCAGTTGCAGCGGCCACAGCGTGGTCCAAGGATTGGCGGCGAGGGCGTCGGCGACGCGGCCTAGCTCGTCTTCCAGGCTGGCGGGAGGGGGGGCGAAGGCGTTGGATTCCAGCGCGGGGGCGTCCAGCGCCAAGGCGCGGCGCGGGTGGGCGCTGGGGTAAAAAGCCAAACTCATGCGATAAACCGCTCCGACGCTGAACAATTGCTCGAAAACCCGGTTGCCGTGGGCGAAGTCCAGCAGCAAGGCGCGCCGGCCCGACGCCTGCCCGCGCAGCCAGACGCGGCGCTCCCAGAGCTTGTCGTTTTCCTCCACGGCCAGCCCCAGCACCTCCCACCGGTCGGCGACGCGCTCGCCGGTTTGCAGCACGTCCTCCTTGTCCACCGGCCAGCCCATCGCCATGCGCAGGTCGGCCTGCTGCGGGGGCTTAAGTTCGGCCAGCCGCTGCCAGCCGTCCAGCAAGAGTTGCAACTGCCCCATCGCGGCCAACAGCCGCACCGCCCAGTCGCCGCCGCCGTCGGCGAGGCTTTCCAAGGCTTGCACCCGCCGGCCCAGGCCCGGCGCTTGCGCATCGACCATCCGCGCCGCCAGTCCGCGCCAGCCCGCGCCGGCGCCGCGCAAGTTTGCCAAGCCCTGGCGCGTGTGGTCTAGCAGCCGGCGTTGCAATTCCTCCGCCCCCGCCGACATGCGCTCGATCCGCTTGGCCTCGCGCTTGGCGGCGGCTTGCGGGTCGGGCGGCGCGGCGGCCTCCTGGCTTTTTTTCTGTTCCTGCTTTTCCGCCTTTTGCCGGCGCGAGGCCAGCCATTCCTCCACCCAGGCCGGCGGCGGGCCTGCGCTGAAATTTTGCGGCTTGTCCGTATGCAGCAACAGCAGCGCGAGGCCGTGTTTGCAGGGGAATTTGCGGCTGGGGCAGGAGCAGCGGAAGGCCGGGCCGGCGGCATCCATTTGCACTTGGTAAGGCTTCGCCCCGCTGCCTTGGCATTCGCCCCACAGCGCCGCCTCGTCCGCGCCCAGCGTCGGCCATTTGGCGGGCGAGGCCAGGGTCTTGGCGGCTTTCAACGAGGCGTCATCGGGGGCGAGGCGGGCGATTTGTTCGAGGGTGAACAGCATGGCGGACTTAGCTCCCGTGCAGTCGCACAGTGTCGGGCAAGGTGATGTCCATGGCGATGGGCAGGTGGTCGGAGCAGGGGAAATTCAGCGCCCGCAGCCGGTCCACGCGGATTTCCGGGGTAGCCAGGATATGGTCGAGCATGACTTTGGGCCGCCAACTGGGGAAAGTCTTGACTTCGCAATGCGGGTCGCAGAGGCGGGTCGAGCGCGCCAGCCACTGGATTTCCTCGGAATCATGGGCGCAGTTCAAATCGCCCATCAGGATGACATGGGGCAGCCCCTGGATCAGCTCGCCGACGAAGGCCAGTTGCTTCAGGCGGGCGCGGCGGCTCAAGGCCAGATGCATGACGCACAGGTGCAGCGCACTTGCCGCCTGCCTGCCGAAACGGGCGATCAGCGCGCCGCGCCCGGCCAAGCCGGGCAGGCGGTAATCCTCGATTTTCGAGGGCTGCAAGCGGCTCAACAGGCCGTTGCTATGCAAGGCGATGTTGCCGAAGCGGCGGTTGATCTGGTTGTGCCAGTAAGGGAAGCCGCCGTGGTGGGCGAGATATTCAGTCTGCGCGATGAAATGGCTGCGTGCTCCGCCGCCATCGACCTCCTGCAAGCCGACAAGGTCGAACGGGGCAAGCAGCTTGGCGATGTTGTCGAGATTGCCCATGCGTCGGCGGCTGGGGAAGACATGCCGCCAGCCGCCGGTGACATACTCATGGTAGGCGGCGGTACTGAGGCCGGTCTGGATGTTGAAGCTGGCCAGCTTCAGGCGGATGCCGTCGCCCGCCGCAGGGGCCGGCGGGCCGCAGGCTGTGTCGGTGTGCCGCAAACGCTATTCCTCAGGCCAATTCCGATCTGGCGCTTATTGGGCGGGCTTGGCGGGGGGTTTCGCTTTGGACGGCTTGCCCGTGGTTGGCTTTTCGGCGGGTTTGGCCGGGGCTTCCGGCGCGGTGGCCGGGGCCGGCTTGGTGGCGGGCAGGGCGGCGCTTTCCTGGGCGATCAAGGTGTTGGTCACTTCGATCATTTTCTCGAAGCTCTTCGCCTTGCCCGCGCCGATGCGGTATTTGCCGTTGACGATCAGCGCGGGGGTTCCGTCGATGCCGTAGCTCGGCGCCAGGGTTTCCGCCTGCCGCATTTTGGCGTCCACCGCGAAGGATTTGTAAGCCTTGTGGAAATCCTCCTCTTTCACGCCGTGGTCGGCGAAAAACTTGGCTAGGTCGGCCTCGGACTCCAGGGCTTGCCGCTTGTTCTGGATGGCGTCGTAGAAATCGTCATGGACCTTGTCCAGCACGCCCAGCGATTCGGCGGTGAAAAACGCCTTGGCATGGGCGCCCCAGCGGGCGTTGAAAACGGCCGGCTGGCGGATGAACACCACGTTGGCAGGCTTGGTTTTCAGCCAGGCTTTCACATAAGGCTCGAAGTGGAGGCAATGGGGGCAGCCATACCAGAAAAACTCCATCACCTCGATTTTCGTGGGATCGGCGGTGGGGTGGGGGGGCTTGACGAGCTCGTAGCCTTCGCCACCGTCCGCCGCGCCCGCCTTGGGGGCTTCGGCGGCAGGGCCCACCGTGGAGACGATCAACAGAAACGCCAGACTCAAGACCGATTTAAGCATTGCCTACTCCTTGAATATATTGGGTTTTCCTGGAAGCGCGGGGCTTCCAGGCGCTGTTGGCCAAGGCGGGACGTGCCGGCAAGGCACACCCTGGCCGGTTTTACTGCAAGCCGGAAACGTAATCGGAAACCGCGTTGATCTCGTCCGTGTTCAGGCGGTTGGCGATGGTGCGCATGATTTCGTTGGGGTCGCTGCTGCGCTCGACGGACTTGTAGTCGTGCAAAATCTTGCCGACATAGGAGGAATATTGGCCGCCCAGCAGGGGATAGCCGGCGGAGGGGTTGCCCTCACCCTTGGGGCCGTGGCAGGCCGCGCAGGCCGGAACCTGCTTGTCGGGGATGCCGTTGCGGTAGATCTTCTGCCCCAGCTCGTTCTTTTCCGCCGGCTCGGGCTTGATCTTGTGCTGGGCGTACCACGCGCCGATGTCGGCGATGTCGGCGTCGCTCAAGGACGCGGCCATGGCGTTCATGGTCGGATCGACTCGCTTGCCCGACTTGAACTCGCGCAATTGCCGGGTCAAATAGGAGGCATGCTGCCCTGCCAGCTTGGGGAACATCGGCGCGGCGGCGTTGCCGTCCTCGCCGTGGCAACCCGCGCAGGCTTCCGTTTTCGCCTTGCCTGCGGCCGCATCGCCTTGGGCGTGGGCCTGCACCGCGCAAACCGCCATTGCCAGGCCTAAGCTGATGATTGTGTGTTTTTTCATTTTTCGACGCCTCTTGTAATGAACGCTGGTCCTCGCCGCCGGACGCAAAACGCGGGTGTCCCTGGCGGTTTAAATTAACCGGTGAATGAAATACGGGTACACTTGAAAAGTCAACCTAAAAACGAGCGCCGTCCATGAATCCTCTTTACCATCAAGCCCACTATCTCATCAGCGCGTTGCGGCTGCATGACGCGCCGCCGGACGCGGGCTTCGAAGCCGCCTTCGCGGGCCGCTCGAACGCGGGCAAGTCCAGCGCCATCAACGCCATCACCGGGCAGAAGTCCCTGGCCCGCACCAGCAAGACGCCGGGCCGCACCCAGTTGCTCAACTTTTTCGCTTTGGACGCGGAGCGCCGGCTGGTGGACCTGCCCGGCTACGGCTACGCGAAAGTGCCGGACGCCATCCAGAAAAACTGGGGCAAGGCCATGGAAGCCTACCTCCAAGACCGGCAATGCCTGCGCGGGGTGTTCCTGCTGATGGACATCCGCCATCCGCTGACCGACTTCGACCGGCAGATGGTCGAATGGTGCCGGCATTGCAAGCTGCCCTTGCACATCGCCCTCACCAAGGCCGACAAACTCAGCCGGGGCGCGGCCAAGGGCGTTCTGCTCAAGGTCCAGGCCGCGTTGCGGCGGGAGGCCGGGGACATGGACATTTCCCTGCAATTGTTTTCTTCCCCCGACAGGCTGGGCGTCGAGGAGGCCCATGCGGTGTTGGACCGCTGGCTGGGGCTGGGGGAGCTTGCGGGTGTTGAGGCTTGAGCGAGAGCTTGCCGCCGCCCGCCGCCGGGTCTATCCTGTGTGGGCAGGACGCCATCGGGCCAGTGCGGCTGGCAATTCTAAGGCTAACAACGCCATGAGGTAGACACCATGATTCACGCTTCCATGTTGCAGACAGCCCGCTCTTTGGCGGGTTCCGTGCTTTCCCGCTTAGGCGGGGCGCTGTCGCTGGCCGGGCTATTGGCGGCTTGCCCGGCCTCGGCCTTGCAGATCGACTTTAACAGTGGCGCGCTGACCATTGTCGACAACGGGGCCGGGGACTCCAACGCCGCTGTCGGCATTATCGTTTTCAACGCGACGGTCGGTTCTTATGCGGTGCAGGGCACATTGGACACCGGCACCGGCAGCAACTTGGCTGCCTTGTTGAGCCCGTCGGCGTCGGTGCGGCTGACCAACTTTGCGGCGACGGCCATCGGCACGCCTTCCAGTTCCTTGGGCATACAATTCTCCGACACGGTTGCCGGAACCTATGCCAACCTCAATGCCGCCGATTCGGTCGATCCTTACGCCGCCAATGCGGCCGGCGCGGCGGTGCCCGCCAACACCGACCACATCCTTGATTGGGCGGGGTTTGTCAGCGGGCAGACCATCCCCGGCATCATGCCGGGCTTTCCGCCATTTCCCAACGCCTTCGTGCCGCCCAGTTCCCCGCCGGTGCCGTATGCCACGCCGGTCATTTGGCACGGCCCGGCGGTGTTGACCGGCCCCTTCGTCAACCCGGTGTTCGGAGCGTTCCTGACGGTCCAGCTCGGCGCGCCTAATGACCAACTGGTCCTGCAAAGCAGCGCCAATGTCGGCATCGCCGCCGTCCCCGAACCGGCAACGGCGGCCTTGCTTGGCCTGGGGCTGCTGGGCTTGGCCGCAAACCGCCGCCGCCCAGGTGGCGGTTAGAATCTGCCGCCGCCCAAAAACTTCGGGGGCCATGCGGCCCCCGAAGTTGGATTGCGTACCGGCGCGGAAACGCTTAAATGCGTTTGATGGTGCCTTCCACTTTTTTGACCTCCAGGCGCGCCATTGCCAAGTTGGCCCGGCTGCGCTCCAAGGCGAGATAGATGAAGATTTCGCGGTTGGAGGAAAGCGGGCGGAGCAGGTGGTATTGGGTGCCTAGGCTAATCAAAATGTCCTCGATGTGGTCGTCCCCGAGTTCGATGGCGTCCATGGCCTTTAACTTGGCCTGCAAGACTTCGGTGTTGGCGGCGGCGGCAATCTCGACGGGGAAATTGCCGACCACCAGCGATTCGAGCATCATGCCGCTGCTGGAATCGACCAAGGCGGCGGCGATGAAGCCGTCCAGTTTTTTGAGGGCGTCTACGGTGGATGCCATTTTTGTGCTCCTATTTCAAAGTTCAGTTCAAGTTTAGACCGCGTAATAAACACACCCTGGCCCCTGCGGTTCGGATAAGGCCGGGTGCTGTCCGGGGCCGGCGTATGCTTAACCGTGCTCCAGGGTTGACCTCACCAGCGTATCCACCAACTTCATCATGTCTTCGCGTTTGCGCGCGTCCACTTTGAAAACCGGCCAAGACTCGCCGCGCGCCTGCATGAAGCGGGCGTATTCGTTGAGGGATGGATGCGGGTTCAGGTCGTTGTGGGTGACGCCGACCACCGCCCGGTTGTGGCGCAGAAAGTCCCGGTTGGCGTCCAGGTAATAATTCAGCTCGTTCAGGGGGTTGCCGGCCGCGTTGCTGACCAGGATGATGATGCCCAGGCTCTTGCGGATCAATATCTCGCCCATGAAATCGAAGCGCCGCTGGCCGGGTGCGCCGTAGATGTGCAATTGGGTGTCTTCGCCCAGCCCGAAGCAGCCAAAGTCCATCGCCACGGTCGTGGATTTTTTGCGCAACTGGGTCTGGTCGCTGGGCGCCGCCTCGGTCGAAATGGCTTTGCCCCCGCTCAGGGTGTGGACGGCGGTGGTCTTGCCCGAGCCGACGCTGCCGACGATGAGGATCTTCAGGCGCTCCCGCCAATCGAAATATTTTTTCGCGGTCTTTGCGGCGGGTTGCCGGACATTTTTGGCGGGGCCGGCCGAGGCCAGCCTTTGCGCGATTTCCTTCAGCAGCAGGGTGAACTCAAGCGGCGAAGGCGCTTGCCGGTCGGAGAGGCGGCGCAAATGCCAGCGCGCCTCCTTGAACGGCTGCGCCGAATAGGCGATCAGATGCTCGTCGGTGAGGCGGTCTTCGTAGCCGTGCCAACGCTCCAGCTCATGCGGTGCGTCCGCCGCCACCAGCAAAAGCTCGGCGTCGCGGACTTCCCCCACCACTTGCCAGGGCTGCTGCCAGCGATGGGCGCGGGAGAACAGCGCCTCCACTTGGCGGGCTTCATGTTCGTCGGAAAAGCCGTGCATGGCGATGCGCAGCGGGGCTGCTGCGCGTGTGGCGGAATGGTTGTTCATGTGTTCGACTCCCTAGGGGGGTTGGCGCGGGCTTTGTGCGCGCATGGCCGGGTTTTGGTTTTGTTGGCAAGGGCTTAAGCGGCGTGCTTGGCACCGCGCCTGGGCCATTGTGTTGGAGCGTTCGACCCGCCTGGGTGTAATTCAGTTCCTGAGAGTAGGGTTTTAGTCGGCATTTGGCGACACTCCCGAACCGTGAAGCCCCTAATCCCCCAACCGCCAAAGCCGCCGCATCACTTCCTGCTCCAATTGCGCCAAGCTTTTTTTCACTTCCCGCAAAGACTCCTCCTCCGCCAGCAATTGCCGGGTCAAGGCTTCGGTGATGCGGCCATAGTCCGCGTCGATGAAATAACGCCTTGTGCATACGCTAAGGAGGTTGTCCCGGAAAACCAGCACGCCGCCGGGCAGGGCGAGGTATTGCCAATCTCCGTCCCGGCAGCGGAAGCGGGCGAGGCCGAGTTCCAGGCAGGTCATGAAATAGGCGTGGCCGGGGAGCAGGCCGAAACTGCCGGAGGCGTCTTCGCCTACGAAAGAAGCCACGTCTTCGACGCGCTTGGTGGAGGCGGCGTCGCGCAATATCAAGGCAAAGCTGTTCAAAAAGGCTTGTCCTCGGTAAGTTGAAGAATCCCCCGCCCCAAGCCCCTCTCCGCCAGGGAAGGGGCGCGGGGAGGGGACAGTCATGCGCCTGCGCCTGCCATCGCCCCGCGCATGTAGCAGGCGTCTTCGCTCAAACCGTCGAAGCGCCCGGCCATGAACGCCTCGCAATCGTCCAGGGTTTGCCGCAACGGCACGGAGACGCCGGGGATGCCGGTGTGCGCGGCGGTGACCCAGAATGGCTGGGTGAGGTATTTTTGCAGCTTGCGGGCGCGCAGGACGGTGCGGCGGTCTTGCTCGGACAGCTCCGCCATGCCCAGCATGGTGATGATGTCTTCCAATTCGTGGTAGCGGGCCAGGTGTTCGCGCACCCCTTCGGCAATGGCGTAATGGCGCTCGCCCAGGGAATGGCGGTCCATCAGCTTGCTGCCCGAGCGCAGGGGGTCGATGGCGGGGTAGATGCCTTTGGACGCCTGGGTGCGGGAGAGGATCACCGTGGTGTCGAGGTGGCTTAAGATGGCACTGACCGCCGGGTCGGTCATGTCGTCGGCGGGGACGTAGACCGCCTGCACCGAGGTCACCGACCCGGCGCGGGTGGAGGTGATGCGGTCCTGCAATTCCGCCACTTCCGTGCTGAGGGTGGGCTGGTAGCCCACCGTGGCCGGCATCCGCCCGAGCAGGCTGGAAATCTCGCTGCCGGCCTGGACGAAGCGGAACACGTTGTCCACAACGAACAGCACTTCTTTTTTCAGGCTGTCGCGCAGGTATTCGGCGTAGGTCAGCGCCGACAGGGCGATGCGGAAGCGCACCCCCGGCGATTCGTCCATCTGCCCGAACACCATCAGCGTCTGCGGCATGACGTCGGCGTCTTCCATCTCGTGCCACAGCTCGTGGGCCTCGCGGATGCGCTCGCCGACGCCGGCGAACACCGAGACGCCTTGGTGGATGGCGGCGATGGCATGCATGAATTCCATCACCAGCACCGTCTTGCCGACGCCGGCCCCGCCGAACAGGCCGGTCTTGCCGCCTTTGACGAAGGGGCAGAGCAGGTCGATGACTTTGATGCCTGTCTCCAGCACCCCGCTGACGCCCAAAGCCTGGTCCAGCGGCGCGGGCTTGCCGTGGATGGCGTGGTACTCGCTGGCCGCCAGCGGCGGCTTGCCGTCCAGCGGCTTGCCGAAGATGTCTAACAGCCGGCCTAGGCAATCGGGGGAAACCGGGATTTTCAGCGGGCCGCCCAGGTCGTAAATTGGCATGCCCCGCCACAGGCCGGCGGTGCGGTGCAGGGTGATGGCGCGGACACGTTGCGGGTCCAGGTGCTGATGCACCTCGAACAGCCATAGTTCGCCGTCGAGGCGGGCGCACAGGGCTTGGCGCAAGGGCGGCAGACGCCGGCACAGGATGACAGCCACCGGGCCGTGGGTTTCGGCGATGATCCCTATGGGTTCTTTTGCGGTTTTCATGGGGGTGGCCATTAGTGGGTGCCTCTGCGCTATTCTAGGCCGTGGCGCGAGGCAATGGAAAACGCGGGCGTTAAGAAATTTTGTGTGGCGTGGCGGACAGGCTACAATTCGTCCACTTTATCCATTCGGGATTTCCAGGAAAGCCACTTGCTGGTTTCTTTGCCGACATGCCACGCCGATGAGAGGTCAACGAATATGAGCGACAACCGGTCCCTTTACCGCAAAAACCTGAAGGTGGGCGGCACTTTGGTCAGCGGCGACATGGAACTTGCCTTTTTCACCAAGAATGTGTCTTTGCACGGCTTCCAGGCTTACAGTTCCGAGGCCGGCCCCGACGCCAAGTCTCTGCAAACCAGCGACATGGTCTATGTGCGCTTGCCGGATCTGAGCCTGGAAGGCGTCGTATCGGTCTTGTGGACGGATATCGACGCCGAGGGTGTGTTTAATTTTGGTTTCAAGTTTCTGAGCATGCGCGGGGTCGAAGGCAGCGCCTACCGCTATCGGGAATTCGATCCCGAGGATGTCCAGCAGCCGACATGAGGCCTGGGGCGGCGGGGATGGCCCCCGTTTTCCCGCTGTCCAGCCTTGGGTTTTGCAAACCG
>CAZOTR010000006.1:21139-33917 GCA_964582755.1 uncultured Methylococcaceae bacterium | reverse complement strand
GGGCGCAACTGGGCGTTTGATTTCGAGCGCGACGTGCCGGCCGGGCTGCGCTGCGCGTTCACGCTGAAGCCGGGGCTGAAGGCTTTGTCCGGGGCGGTTGTGGCCGGGCAGGACCGGTTCGAGTTCGACACCGGCGGGCCTGCGCTGGTCGATTCCTTGCCGGAGCAGGATTCCGATGATGTGGATGAAAATCCGCTGTTCATCCTCAAGTTGGACGCGCCGGCCACGGTGGAATCCGTCGAAGCCCATGCCCGTTGCGAAGTGGAAGGCTTGGACGAGCATATCGCTGTGAACGTGGCGCAGGGCGGGGAGCGGGCCACGCTGCTTTCCGGGCCGTTGCGCCAGCAGAGCGATTATTTTTTCGAGGACACGCCCGACGACCGCCTGCTGGTGTTGCGGTGCCGGCGCAATTTCCCGCCCGAGGCCACCGTGCGGCTGGTGTGGGGGGCGGGCATCGCCTCCGCGTCCGGCGTGGCGAGCCAACAGGAGCAGGTGTTCAATTTTAAAATCCGCCCGGCCTTCACCGTCCGTTTTGGTTGCGAGAAGGTCAACGCCAAATCCCAATGCATTCCGTTCCTGCCGATGAGCCTGGATTTCAGCGCGCCGGTGTTGGCGGAGCAGGCCAAGGCCGTGCAATTGCTGGACGCGCAGGGCAAAGCCTATCCCGCCGAGGAGTTGGACCCAGCCAAGCAGCCCAGTGTGCGGGCACTCAAGTTCAAAGGACCGTTCCCGGAAAACACCCGGTTCAAAATCGCCTTGCCGCCGGGCTTGAAGGACGACGCCGGCAGGCCGCTGGAAAACGCCAGCCAATTTCCGCTGGCTGTGGAAACCGACGATTACCCGCCTCTAGCCAAGTTCAACGGCGAGTTCGGCATTTTGGAGGCCAAGGAAGGCGGCGTGTTGCCCGTCACCCTGCGCAACCTGGAGCCGGCGGTGGCGGGCAAGACCGCGACGCCGGGCCAGCAAGGCATTCCCGGACAGTTGCAAAGGCTGGAGCAGGACGATCAGGCCATCGCCGCTTGGCTGCGCAAGGTGGCCAAGGCGGGCGACAACCGCTTTGAGGAAATTCCCAAGGAAAACGAAGACGACGAGCAACGCTTCCGCAACCTCACCGGCACCGAGTCGGTGTTCGGGCCGGGGGAAAAGACGCAAGCCTTCGACCTGCCCAAGCCGGGCGGGGCGCAGGCGTTTGAAGTCGTCGGCATCCCTTTGCAAAAGCCGGGGTTTTATGTGGTGGAACTGGCCAGCCCGCGCCTGGGCGCGGCCTTGCTGGGCGAGGAGCGGCCCCGCTATGTCGCCACCTCCGCCTTGGTCACGAATCTGTCCGTGCATTTCAAGTGGGGACGGGAATCCTCCCTGGCCTGGGTCACGTCCCTGGACCAGGCGCAGCCGGTGGTCGGTGCCGAGGTGCGCGTCAGCGATTTTTGCACCGGGGCGGAGATCTGGCGTGGCCGCACCGGGCCGGACGGCACGGCGCGCATCCAAGGAGGGTTGCCTGCCGCGAATGCCGACGACAGTTGTTACGAGGGATCGACCAGCCACCCTTTGTTTATCAGCGCCCGCACGGACGCCGACATGAGCTTTGCCGTCTCCGGCTGGAACAAAGGCATACAGCCGTATAACTTCGGGTTGGCGATGGGCAGCGAGAGCGAGACCCAGCTTGCCCATGCGGTGTTCGACCGCAGCCTGTTCCGCGCCGGGGAAACCGCGTCCATGAAATTCTTCCTGCGCAGCCGCACCGGCGCGGGCTTTGCCGCCTACACGGGAGAGGTGCCGGACACGGTGGAGATCCAACACAGCGGCAGCGGCGAGAAATACACGCTGCCGGTCAGCTTCGACGGGCAGGGCATCGCCGAGGCGAGTTGGGCCATCCCCAAGGAAGCCAAGCTGGGTGCTTACCAAGTGGAATTGCACAAGGGCGAGGACTGGGTCGCGTCCACCGGCAGCTTCCAGGTCGAGCAGTTCCGCCTTCCCACGATGAAAGCCGCGATCCAGCCTGCCGCCGATTATCTGGTGAATGCCAAAGACGCGACGGTGGATTTGTTCGTCAATTATCTCGCCGGCGGCGGCGCGTCGCGCCTGCCGGTCAAGCTGCGCAGCCAGATCCGTTCGCGTGGGGTGGATTTCCCCGACTACCAAAGCTATCAATTCGGCGGAAACGACGTGAAGGAAGGCATCGTCGCGGACAACGCAGAAGAGGCGGACGAGGAGGAGGGCGGGGAAAGCTCGCCGGCCCAAGTGCTGCCGCTGGTGCTGGACCAAGCCGGGGCGGCGCGGGCGAGCATTCCCAACCTGCCGAAAGTGGACGTTCCCAAAGAGCTTTTGGCCGAGTTGGAATACCAGGACGCCAACGGCCAGTTGTTGTCCGTCTCGCGCCGCATTCCGCTGTGGCCGGCCAAGGTGGCTTTAGGCATCAAGCAGGAAAGCTGGGCCTTGAGCGAGGACCAAGTGCGCTTCAAGGTCGTCGCCCTGGATCCCAAGGGCCAGCCGGTGCGGGGGCAGAAGGTGAGGGTGGAGTTGTTCAAAAAAACCACCTATTCCTACCGTAAGCGCCTGATTGGCGGCTTTTACGACTACGAAGACACCAGCGAATATAAGAAACTGGACAAAACCTGCGAGGACAGCACGGACAAGGAGGGCATCCTCGCCTGTGAACTGAAGCCGGGCGTTTCCGGGGACATCGTGCTACGCGCCACGGCCCAGGACGACGACGGCAACACCGCGCTGAGTACGCAAGAAGCCTGGGTGGCGGGCGGCGAGGAATGGTGGTTCGACAACGGCCCCGGCGACCGCATGGACGTGCTGCCGGAAAAGAAAGCCTGGGAATCCGGGCAGACTGCCCGCTTGCAAGTGCGCATGCCGTTCCGCGAGGCCACCGCCTTGGTGACGGTGGAGCGGGAAGGGGTGTTGGATTCCTATGTCGTGCCGCTGTCCGGCAAAGAACCGGTGGTCGAGCTGCCGATCAAGCCGAATTACGCGCCGAATGTCTATGTCTCGGTGCTGGCCGTGCGCGGCAGGGCGCGGGACAGCTTCGGCTGGTTCCGCGATCTGGCGGGCAAGCTGGGCTTCAAGCTGGAGGACAAATCCGTCACCGCCCTAGTCGATCTGAACAAGCCCGCCTTCCGGTTAGGCATGGCGCAACTCGCCGTGGGCTGGACGCCCAACCGGCTGGAGGTGAAAGTGCAGCCGGACCGCGAAGCCTACAAAGTGCGCGACACCGCCAAGCTCAAGGTGAAAGTGGCCCGCGCCGACGGCGGGCCGCTGCCGCCGGACGCGGAAATCGCCCTGTCCGCGGTGGACGAGGGCTTGCTGGAATTGAAGCCGAATAATTCCTGGAAGCTGCTCGACAAGATGATGGGCCAGCGCGGCATCGAGGTGTACACCGCCACGGCGCAGATGCAAGTCGTCGGCAAGCGCCATTACGGGCGCAAGGCCGTGCCGCACGGCGGCGGCGGCGGGCGGCAGACGGCGCGGGAGTTGTTCGACACTTTGCTGCTGTGGCGCGGGCGGGTGCCGCTCAACGCCCAGGGCGAGGCGGACATCGCCGTGCCGCTGAACGACTCGCTGACCGCCTTCCGCCTGACCGCCGTGGCCAGCGCCGGAACGGGCTTCTTCGGCACCGGCGACGCGGCGATACGCTCCACCCAGGATGTCATGCTGCATTCCGGGCTATTGCCCTTGGTGCGCGAGGGCGACATGTTCAAGGCCGTGTTCACCCTGCGCAACGCCTCCAACCGCAAGCTGGCTTTGACCGCCAAGGCGAAATGGAGCGCCAATTTGCCTGCGGTTGCCAAGCCGGTGCCGGTTGAAAATGGGGCCAAGCCCCCGGCCAGCCCGGCGAACCCGGTCGAGCCGGTTGTCGATTGGAAGGAACTCCCGCCGGTCCAGGTCGAACTCGACGCCGGCGAGGCCAAGGAACTGGCTTGGGATGTGTCGGTTCCGCTTGATGCCTCCAAGCTGGCCTGGGAGGTCAACGCCGAAACCGCCGACGGCGCGGCCCGCGATGCGATGAAACTCAGCCAGGAGGTGGTCCCGGTCTGGCCGGTGCGGGTCTACCAAGCCACCTTGGCGCAGATCGCCCAGCCGCTGAATATGCCGGTGGAGCGTCCGGCCGAGGCGGTTCCAGGGCGCGGCGGGGTGCGGGTTTCGCTGCGCAGCAAGCTGGGCGACGGCTTGAGCGGCGTGCTAGATTACATGGGCCGCTATCCTTACTCGTGCATGGAACAGCGGGTGTCCAAGGCGGTTTCCTTGCGCAACACGGTGATGTGGGAGGCCACGGTGCAAGCCATGCCGGCCTTCATCGACCGCGATGGCCTGCTCAAATATTTCGCCGCCGACAGCCTGCGCGGCAGCGACGTGCTGACTGCCTATGTGCTGTCCATCGCCCACGAGGCCGGTTGGGCCATCCCGGAAGAATCGCGCAAGCGGCTGTTGGAGGGCTTGAAGGATTTCGTCTCGGGCCGCGTCAAGCGCGGTTCCGCCCTGGCCGCCGCCGACCTGGCCGTGCGCAAGCTGGCCGCCATCGAGGCGCTGGCCCGCTATGGCGAGGCCAAACCGGAGATGCTGGGTTCGATCAGCATAGACCCGAACCTTTGGCCCACCTCGGCGGTGTTGGACTGGCTCAACATCCTCAAGCGGGTGCCGGCCATCCCGCAGCGCGACGGGCGCTTGCAGGAGGCCGGGCAGATCCTGCGTTCGCGCTTGAACCTGCAAGGCACGACGATGGGCTTTTCCAGCGAGGACGGCGACCGGCTGTGGTGGCTGATGGTTTCCATCGACACCAATGCCGTCCGCGCCCTGCTGGGACTTCTGGACCAGCCGCAATGGCGGGAGGATATTCCGCGCATGGCGATAGGCGCTTTGGGCCGACAGAGGCACGGCCATTGGGACACCACCACCGCCAACGCCTGGGGGACTTTGGCGATGGAAAAATTCAGCGCCGCTTTCGAGGCCGTGCCGGTGGCCGGTTACACCGAGGCCGAGTTGGGCGGGCTGAAAAAGGGCATGCAATGGACCGAAACCAGCAAGCAAAGCGCCCTCAACTTCCCTTGGGGCGAAGGCCCGGCGAATCTGGCGCTGAAGCACAACGGGCAGGGCAAGCCTTGGGCGATCATTCAAAGCCGCGCCGCCCTGCCGCTGCGCCAGCCCTTGTTCACCGGCTACAGCATCCAGCGCAGCGTCACGCCGGTCGAGCAGAAACAGGCCGGGGTGTGGAGCAAGGGCGATGTGGCCAGGGTCAAGCTGGTGCTGGACGCCCAGGCTGACATGACGTGGGTGGTGGTGGACGATCCCGTCCCGGCGGGCGCGTCGATATTGGGTTCGGGCTTGGGCGGGGATTCGCACATACTCGCCGCCGGCGAACAGAGCGAGGGCCGGGTCTGGCCCGCCTTCGAGGAGCGCCGTTTCGAGGCTTTCCGCGCCTATTACGAGTATGTGCCGAAGGGCCAGTGGTCGTTTGAATATACCATCCGCATGGACAACCCCGGCCGCTTCGAGCTTCCCGCCACCCGCGTGGAAGCCTTGTACGCGCCGGAGATGTTCGGGGAATTGCCGAACGCGGTTTGGGAGACGCGGTAGCCAGCCGGTTCCCTATTCGGCTTGCCGTTGCTAAACTGCGCGGCTTGATTACTTTGGCAACTCGCGGAGTCGCACTTGAAAAACCAGGAATCCTTAGACCTTTCGTCGGCCAACCAGATCGCCCGTGTCCTCACCGAAGCGCTGCCGTACATCCAACGCTTCAAGGGCAAGACCCTCGTGGTCAAATACGGCGGCAATGCGATGATCGACGAGCAGTTGAAAAACAGCTTCGCCCGCGACATCGTGCTGCTCAAGCTGGTCGGCATCAACCCGGTCGTGGTCCACGGCGGCGGGCCGCAGATCGGCGATTTGCTCAAGCGGCTGGGCAAGACCAGCGAGTTCGTGCAGGGGATGCGGGTCACCGACGCGGAAACCATGGACGTGGTGGAGATGGTGCTGGGCGGGCTGGTGAACAAGGAAATCGTCAACCTCATCAACCGCAACGGCGGTTCGGCGGTGGGCCTGACCGGCAAGGACGGCGACTTGATCCGGGCGCGGCAGATCGTGGTCACGCAGCGTTCGGCGGAGACCGACGAGCCGGAGATCATCGACCTAGGCCATGTCGGCGTGGTGGACAGCATAGACCCGTCGGTGGTGGACATGCTGCACCATGGCAATTTCATTCCGGTCATCGCCCCGATTGGCGTGGGCCGCGACGGGCGCTCCTACAACATCAACGCGGATCTGGTGGCGGGGAAGATGGCGGAGGTGCTGAAGGCGGAGAAGCTGATCCTGCTGACCAACACGGCGGGGATACTGGACAAGGAGGGCAAACTGCTGACCGGCTTGTCGCTGGGGCAGGTGGACGAGCTGATTGAGGACGGCACCATTTCCGGCGGCATGATCCCGAAGACCCGCTGCGCCACCGATGCGCTGAAGGGCGGGGTGAACAGCGTCCACATCATCGACGGGCGCGTTGACCACGCCGTGCTGCTGGAATTGCTCACCGACCGGGGCATTGGCACCTTGCTGTTGCGGCGTTAGCAGTCCGACGCGCCGGGGATTCAGCGTCCCGCTTTTAGCCCTGCTTCGATGTAAGGCGCGAAGCCGGCGCGGATGTTCCGGGCGACATCTCCGGCGCAAAGTTCGTCGCCCAGGCTGGAGAGATGGCAGGAGGTGTCCAGGAACACAGTGTCCGCCGTTTTGCCGGCGATGCGCACGATAAGCAAGGCCATGTCCTGCTCGGTGCGCGGGCCGACGGTTTGCAGGATGGTCGGGGTGTCGGTCACCAGTGGCCGGTTGGTTTTGGCTTTCAGGTATTCCTTGGCCAAGGCCCAGACTCTGTCGCATTGGCTGGGTTCGCAGCTTACCGAGCTTACAATCAAGACATCCGCCTCAGGCTTTTGCGCTTGCCATTCCAGCGAGCCGGATTCTGGATTCTGGTGCAGTTCCGCTAGGCTCTTCAAGCGTTTCAGGTCTTTGGCGAAGCCGGCGAGAATTTCCGCCTTGGTGCTTTCCAGAGTGCGGCTTTTTTCCTGGTAGCTGGCGATTTGCTTGCGGGTGGAGTCGATGCTGTCGCGCAAGGTCTGCGGAACTGGCTGGCCTGAGTTTTCGGTGTCCGCCGCGCGTTTGATCAAGGTCCGCAGGATCTCCTCCTGGTGCGCCCGGTTGCCATCGGCGATTTTTTGGACAGATTCTATGGTGTTGAGCTTGCCTTGCAAGGTCACCCGCATTTCTTCCTCGCTGCGGTAGGTTCGGTTCAAGGACGTGTCGCTGTCCCGCTGTTCCACGATGATGCGTTGCTGGTCTATGCGCAGCTTCTTCAGGCGGCGGATCTGCTCCAACTGTTCCGGGGTCTTCTGGCCTTCGACAATTTCCAGGATTTTGGCTTGCTCGTTAAGCTTGGCGCGGGGGCGCTTGGCCACTTCCGGCGGCACTTGGTCGGTGTAATGCACGACGCCATTTTCATCCTCCCAGCGATAGGCGCCTGTGGCCGCAGGCAGGGCGGGGGCGCAATGCAGCAAAATCGCCGCGATGGCGGTCGTGCGGAAGGCCGTCCGCTTCGCCACGGTGCTTGGAGGGCTGTTTGGCCTGTTTTCCGTTAAGATTCGAAATTTCACTGGCGCACCACCTTCAATCAATTGCGACGGACGCCATGGTTTTCCCGGTATTCACCCAGCGCAGCCAACTCCGCCGATTTCCCACATTCCCCAAGATACTCGATGATGTCGGCGAGGGTGACGATGGGGTGGACCGGCATGGCGTATTGCGCTTCGACTTCCTCGATGGCGGTGGCTTCGCCTTGGCCTTTTTCCTGCCGGTCCAGGCTGATGAGGACGCCACAAGGCCGCGCACCCGCGCCGCGGATGATCTCCACCGATTCGCGCACGGAAGTCCCCGCTGTGATCACGTCGTCGAGAATCAGCACCGAACCTTTGAGCGGCGCGCCGACCAGCAGGCCACCTTCGCCATGGTCCTTGGCTTCCTTGCGGTTGAAGGCGAACGGCACTTCCGCGCCGGTGGCGCGGGCCAAGGCGATGGCGGCGGCGGCGGCCAGCGGGATGCCCTTGTAGGCGGGGCCGTACAGCACATCGGCCGCCAGCCCGGCGTGAAGATAGGCCTGTGCGTAAAATTCACCCAGCCGGCCCAGCCGCTTCCCTGAGTCAAACAGGCCGGTGTTGAAAAAGTAGGGGCTCTTGCGCCCGGATTTCAAGGTGAACTCGCCAAAGCGCAACACTCCGCAATCGATTGCATAGGCGATAAATTCCCGCTGGAATTCTTGCATGGTAGTACCTTTGGCTCGTAGTTAATGCGGCGGGGATGTAGGGGGTTATCGCCGTGTAGGCAACATCCATGCCTGAGAACTTCCGGCGATTGCCCGCTGACAGCCCCTGCCGTCGTTAATCTTACTCCTTGTCGCCAGCCAGCGACAGGCGATTTTTGCCCGCGCGATGCTCCCGCCCCGACGCACTGGAGTCTAAGGCACAGCGACGCGCCGGATCAATTCGCGGATGAACTGGTCGGTCGAAACGCCTTCCGCCTCCGCTTCGTAGGACAGGATCAAGCGATGGCGCAGCACGTCGTAGGCGATGGCTTGGATATCCTCCGGCGCGACGAAATCCCGCCCGTCCAGCCAAGCCCTGGCGCGGGCGCAACGGTCCAGGGCGAGGGTGGCGCGCGGGCTGGCACCGTATTGCAGCCAGCGTCCCAAATCCTCGCCGTAGGCGGCGGGATTGCGCGTCGCCAGCACCAGTTGCAGCAGATATTCCTCCAGCGGATCGGCCATGTACAGGTCGAGGACTTCGCGGCGCGCCTCGAACAACACTTGCTGCGGGATGGGGGTGAAAGCGCCCGCCGCCCCGCCGCCCGCCTCCCCGCGCGCTTCATTGCGCACCAAGCGGAGGATCTCCCGCTCGTGCCGGGCTTCGGGATAGCCGATGCGGACATACAGCAGGAAGCGGTCGAGCTGGGCTTCCGGCAAGGGGTAGGTGCCTTCCTGCTCGATGGGGTTTTGCGTCGCCATCACCATGAACAAGGCGGGCAGCGGATAGGTTGCGAGGCCCACGGTGATTTGCCGCTCGCCCATGGCCTCCAGCAGCGCCGACTGCACCTTGGCCGGCGAGCGGTTGATTTCGTCCGCCAACACCAAATTGTGGAACAACGGACCCTGCTGGAAATGGAAGGAGCCGTCCTGGGGGCGGTAGATCTCGGTGCCGGTCAGGTCGGCAGGCAGCAGGTCGGGGGTGAACTGGACGCGGTGGAAATTCCCTTCCACCCCCCTGCCTAGGACGTTGATGGCGCGGGTCTTCGCCAAGCCGGGCGCGCCTTCCACCAGGATATGCCCGTCTGCCAGCAGGGCGAGGAGCATCCGTTCGATCAGGGTTTCCTGGCCGATCACTTGGCTGCAAGCATAGCCGCGCAGGCTTTGCAAAGCCTGCTGCGCGGGGGATAAGGCTGTCGCGGTCGTCATGTCTACGTCGGAATCGGTTGGGCGGAGGGTGTTCGGCACCATGATGGTACGGATTTTGTCTTTAACTGGCGTATTATACAAAGATATTGCCCGCGTTGATGAGGGGCGATTTTCTGGATTACCCAACCATTGCCTGGAATCAAAACGCCAACCATGCCCCGCCCCAACGCCATCATGCCCCGCCGCCGCATGTTCCGCAACGGATTCGCGCTGTTGGCGCTGGCTGGCCTTTGCGCCGCTTGTGGCGGTCGCCAGGAGCCGGCCGCGCCGCTGGCCTTGCCCGCAGGCCAGGCCAAGCCGGTGGAGGTGGAGGGGGTGCTCTTCCAGGCGCAGGCGTTCGAGGATCCCCGGCAGGCGGCCCAGGCGTTTGGCATCGACTTGCGCGGGGCGGGCCTGTTGCCTGTGCGCATCAGCATAAGCAACCACGGCAGCGGCGCGGTGAAGGTCGTCCCCCGGCAAACTTTCCTCATCGACCTGGACGGCCAAGCCTGGCCCTTGCTGACTGCCGGGCAGGCGTCCAGCCGTTTGGGGGCCGTGGCGGCCATGCCAGCCCCCACCCCCACCCCCACCTTGGCGCCCACGCCTGCCGCTTTGGACGCGCTGACCGGCTTTGCTCTGGATATGCTTGCCGGCCCCGCGTTTGTGGGCGAGGCGGAAGGCTACACCCCTCCTGGCAAGGGCATCGGCCAAGACCTGGCCGACCAGGTTTTGCGCAATCCCAGCGTGCCGGCGGGACAGGTGGCCTCCGGCGTGTTGTTTTTCCCAGGGCGCGAAGAAGCCCATGGCGCGCGTGGCCTGCGCCTTTGCTATGCGCAGGGCGGCAATCTCAAATTCCTGGTTTTGCCGTTGCAAGCCGTTGTGCGTTGAGCATCCTGGCGGCGAGCGCGCCGTCCAAGCCGCCGAGCAGCGGAACGGCCAGCGCGAGTTCGATAAAGGGGATGGGCAGGATGTCGCCGGTAAGATAGATGTCCATGGTCCAGCCCAGCCAAGCCCATAACGCGGAAAAGCCCAGCCCCATCCGCTGCCAACTGTTCACATCGCGTTTTCCTGCCGCGTGCCGGGCGGGGCGGATACTGGCCCGGAAGCCAGGCGGTGGGCGCTGCGCGTGGTTTCCGGCAGGCGGTAGCGGGTGGCGCAGCGCATCACCCATTCCACCGCCGATTCCAGGCTGATTCGGTGTCCCGCCGAGATGAACAGGGGCTTGGTCCGTTCGCGGCTGCGCAGGACCGCGCCTATCCGTTCCGGCCCGTCCATCAGCGGGGTCCACGCCCCGCGTATCTGCGGAGGCTCTGCGTAGGTGCCGGTCAGGCGGGTCTTGCCCACGCCTATCGTCGGCAGGCCCGTCAACACGCCCAGATGGCAGGCGATGCCGAAGCGGCGCGGGTGGGCGTAGCCTTGGCCGTCCACCAGCAGCAGGTCGGGCAGTTTTGGCAATTTTTCCAAAGCGGCCAGCAGAGCGGGAATCTCGCGGAAGGAGAGCAGCCCCGGCACATAGGGAAAGGCGGTCGGCAACCGCGCCACGGCCTGCCCGGCCGGGGCGAGTCCGGGGAAGCCCAGCACCGCCACGGCCGCCCGCGTCACCGTTCCGCCTTGCTCGAAGCCGCAATCGACGCCGGCCACGAGGCGGACTTCGCCTAGGCTGTCGGCAAGGATGAGGTGTTCGCGCAATTCGCGTTGCAGGGCGATGGCCTGCCGGGGGCTGAGATCCCAGGGATGTTGGTGTTCCAGGCGCATGGCTATCCCATGTCCCCCCAAGCCGTTTGGATCGCCGCCAGCGCGGCCAAGGCCGCAGTTTCGGTGCGCAGGATGCGCGGCCCCAGCCGCAACGCGATGAAGCCTGCCGCCAGGGCGGACTTCCGCTCATGTTCGGCGAAGCCTCCCTCTGGCCCGGACAGCAGGCAGACCGGCCCGGTCGGCGGCGGCAGGTCGCGCAGGCGCTGGCCGCCTTCGGGGTGCAGGAACAGGCGCAAGCCGGTCTGGCGTTCCGCCCAGTCTTCCAGCCGCATCGGCGCGAAAATTTCGGCCAAGCGGTTGCGGCCGCATTGCTCGCAGGCGCTTTGGGCGACCCTGCGCCAATGGCGCAGACGCTGGTCCGTGCGGGCCTCGTCCAGCCGCACCACGCAGCGTTCGGTGAACAGCGGGGTGATGGCGGCAACGCCTAGCTCCACCGCTTTCTGGATGGCGAGATCCATGCGTTCGCCGCGTGAAATTCCCAGCCCCAAGTGCGTGTGCAGCGGCGATTCCGCCTCGCGCGGATTGCATTCCCCCAAGATTACGCTGGCGGTCTCCCGCCGGGCTTCCGCCAACAGGGCGGGGTATTCGCCGCCCTCGCCGTTGAAGACGGTCAGTTCCGCGCCTTTTTTCAGCCGCAACACGGTGCCAAGGTAATGGGCGCTGTCGCCGTCCAGCCGGACGGTCGCGCCGGGGCTTAAGGTTTGCGGCAGATAAAAGCGGGAAATGCGCATGGGCTGTGGCTATGGGATTTGGGGAAATAGGGTTTGGCCGGGGATTATTCTTACGCAGGGTCGGCATTGTCCGTAGCCTGCGGGGCAAGCGTTTTGCTTCGCATTCTGCGATTTTCTCAAAATGCAGGGGCTGCGGGCTTGCGGTCTTTGCGGTAGTTTAGCTTGCCGTCGCCAGCCGCACACCTTCAAGAGCCACTGCCGCCATCAGGCGGATCTCCTCCGGCGTGATGACGTAAGGCGGCATGAAGTAGACCACATCGCCCAAGGGGCGCAGCAACACACCACGCTCCAGGCCGTGGCGATAAACCCGCAGGCCGCGCCGCTCGCGCCGGTCAAAGGGGTCGCGGCTGTGTTTGTCCTTGGCCATTTCGATGGCGAGGATCATGCCGGTTTGCCGCACTTCGCCGACCTTGGGGTGGTCTCTGAATGGCTCGGCGGCTGCGGCCATGGCCAGGGCCAGTTGGCAGTTGCGGGCCAGGGTGTCCTCCCGCTCGAACAAATCCAGCGTCGCCAGCGCCGCCGCGCAGGCCAAGGCATTGCCGGTGTAGCTGTGCGAATGCAGAAAGGCTTTGGCTGCGGCGTGGTCGGCGTAGAAGGCTTGGTATACCTGATCCCGCGTCAGCACGGCGGACAGCGGCAGGTAGCCTCCGGTCAGCCCTTTGGACAGGCAGAGGAAATCCGGCGTGATGTCGGCCTGCTCGCAGGCGAACAGAGTGCCGGTGCGGCCAAAGCCGACGGCAATCTCGTCGGCGATCAAATGCACGCCGTGGCGGTCGCAAGCCTCGCGCAGCAGTCTGAGGTAAACCGGGTCGTACATGCGCATGGA
>CAZOTR010000006.1:17292-21039 GCA_964582755.1 uncultured Methylococcaceae bacterium | reverse complement strand
GCCACTTCCACCGCCGAGGAGCCGTTGTCGGCGTAAAAGCAGCGGCTTAAGCCCGGCGGGGCCAGATCGAGAAGCCGCTCGGCCAACCGCACGGCAGGCTCGTGGGTGAAGCCGGCCAGCAACACATGCTCCAGTTGCTCCAATTGCCCGCTCACGGCGGCGTTGATGTAAGGGTGGGCATGGCCGAACAGGTTCACCCACCAGGAGCTGACCGCGTCCAGGTAGCGCTTGCCGTTGAAATCTTCCAGCCACACGCCTTGCCCGCGCTTGATGGGGATCATGGGCAACTGCTCGTGGTCCTTCATCTGGGTGCAGGGATGCCAGAGGACGGCGAGGTCGCGCTGGGCCAGGTGTTGGTTGTCCAGTATTTCGCGCATCAGCCGATGTTCAGCACGGCTTTGCCGCTCATATGCCCGGCCTCGATCATCTCGTGGGCCTGGGCGGCGTCTTCCAGAGGCAGCACCTTGCCGACATGGATGTGCAAGCGGCTTTCGTCGATCCAGCGGCCGCATTGCTCCAGCATCCGCACTTGGCGGTCGCGGGCGGCGTCGAGTTGGCGCAGCATGGGGGTGAGCATCAGCTCGAAGCCTATGCGCAAATTCCTCATGCGGGCCTCCTTCAGGTTGGCCTCGGCGATGTCCAGCAGGGTGACGATGCTGCCAAAATGGGCGGTGCAATCCAGGCTGCTCTCAAACACATCGGTGCCGACCGTGTCCAGCACCACGTCCGCGCCTTGCCCGCCGGTCAGTTCGTTGACGATGCCGACAAAATCCTGTTCGCGGTAGTTGACCACTGCGTCCGCGCCCCAGCGCCGGGCCAATGCGGCCTTTTCCTCCGTTCCCACCGTGGCGATGACTTCCGCCCCTTGGATTTTGGCCAATTGGATGGCGACATGGCCGACGCCGCCGGCCCCGGCGTGGATCAGCACGGTCTGGCCCTCGCGCAGCCGCGCCCGGTCGTACAGCGCACCCCAGGCGGTGATCAGCACCAAGGGGCCGGCGGCGGCCTGCTCGAAGCTTAGGGTTTTCGGCATGGGCGCGGCCCAGCGCTCGTCCAGCACGGTGTATTCGGCGTAATTGCCCTGCTCCCCGCCCAGCCCGCCGTGGCAGAACCAGACCTTGTCGCCGGGCTTGAATTTGGTGGCGGCGCTGCCCGTCTCCACCACCACCCCGGCGCCGTCGCAGCCTAGCACCGCCGGCAGGGCATTTTCATAAAACACGCCGCCTCGGCGCAGTTTGGTGTCTATGGGGTTGACCCCGGCGGCTTCGAGCCGCACCTTGATCTGGGCCGCGCCGGTGATGGCGGGTTCGGGGATGTCCGCCAGCCGCAGCAGGCTGGCCGGACCGGGTTGGGTCATGAGTATGGCGCGCATGGAAAACCTCGTTAGATTTAAGTGTTTTGGATCGGCAATAGGCGCAAGCCCCCGGCGTAGAGGGAAATCCTTGTCCGGGGGGCATCGCCTTCCCACCATGGTCTATTATTGAAAGGCATTGGATAGCAAGGGACTGCCTGGCGTCAAGCGCCGCGTGTGCTCGGCGCGCATCGGCCGCAGCGCCCAAACACGCAGGTTCGCCTCCGTGTGCGGCGTAAGAAGAGCAGGAGCGTTGTCTCTGGGGTGTTCGGTGTTTTCTGTCCGGGGAGGGTTGCTGCCCCAGCAATTTTCATGTTGCTGAAAATCGTAGGTTGGGTTAGGTGCGCATGGGGGATGCTGCCCGTTTACCGCAGAACGTGATGCGCACCGTAACCCAACGCTATCCTTGGCCCGCCTGTTGGGTTACGGCGCGCGTCAAGTTCGGGGGTGGAGTCCGCCTCAGTCTTGCGCGCGCCTAACCCAACCTACGTCAGACAAGCGTCTTTGGGCAAAATGAGAATTGCTGTTGCTGCCCGGAAGGGTCGGCGGGCCTGCGAGGCGGCGTGATAAAATAGCATGCCTTTTAGAAAAGCCGCGCTTCCACCCACCCAGTGCGGGCAATTCCTTGAAATTCAATCGGTTGTGTTGGCGGGCCGGTCGAACCCCCAAGCGCAAGCGGTTTTTAGAGGTTTCTGTCGGTATCGGCGGGCTGTGGGTTCTGTGGTTTGGTGGATTTCTTGCTTGCCATGCAGGCTTAAACCGGCGGGCAAAAATTGGTGGGCGAACAAAAGCGACGGCGAGAGGCTGAATTTTTATGAGCGAACGAATTGACAGGCTTAACCGGATTGCCAAGCATTCCATCCTCTCCGCAACACCGCTGCGGGAGGCTGGGTTTACCCTGATTGAATTGCTGGTTACCGTGGCGATGGTGGGGATTTTGGCGATGTTGGCATCACCCTCTTACCAGGAGTATGTGATGAGGGGGAAAATTCCCGAGGCGACCTCGAACCTGGCCCTCAAGCGGGTGCAGATGGAGCAGTGGTTCCAGGACAATCGCACCTATGTGGGCGCGCCCGGCTGCGCCGCCGACACCACCACCAGCCAATATTTCGATTTTTCCTGCACGGTGCAAACCGCGACGGCGTACACTATCCAGGCGCTAGGCAAAGACTCGATGCTCGGCTTCACTTACACCATCGACCAGAGCAATGTGAAAACGACGGCGGCGGTGCCGTCAGGCTGGTCGCAACACTCCCCGAACACCTGTTGGGTCACCAAAAAGGGGGGCATGTGTTGAGGTGTCCGCATGCCCAGGGTGGCGTCACGTTGATCGAACTGGTCGTCGGCATGGGGATCGTGGCCATTCTGCTGGCCAGAGGGGCGCCCACCTTCCTCTCCTGGATCCAGAACGCCCAAGTCCGCACCGCCGCCGCCGCCATCCAGGACGGACTACAATTGGCAAGGGGGGAGGCGGTGCGGCGCAACGCCTTGGTGCGCTTCCAGTTCACGAGTTCGATGGACAACAGTTGCGCGCTTTCCACGGCGGCCGGCAACTGGGTGGTCAGCCTCGACGATCCGACGGGGGCTTGCGCCAGCGCGCCCTCGGCGGACGCCGCCAATGCCGCCGCCCCCCGCGTCATACAGAACAGCGCGATTGCCGGGGGCACTGCCAATGCGGTCGTGGCGGCGGGGCAGGCGACCATTGTGTTCAACGGGCTGGGCCGGGTCAGCCCGGTGCCGGCGGGAGATATTGCCATCGACATCAGCAATCCCGCAGGAGGGGCTTGTGTCGCGGCGGGAGGGCAGACCCGTTGCTTACGGGTCGTTGTGTCCGCGACGGGGCAGACGCGCTTGTGCGACCCGGCGCTGACTGACAGCGGCGATCCCCAGTTTTGCTAGGATAGATGCCAATGGGAACGCGAAATTACCGTTGCGGCAAGCAAGCCGGCTACATGCTGCTTGAGGTGATGGTTTCCATACTAATATTTTCGGTGGGTGTGCTGGGCATCATGGGCTTGCTGGCGACGGCGATACAGCATGACAGCGACGCGCAAAACCGCACCGACGCGTGTTTTCTGGTCGATGAGCTGGTCGGCCAGATGTGGGCCGACCATCTGCTCGAGCCGAAGGCGGTGGCGCTGCAAGCCAAATATGCCGGCGGCAACGGCGGCGGCGACGGCCCCGGCTACACCGCTTGGCTGAACCGCATCATTGGCAACCAGAAGTTGCCCGGCGTCACGGCAAGCGCCAACCTGCCAGTGGTTACGCTGTGGATCACCGTGGACGGCGTCGTTCTGCCGCCGGGGACCCTTCCGCCGCTGGGGACCCCGCCGGAGGCCATATCGAGCGCGGTGAGCATTACCCTGTCCTGGCAGGCGCCCGGCGGATTGCTGCAT
>CAZOTR010000006.1:0-17192 GCA_964582755.1 uncultured Methylococcaceae bacterium | reverse complement strand
ATCGAGCGCGGTGAGCATTACCCTGTCCTGGCAGGCGCCCGGCGGATTGCTGCATCAATATAACGTGGTAACCGAAATCCAATAGCCGTAGGCAAGAAAGTAGAGCAACTAAAGTGTCCCCAACTCGTTCCCATGCGGCGGCCAGCGCCGGCTTCACCTTGGTGGAAATCATGATCGGCTTGCTGATCTCGATCATCAGCACCTTGGTCGTCGCCCAAGTGTTCGCCATTTTCGAGGGGCAAAAACGCACTGTCACCGCCGGCGGCGACGCGCAGATCAATGGCGCGATAGCGCTTTACACCCTGTTGCGGGATGTCCGCCAGAGCGGCTATGCCGTCAGCAACTTTAACTTGATTGGCTGTGACACCACGCTGGGGAGCGGCGTCGTTCTCACGGCAATGGCGCCGGTGACCATCAACCATGCCGCTATTCCTGCCGGGGACGCCAACACCGACACCTTGCTGCTGGCTTACGGCAGTGGCGCAAGTTCGCCGGAAGGCGATGGCATTACCGCCCGGCCTAGCCAAGCGGTTTATACGGTGCAGACGCCGGCTTCCTTCGCGGTCGGCGATTGGGTCGCCGCCGCGCCGTCGGCCAACGCCTCGGTCGCCTGCGGTGGCTTGGTCTTGGAGACGGTCGCCAGCATTGCCGGTTCGAATGTGACGGTGAACACGGGCGCGGCGGGCGCGGTCAGCCGACTCTACAACTTGGGGTCCGCGCCGAAATTTTTGGCCTATGCCGTGCGCGGCGGCAACCTCACCCTGTGCGACTACCAAGCGAATGATTGCGGTGCCGCCGGCAATGCAAACAATTCGGCGATATGGGTGCCGATTGTCAGCAACATCGTCGGCCTGCGCGCGCAATACGGGCGCGACACCAGCGGCCCGCCGATGGACGGCATCGTGGATGTGTACGACCAGACCACGCCCGCCGACAATTGCGGGTGGGTGCGCGCGTCCGCCGTGCGGCTGGTGTTGGTTGCGCGTAGCGGCCAGCCCGAGAAGACCCCGGTCACCGCCGCCGCCCCGACTTGGGCGGGCAGCGCCGACATTCCCATCGACTTGTCCGCTACCGCCGTGCCGTCCGGTTTTACTTGGCAAAACTTCCGCTACAAGGTCTTCGAAACGACGGTGCCGATCCGCAACGTCATGCTGCTGGGAGTGCAAACGGGATGCTGACCGCCCATGCAAATCCGGCGGCAAGGCAACGCGGCGCCATCTTGGTCATCACCATGATTGCGCTGGTGGCGATGACGCTGGCGAGCACGGCGCTGATACGGTCGGTGGACACCGCGAACATTATCGCGGGCAACCTGGAGTTTCAGCAGGCCGCCAGCCTCTCGGCCGAGGCGGGCATCAAGGCCGCCTTTGATTGGCTGGAAAGGAAAAGAAAGGAAGACGGCACGCTCTTATACGGCTTGGACCAAGGCGCCTTGCAGAACACTGGCTATTCCGCCGTGCGGCAGAATCCGAATTCGGGCCAGTCCTGGGATGGTTTTTGGACATCCGTGCTAAGTACCCAATCCGTGACCTTGCCCACGGATGTCACCGACAACACGGCGTCCTATGCGATCCAGCGCCTGTGCAATGCGACCGGGGATCCGTCCACGGCGGGCTGCGACCAGCCGCCGTCCAGCACCGACTTGTCGGGATCCAGCAAGGGCGCGGGTGCCCCCCTCCCCACGGCAGGCGGTGTCCAAGTCTATTACCGCATCACTGTCCGTATCGCCGGCCCTCGCAACACCGTGAATTACGTCCAGGCGATCATCGCCATGTGAACTCTATAATGGGCCTTACGCAGAACCGCTTTGCCGTGGCCGTTCGCCCTGAGGTATCGTAAGGATGAACGGCCATGGCAAAGCCCCGTTCGTGCTTCGGCTTCAGTACGAACGGGGCTTTGCGGAAGTCCTATATAAAACCTATGAGGGGAGAAGTGCTATGAACGCCAACCGATTGCTCCGCTGTTTGCAATGGATGCTCATGGTGTCCCTGGCCGCCGCCGGGGGTGCGCAAGGCGCGGCCACCGACCTCGCCACCGTGCCGCTGGTGACCTCCACCACCACGGCGGTGCTGCCCAACTTGATGTTTGTGCTGGACGATTCGGGCAGCATGGCGTGGGCCCACATGCCCGACGTCAGTTCCGACGCCGGCAGCTCGGTGGTGTGGAACCTGGGCTATTACGGTGCGCGCAGCTCCCAGTGCAACGGGGTTTACTACAACCCCGACTTCACCTACACGCCGCCGGTCTATGCCGACGGCACCTCTTATCCCAACGCCAGCTTCACTGCGGCGTGGTCCAACGGATTCCTGGGCAACGCCGGCGGCACGGTCAACTTGAGCACAAACTACAAATATAGCGACACTTCCGGCCCGTCCAGCGACGGCAGCGGACAGGCCGCTTATTACTATGCCTACACCGGTAGCCAGACGACCGCCGCGCAGAAAAATTACAACAGCAACACCAGCGACTTTTACGACGAATGCAATAGTGCGCTGAACGCCTCGCCCGGCAACGGCGTGTTCGTCAAGGTCACGGTCACCAGCAACACGGCATTGACCGGCACGACCACGCAGAACGGCGTCACCGTCAACAATTACGACTACAACACGCAGAATTTTGCCAACTGGTATAGCTATTACCGGACCCGCATGTTGATGATGAAGACCGCCGCCGGCCAAGCCTTCAAGGCCATCGACAACCATTACCGCGTCGGCTTCATGGCCATCAACTCAAACTCGGCCTTCCTCAACCCCGACACTTTCGAGAACACCCAAAAAACCTCATGGTACACAAAGCTGTATGGCATGTCGGCCAGCGGCAGCACGCCGCTGCGCGCGGCGCTTTCCAAGGCGGGGCGGTTTTTTGCCGGCGAACTGAGCTTGAGCGGCGTCACCGTCAACGACCCGGTCCAATATTCCTGCCAGCAGAATTTCAGCATTCTGTCCACCGACGGCTATTGGAACACGGGTGCGGGTTTCCAGGTGGACGGCTCCAGCGCGGTGGGCAACCAAGACGGCAGCGCGCCCCGGCCCTATTTCGACGGGGCGGTGACCACCATTCTAAAGTCCACCAGCCAGCTTACACAGACCCAGGTCCAGGTGTCTCAGAGCACCAGCCAGATACAGTCGAGGACGACGCAGATCCAGCAACAGACGAGCCGGTTGCAAAAAAGAACCAAGAGCTTCGGGGTTTGGGGGTCGTGGTCAAATGTGAGCAGTTGCACGGTTTCCAGCACGGTGCAATGCCAATACACCGCGTGGAGCTCCTGGTCCAACGCCAGCTCCTGCACAGCCGTGGCGCAATCGCCGGGGCCGACAAGCTACACCGTGGGGACGGCGGTGCAATGCCAAACCACCGACACGGGCTGGGTCGCCGCCAGTTCATGCACGCCGGGTTCGTCGAACGGCAAGACGGTGGCCTGCCAAACCCTCACCACCGGGCCGGCTCTAGTGGACTCCTGCACCCCGCAGAACGCCAGTTCCGGCAATAGTTGGACCGCCACAATCTGTAGCCCAAGCACGGTCTCCGGGCCGACCGGCGTGCAATCTTGCTCGCCGGTCACGGCTTCCTCCGCCAACAATTACACAGCCACCACATGCAACACGGTCACGACGGGGCCGACCGCCGTGGCCTCTTGCACGGCACAAGAGCCGGATGCTTCCAACAATTGGACGACCACCACCTGCGACACGTCTGTCAGCGGGGGGACTTCGGACACGCTGGCGGACATCGCCCAGTATTACTACATGACGGACTTGCGCAGCTCGGCTTTGTCGAACTGCACGGGCGCACTGGGCGGCAGCACCGACGTGTGCGCCAACAATGTGCCTTCGACGGGGCAGGACGGGGCTTCCTGGCAGCATATGACGCTGTTCACCTTGGGGCTAGGCGCGAGCGGGCGGATGATTTTCTCGCCCACCTATTTGAGCGACGGCAGTGGGGATTACTTCTCGGTGAAAAACGGCCTCGCCGCCAATCCGCCCAGCGTGTGTTCCTGGCAGGCCAGCGGCAGCGGGGCGTGCAACTGGCCCTTCCCTGGCATGGCCAATGCCAGCGACGGCAAGATCGAGAACATTGACGACTTGTGGCATGCGGCGGTCAACGGTCGCGGCACCTATTTCAGCGCGACCAACCCGTCTTCGCTGTCGACCGGCATAACCAACGCGCTGTCGGGCGTTTCCGCCCGCTTCGGCGCGTCCGCCTCGGCCACCACGAGCAACCCGAACGTGACGTCGGGGGACAATTTCGTGTTCAGCACCAGCTTCACCACGCAAGAATGGACCGGCCAACTGGTGCGCCAGCAAATCAACCTGAGCACTGGAACGCTGCCCGCTTACGTTCCAACGGATACCTCGACGTATGACTGGGAGGCGCAAAGCCTGCTCGACGCCAAGCCCTACGCCTCGCGCACGATTTATTTCAACAACGCCGGCACGCTGACGCCGTTTCTGTGGACCAACCTGACGGGCGCGGAGCAGGCCTATTTTAGCTCCGGCAACATTTCCACTTTGTCCCAGTTTTGCGCGACGGGCGCCACTTGCCTGAGCGCCCAAGACCAAACCAACGCCGCCGGCGAAAATTTGGTGAATTTCCTGCGCGGCGACCGCGGCAATGAGGGGGGCGCGGCCGACACCGCCAAGTATTACCGCCTCCGCGCCCATGTTTTGGGTGACATGGTGAATGCGGCGGCGGTGTATGTGAAGGGTTCTTTGTACGAGTATGCGGACTCTGGCTACAGCGATTTTGTCGCGGCCAACGCCACGCGCCAGAGCATGGTCTATGTCGCGGCCAACGACGGGATGCTGCATGCCTTCCGTGGGGACACGGGCGCGGAGTCGTGGGCCTACATTCCCAGCCTGGTGATGCCCAACCTCTACAAACTGGCTGATAAAAACTATGCCAACCTGCACCAATACTTCGTGGACGGCACGCCGACCGTCGGCGACATTTGCGTCAGCGCCTGCGCGACGAACAATGCGGTGTGGAAAACCATTCTGGTCGGCGGGCTGAGGGGCGGCGGACACGGCTACTATGCTTTGGATATCACCAATCCCGCCACACCCGCATTGCTGTGGGAATATACCGACGCCAATATGGGATACACCTACGGCAACCCGGTCATCACCAAATTGGCGGATGCCAGCCATACCTGGGTGGTTTTACTGACCTCCGGCTATAACAACATCGGCGATGGCGTGGGCCGTCTGTATGTGCTGAATGCCGCCAGCGGCGCATTGATCCGCTCGATCAGCACGGGCGTGGGCAGCGCGGCCACGCCTAGCGGCTTGGCGCGGATCAATGCCTGGGCTGACCATGCCATGGTCGACAATACCGCTCTGCGGGTTTATGGCGGGGATTTGCTAGGCAACGTGTGGCGTTTCGATATCAACGGCAATGTGGGGGCGGCCGGCTATGATGCGCAATTGCTGGCAAACCTGACCGACGCCGCCGGCAATCCGCAGCCGGTGACCGGCAAGCCGGAGCTAGGTGACGTCAAGGGCGTGGCGATGGTCTATGTCGGCACGGGCCGGTATCTGGGGGTTACCGACCAGTCCGACACTAGCCAGCAGTCGTTCTACGGGATCAAAGACAGTCTGGCGGCAAACACCACCGCCGACACGGCGGTTTTCGGCCATCCCCGCGACAGCACATGCTCCGCCGATGTCACCGCGAATTGTTTTGTCCAACAAGTCCAAGCCATCGCCACCTGTCCGTCAGGGATGCCGAGTTTGGTATGCGCGACGGGAGAATCTGTGCGGACCAGCACCAATACCGCCGTGGATCTGACCACCAAGAACGGCTGGTTTGTGGATTTGCCGGATACCGGCGAGCGCGTCAACACCGATCCGCTGCTGGTGTTTGGCACTTTGGTGTTCAACAGCAACATCCCCGCTGTCGATGCCTGCTCGATGGGAGGCTATAGCTACTGGTATTTCCTCGATTACCGCACTGGCGGGTTTCTCTCTCCCGCCGCGATCCCGATCACCGGCGGCGGCACCGCCAGCGGCGTCGTTGGCCAAAAGCTGGGCAATGCCATCGCCTCCAGCCCGGTTTTCGTGAAGCTGCCGTCTGACACTGGCAGTGGCGGTGGCGCCGGTGGCGGCTATGGGGGTGTGTACACCCGCTTGTCGGATGGCACCAACATCGCCAATAGCCTGCTGATCGATCCCACTGCCATGTCTGCCCGCAAACTTTCTTGGCGCGAGTTAATCAACGACCAGTGAAGGAATGCTGATGCCCCCTCCTGCGGAGGGGGCTGATAAGGCGGGCACGATTTGTCAAGCCAAAACTGGCGCGGCGGATTTCCCACGCTGTTATACTTTGGCGGCGGTTTGCAAGACCGTCCCGTTTGGCGTGAAACCCCTCAATATAAGGAGCCCCAGCATGGCAAGATCAAAACCAAAATCCTTGGCCCGCCCGTTTGCCCAGCGGGGCTTTACGTTGATAGACCTGCTGATTGCCGTGGCCATCGTCGGCATCTTGTCCGCCATCGCTTTCCCGGCGTATCAAAATTCAGTCAGAGGGGCCGCCCGTGCCGAACTCAAGGGGCTGCTGCTGGAGAATGCCCAATTTTTAGAACGGAACTACAATTCCACGGCTCCCAGCAGCTATAAGTTTGACAACGCTGGCGTGGCTCTCGTCTTGCCCTACCTCCAGTCACCCAAAGGCGGGACGGCAAAATACACCATCGCGGTGGCGTTTCCGACCACTGCGATCTGCACGCTGAATGGCGTGAGCGACCAATGCTTCACCTTGTCCGCCACGCCCACGGCTGCCGGAGGCATGTCTAGCGACTCGTGTGGAACCTACACACTGACCAATACCGGCATCCAGGGCAATGAGATCAGTGGCACAAGCTTGAGCGCGAGCGAGATCTCGCGTTGTTGGCAACGTTGAGTTCTGTGGCGTGTGGGGGAAATAGGCCCGCCGCCTCCTTGTGGAGCGGCCTCCAGGCCGCGTTTGCCGGGCTAAACCCGACTTGCAATGCGGGGCGAAACCCCAGGCGATAGGAGAATTCGCCGGAAGCTAGGCCGCTTTATGCTTTTCGATGGTGGCGTAGGCGGAGTGGTTGTGGATGGACTCGAAGTTCTCCGTTTCCAGCTTGTAGTAGAGAATGTCCGCATTGTGGTTGAGGGCGTTGGCGATGTCGCGCACGATGTCCTCGACGAATTTCGGGTTGTTGTAGGCGCGTTCGGTGACATATTTCTCGTCGGCGCGCTTGAGCAGGCCGTAGATTTCGCTGGACGCCTGCCGCTCGATCAGTTCGATCAAATCCTCCGCCCACAGCGTCCCCCTGGCGCTCACCGTCAAAGTGACATGGGAGCGCTGGTTGTGTGCGCCGTAGTCGGATATCTTCTTGGAGCAGGGGCAGAGGCTGGTCACCGGGACCACCACCTTGAGCCATAGCTTCGATCCTTCCGCGCTCCATTCGCCACTCAGCGTGACTTGGTAGTCCAGGAAGCTGGGGGCACCGGTCACCGGCGCCTTTTTGCGCACGAAGAAGGGGAGGCGGGCTTCGATGAAGCCGCGCTCCGCCTCTAGCTTGGCGGTCATGTCGGCGACAACCTGGATGAACGTGCGGATGTCCAGCTCGTCCAGCTCCTCGTTGAGGATTTCCAGGAAGCGGGACATGTGGGTGCCTTTTTGGTCATGGGACAGGTTCACCAACATGTCGAAGACGGCCACGGTGGCCTGCGTCGCGCCGTCGCGCTGGCGGAAGCGGACGGGGTGGCGGATGGACTTGATGCCTACCGCGTCGATGTCGATGCGGCGGGTATCCTCGCTGTTTTGCACGTCTTCAATGGAGCAATTGGCGCTGTGTTCGGACATTGCTTGGGGTGTGAATAGTTGAGTAAATTGCTGGGAATACTAAGCGATTGGACCGCCCAAAACAATATGACGCCTTGCGCTGGCGGCTTTGCCAGCGGGGTGGAGGCCACCCGGCGCTATTTGATGAAGTGTTCGCGGTAATAACGCAGCTCGGCGATGGATTCGAGGATGTCGTCCAAGGCTAGGTGGCTGTTCTTTTTCTTGAAACCATCCTTCAGCCCCGGCGCCCAGCGGGCGGCGAGTTCCTTGAGGGTGGAGACATCAAGGTTGCGGTAGTGGAAGAATGCCTCCAGTTTGGGCATGCTTCGGGAGAGAAAGCGCCGGTCCTGGCAGATGCTGTTGCCGCACATCGGCGAGCTGCGGGACGGAACCCACGCGGCGAGGAACGCCAGGGTCAGGCGTTCGGCCTCGGCCTCGTCCACCGCGCTGTCCCGCACCCGCTGGATCAAGCCGGAACCTCCATGTTGTTTTTGGTTCCAATCATCCATGCGGGCCAGCGCTTCCTCGGGCTGGTGGATCGCCAGCACCGGCCCTTCGGCCAATACGTTGAGGTTCTTGTCGGTCACCACCGTGGCGATTTCGATGATGCAATCGCTTTGCGGATCCAGGCCGGTCATTTCCAGGTCGATCCAGATCAGGTTTTGCGGGTCTTGGGCCATTGGTTTGCCTGTTTGGGGGATTGCCGGGAATTTTAACAGAGGCTAGGCTGCCGCGCCGTTTTTAGTAGGATAAACTTCCACCTCCCCCGCAAGGGCGGTTTCCAACCAATGGGACACTCATGAACACATTCACCTTTATTTTCCTCGTCGCGCTCGCCATGTCCTATGCCGTGGAGTTCTGGCTGGCGCGCCGGCAATTCGCCCATGTTTTGGCGCACCGCGACGCCGTGCCGGAAGCTTTCCGTGACACCATCACCCTGGAGGCCCACCAAAAAGCCGCCGACTACACCGTCGCCAAGGGCCGGCTGGGCGAGATCGACCGCGCGGTCAGCCTGGCGGTGCTGCTGCTGTTCACATTGGGCGGCGGCATCGACTGGGTGGCGGAATTCTGGATGGGCTTGGAGTGGTCCGCTACCTTGGCCGGCGTGGGCATCATCCTCTCGGTCATGCTGCTGATGCAGTTGATCGACTTGCCGCTGGGCATTTATAAGACCTTTGTGATCGAGGAGCGTTTTGGCTTTAACCGCAACACACCGAAGCAGTACGCCACCGACTTGTTTTTGCACATGGGCTTGGCCTTGGCCATAGGCGGGCCGTTGCTGGCCTTGATCCTCTGGGTCATGGGCGCGGTGGGGCCGCTGTGGTGGCTGCTGGCCTGGGCCATCCTGCAAACGTTTTCCATTCTGATAAGCTGGGCCTTCCCGACCTTCATCGCGCCGCTGTTCAACAAATTCTCGCCCTTGGAAGACGCTACTTTGCGCCAGCGCATCGAGGCGCTGTTGGAGCGTTGCGGCTTCCATAGCCAGGGCATCTTCGTCATGGACGGCTCGAAGCGTTCGGGCCATGGCAACGCCTATTTCACCGGGCTAGGCAGCAACAAGCGCATCGTTTTCTTTGACACGCTGGTCAACGCCCTCAGCCATGAGGAGTTGGAGGCCGTGCTGGCCCATGAGTTGGGCCATTTCAAGCGCAAGCATGTGTTGAAGATGCTGCTCACCAGCGCCGCCATCACCTTGGCCGGCTTGGCGCTGTTGGGCTGGCTGATGGGGCAGAACTGGTTCTACGAAGGCTTGGGCGTGAGCATCCAGTCCAACGCCACCGCCTTGCTGCTGTTCATGCTAGCCTCGCCGGCTTTCACCTTGTTCCTGCAACCGACCATCGCTTATTTCCAGCGCAAGCATGAGTTCGAGGCGGATGATTTCGCCTCCGCCCACGCCCGTCCGCGTGATCTCATCAGCGCCCTGGTCAAACTGTACCGAGACAACGCCAGCACATTGACGCCGGACCCGCTGTACTCGGCCTTCCACTACAGCCATCCGCCGGCGGCGGTGCGCATCGCCAACCTGGAAGCCAAGGCGTCCTAGCCCCATGAAGGGAAGAGGCCGCCGCAACGCTCCGCAACGCCCGTCCAACCCCGGCCCTTCCTCTTCTGTCAGCCTGCTGGAAGGGCGGGTAGTTTCCCACTTGGGCCAAGGGCTTGCGGTGGAGTCGCCGGACGGGCAAATCATCCTCTGCCAAACCCGCCGCCGCCTGGGTGATGTGGCGGTGGGCGACAAGGTGATGTGGGCGCCCAGCGAAGACGGCGAGCAGGGCAGGGTGGAGCAAGTGCTGCCGCGCAGTTCCGCCCTCATCCGCCCCGCCTACGCCGGCAAGACGCGGGTGGTGGCCGCCAACCTGGACCGGGTGTTCGTCGTCATCTCCCCCTCGCCGGAGCCGGACTGGCTGCTGGTGGACCAATACTTGGCGGTGTGCGAATTCCGCCAGATCCCCGCCGAAATCGTCTACAACAAGATCGACCTGGCCGAAAGCGAGGCGCAATCGCTGGCTGCGCTCGCCGATTATGCCCGCATCGGCTACCCGGCCCACCCGGTCAGCGCCCGCAGCGGACGCGGCGTCGCCGAATTGAAGCAAGCCTTGCACGGCCATTGCTCCATGCTGGCCGGCCAGTCCGGTGTTGGCAAATCCTCGCTCACCAACGCCCTGTTGCCGGACAAGAACCTGCGCGTCGGCGAAATCTCCGAACGCAGCGGCCTGGGCCGCCACACCACCACCGCCGCGACGCTTTACCGCCTGCCAGAAGGCGGCGAGTTGATCGACAGCCCCGGCGTCGCCGTGTTCGGCTTGGCCGGCATCAACGGCCAGGATCTGGCGCGGAGCTACCGGGAATTCCAGCCGCTGATCGCGCAATGCCGTTTCAACGACTGCCGGCACATCAACGACAAAGGCTGCGCGGTGCGCGAGGCGGTGGAAAGCGGCGAGATTGCTCTGGCCCGCCACCAACGCTATCTCAAGCTGCTGGAAAAGCTGGCGATGCCGGACACGGTTTGGGAGTGAAGAAACCCCCTCCCCCCACTGTGGGGAGGGGCTTTTGCTCCCCTCTCCCCGAGGGGAGAGGGGCCGGGGGTGAGGGGGTATTTGCCCGCCGGACTCAGTATGAAGTCCCGGTGATTTCGTTGGCGAAAGTATTCAGCCTGGAAATCACTTCGTCGGTGTCTTCCCCGGAAACGCCCAGGTCTTGCAAACTTTCAAGGCAATGCTGGACAAACTTGGCAAAATGCCGTGTCGTTATGCCCAGTCCCTGATGGACATAGCCTAGGGGTTTGCCGGTGTAGGCCATCGGACCGCCCAAAGCGGCGCAGAGAAACTCGTGCTGTATGGCCCGTTGCTTGTCCATCGGTGTGTGTTCAAAAAACGGCTGCAATTCAGCATCGGCCAGCACCCGGTCATAGAGGGAATTGACGAGGGCGTCGATGGCCGGTTCGCCGCCTAGGCGGTCGTAGAGGGATAGTTCGCTAGTGGTCATGGGAGTCGCCTGTTTATTTATAAGATTTTGTCACACATCAGGGCTGCTGTCCGCTTCCGCCAAGATGTCTCGTATCTCGTTTGGCTCTATGTCTTGCTGTTCCGATTTTGAGTACAGGGTAATCAAAATGATCGCCGTAACGGTTGGTTGATAGTAGATAATCCGATAGCCACCGCTTTTTCCACGTTGAGAGTCGGAATTGCGCACCCGCACCTTATAAACCGGGAAGCCGATTCCTTGGATTTCATCGCCGGGCAGTTCGCCTGCGATCAGTTTGTCAATGACGGGCTGGATATCCGAGCGAATCCGGCGATACTTTTTTGCCAACTGGCGGAGGTTGCGCTTGAATTCCGGTGTGAACCGAACCTCTCGCTCTGCGAACCCCTCAGGCTCATTCGGCATCGATGCCCTCCCATAGTTTATCTATAGGGTAAGTCACCCCCTGCTGTGCTTCGGTCCAGCCTTGCCGCAAACTCTCAGCCACCGGCTTGAGTGCGATGCTTTCGCGCAACGTATGCACCAATCGCAGCACGAACGGCAGATATTCGTCCGGCAGTGTGTCGATTTCGGCGAGGACACGCTCACGATACAGGGTTGTTTCAGTCATTGTGTTTCTCTTATGCAGAATATAGGAAACCTGTAGCCCGCATGGGGAACAACGGAATGCGGGGGCGCGCCTCTGATAATTTTAAACTCCTCTAGCAGTGAACATGGCGAACAGCGCGGTAGGGTGCGGTGAGTGTGCGAACCGCACCCATCGCGGAATAAGAGCGGCGCGGTTCGTTCCTCACCGCACCCTACAACATTGCCGAATTACCGCACCTTACCGCGTTAAAGCAAAATGTTAGATGGCTCTGGTAGGTTGGCGAAAAGCTCTCTGAGCATTTCATCGTGTTTCTTCCTTGTTGCTGAGTACAATATCCTCCGGCCTAGAAGAATTCTCTTCATCGAAACAGAAGAGGCTAGTTCTCTTGGAGTTACCAGAAGCTCTTCAACTTCTCCGCTTTCCCTATCGATTATCTCCAATATATAGTGACTAACCATCCCATTGCTATCTGGCTTGTATTTGCTGCAATGAAAAATATAGTTTTCTTCAGTCATGGCAGTGTTGGTTATAAGTGAGATACCTAACGTGGTGTCGGCCTCAAAAATGAAGCCTAACCCAATAATACGACATTCTTGACGTATCGCAACACGTCACATATCGTCTGCCTGCCGTTGGGGGACACACCACGGTGCGCTTATCGCCCCGCAACCCCCAACAACGCATACTCCTTGCTATCCGACAAAGCCCGCCAGCTTGCCTCGATGATGTTGGAACTCGCCCCCACGGTGGTCCAGGACCGTTCGCCGTCGTGGAAGTCGATCAGCACGCGGGTGATGGCGGCGGTGCCTTTGTCGGTGTTGAGGATGCGCACCTTGTAGTCGGTCAGTTGGATGTTCGCCAATTCGGGGTAATGGTGGCTTAAGGCCAGGTGCAGGGCGCGGGCCAGGGCGTCCACCGGGCCGTTGCCTTCGGCGGCGGTGAATTTGACTTCCCCGCCGACGCGGACTTTGACGGTCGCCTCGCACAGCAGCCCGCGTCCGTGCCGGTCTTCGGCCAGCACCATGAAGTCAATCAATTCAAACGGCGGCTTGTAGCCTTCGCGGGCGCGGTGCAGCAGCAGGTCCACCGAGGCTTCGGCGGCGTCGAAGGCGAAGCCTTGGTGTTCCAGCTTTTTCAATTGGTGCAGCACCCGCTCGGCCTCTTCCGGCTTGATGTCCAGCCCGCGCTGCTGGGCCAGCGTGATGAGGTTGCCGCGCCCGGAGAGTTCGGAGACGACCGTCCGCGTCGCGTTGCCCACCCATTCCGGCTCGATGTGCTGGTAGCTGTTGGCGGCTTTCAATATGGCGGCGGCGTGGATGCCGCCTTTGTGGGCGAAGGCGCTTTCGCCGGTGTAGGGCTGGTGGCGGTCGTGCTTGAGGTTGGCGATTTCCGCCACATAGCGGGACAGGGTGGTGAGGTTTTGCAATTGCGCTTCGCTGACCACCGAATAGCCCATTTTAAGCTGCAAACCGGGGATGATGCTGGTCAAGTCGGCGTTGCCGACGCGCTCGCCGTAGCCGTTGATGGTGCCTTGCACCTGGACGCAGCCGCCGCGCACCGCCGCCAGCGAATTGGCGACCGCGCAGCCGCTGTCGTTGTGGACATGGATGCTTAGCGGCGTGGGAACTTGGGCGGCGACCTCGCGGACGATGGCTTCGATTTCCCAAGGCAGGCTACCGCCGTTGGTGTCGCACAGCGCCAGGAAGTCCGCGCCCGCGTCCGCCGCCGCCCGCAAGGCGGCGACGGCGTAGTCGGCGTTGGCCTTGTGGCCGTCGAAGAAATGCTCGGCGTCGAAGATGACCTCGAAGCCGTGGCTTTTCATGTAGGCCACGCTCTCGCTTATCATCAGCAGGTTTTCTTCCAGCGTGGTGTCGAGGATTTTTTCCACCTGGAAGTCCCAGCTTTTCCCGACCAGGGCCACGGCGGGCGTGCCGGCGGTGATCAGCGCGGCGAGGTTCTTGTCGGCCTCGCAGCGGGAGTTTTTCCGGCGGGTGGCGCCGAAGGCCACGACTTTGGCCTGTTTCAGCCCGATCTGGCGGACCCTTTGGAAAAACTCGGCGTCCTTGGGGTTGGAGCCGGGCCAGCCGGCTTCGATGTAGTGGATTCCCATCTGGTCCAGCCGCAGCGCGATGGCCAGCTTGTCGTCACAGGAAAGGGAGATGTCCTCCCGCTGGGTGCCGTCCCGCAAAGTGGTGTCGTAGAGGAGAATCTGGGTCATCGTCGTCTTGGTGTCAGTGGTTTAAAGCGAGCGGGGAATGGTACGCCGCTCTGAAAAATCGGGCAAGGAGCGGGGGGCTGGGTATTCCGTCATTCCGGCAGGGATTGCCGGAATCCAGTCACAAGGATGTGAATCTGCGGGCTGCTCAGAGCTTTATTCAGACGCTTGCGCAACCAGCCAGTTACCGTCCATGGCACTGGATTCCGGCATCCATGCCGGAATGACGGTTTCCAGCCAAAATGAGAATCGCCGGGGCGGCACACACCGCATGTTGATGGAGCGCCGGCGTCGCGCCGGCGCTCCATGGGGGAAATAAGCTTTAGCGGAAATAGCTTAACGCCTTTTCCGTCAATGCGGCGGGTTGGCCGTGGCCCGCAGGGGCGGAAAATCCTTGAACATCTGTTGCGCCGCCTCGTCGATTTTTTTCTGCCCTTCCGCTGGGTCATCCGGCACGGTGCTTTCCGAGGTCGCATGCCAGATCGCCTTCTTGGTCTTGGCGTCGAAGATGTCCACGATCAGCGTCCCGACGGTGTAGTAGGTCACCGTGGAGGTGGCCATGCCGGCCCCGGCCCAGCCATAGCCGCCGTAGCCGTACCAGCCACCCGGCCCCATGTTGTTGTACATCGTGTCGATGCGCTCCTGCTCGTGGGCGGTCACATGGGCGGCGATGGCCGCATCCGCCTCTCCCTCCGCAGCCTTCCGCCAGCCTTTGGCAGCGAGCCGGTTGTCGATGTCGGCGACGATGCGGTCAGCCATGATGGGGTTGCGGGTGGTCGGCGTCTTGGCCCAATAATAAGTTTTGTAACGTGAAAAATCGGTTGCGGTGTTGTAATCGGTATGGGTTTCGACACCCGAGCAGGCGGCGATGAAAGGCAATGCCGTCCAGCAAAGGGTTCTAAAAATTTTCATGTAAGTCCTCCTAATGTCTAAGGTGTTTTGCCGCCCACCCCGGCGGGAAGCGGGGGGATTCCTCCGCCATTATGGGACAAGATGCATCCGCCCTGCCAGTGTGGCAAAAGCCACAGCATCCGGCCCGCCTGCCGCGCCGGGGCGGGCTAGGGTTGCGCGGCGATGGCTTTTCTCAATGCGTCCAAAGCCATGTTCGCCGACCATTCGGCGGCCAGGGCGGGGTGTCCGCCGAAGCCGCGCCGCCATTGTCCGGCTTTGCCGCCACGCCACAGCGCCATGCTGATTTGGGCCTGCCCGTCCGCGCCGTCCACGGCGCAGGCCAAGCCCCAGTCCGCCCCGGCTTCGTTGGCGGCTTGTTGGGCCAAGTCGGCCACGTCGGTTGCCGGGGCCGACGCCAGGATTCTCCCGCCGGCGAAAGCGTGGCGATTCCGCCCCGCCGCCGCCAGCTTGCCCGCCAGCCGCCCCTCCGTGCCGGCCTCCAGCACAGCCAATGTTTCGCCGCGCCGGTCCAATCCGGCCAGCACCACGCCTTCCAAGGTGTCGCCGTCGGCCCCGAACACCAGCCCGCCCAGACGCTCGCGGACGCTGGCCTCGACCGGCGCGATCAAGCGGTCGGCTTCTTCCTCGCTGGCGGCGGTGGCGGTGATGCGGATGACGATGACGCCCGCTTGGGCGTTCAGCCCCACCGCCGGGTTGGCGAGTTTTTCCAAATCGCCGACGTGTTCGTCAACCACGCTCTCTCCCACGCCGGAGATTTTCAAGGCGCGGCTTTTAATGATGCCGGCCAGCCCGAAGCGCCGCCGCACAAAGGGCAGCACGGCCCCGTCCATCAAATAGTCCATCTCACGCGGCACCCCCGGCAGGCAGATGGCGGCATGGCCGTTGGCTTCGACGATGAAGCAAGGCGCGGTGCCTACCGGGTTTTCGATCACCGCCGAGCCTTGCGGGCGGTAGGCTTGCTGGCGGTTGTTGGGCGTCATCGTCCGGCCCAAGCGGCGGAAGCGCTCCTCGACCTGCGCCAGCAAAGCCTCGTCAAACACCAGCGGCCGGTCCACGGCCAAGGCCATGGCCTGCCGGGTCAGATCGTCCACCGTCGGCCCCAGTCCGCCGGTGGTGATGACCAAGTTGGAGCGGCCCAGGCCCAGCCGGATAGCCGCGGCGATCCGTTCCAGGTCATCGCCCACCGTCGAAGTGTGATGCAGCGGCATCCCGATGGTTTGCAGTTTTTTGGCGATGGCCGCGGAGTTGGTGTCGATGATCTCGCCTAGGAGCAGCTCGCTGCCGATGGCGATTATTTCTGCGTGCATAAAACCTTCTGCTTGGATTCCTATAGGAGCGGGCCGCGCCCGCGACTTAAATCTTGGCAACGATGTGGGTGTTGGGCTAAGGGCCGGTCGCGGGCATGGCCTGCTCCTACCGGGGATAGGATCAAATGTCATTTCACCGCAACCAGCCCGCTGAAGTTGTACCAGCGGAAGAATTCCTCGACATGGCGGAAGCCGGCGGTGGCCAGCAATTCGCGGTTTTCCTCGGGCCGGTAGGGAATCAGCACGTTTTCCAAAGCCTCGCGCTTGTGGGCGATTTCCGACTCCGAATAGCCTTGGCGCTTTTTCAGGTTGTAGTAATAGCGAATGAACAGCCGGTTGAACAGGCTGTCGCCCAGCGTCAGTTTTTCGACTAAGATCATGCAGCCTTGCGCGTTGAGGCCGTCGACGATGTTGCGCACCACCCGCTCGCGGTACAGCGGGCGGATGAATTGCAGCGTCAGGTTCATCACCACCACCGAAGCGTTCTCCACCACTTGGGCTTGGTGCAAATCGGCGGCGACAAGCTCGAAGGCGCGGCCCGACGGACACGCCGCCAGCTTCTGCCGGGCTTTTTCCAGCATCTCCTTGGAATTGTCCACGCCGACGAAGCGCACCTTGGGATCGATCAGCGGGTCGAGTTCCAGCAGCGCCGTGCCGGTGGCGCAGCCTAAGTCGCACAGGTTGGTGTGGGGTCTGGCGAAATCGGCGGCGATTTCCCCGGTCATGCGCTGGATTTCCCCGTACAGCGGCACCGAGCGGGCGATCATGTCGTCGAAAACCGCCGCCGTCTTGCTGTCAAACTGGAAATCGCCGTCGGCGGGCGCCTCGAACAAGCGGTCTGGGTGGCTGGTCATCGCGGGCATTTCGGGGCAAGATTGGT
>CAZOTR010000005.1:46542-62844 GCA_964582755.1 uncultured Methylococcaceae bacterium | reverse complement strand
TGGCCCTCATCGGCGACGCCGACGGCGAGGCCGGCGAATGGCTGGACAGCCTCGTACAACTGAACCTGCTGGATTATGACAGCGCCGGACAGCGCTTCGGCTGGCATGACCTGCTGCGCGACTACGCCCTCGCCCAGGCCGACCCACAGCAAACGCAAGCCGCGTTGGACGCCCACGCCCGCCACTATGCCGCTGTGGCCCAGCAAACAAAGGATCTTTACGAGCAAGGCCACCGCGGCATCGCACAAGGCTTGGCGCTGTTCGACCGCGAACGCCCGCACCTGGAAGCCGCCTTCGCCCATTTGCAAACCCGCCCGGCTATGGCGCAAACCCTGCTGGAATTGGTGGACGGCGTGGTCTACACCGGCAACCTGCGCTTCCATCCGCGCCAGCGCATCCTGTGGCTGGAGGCGCAGGCGCAGGCGGCGCGGCAGACGGGGAACCGGCAGGCGGAAGGCGTGGCCTTGGGCAACTTGGGGATTGCTTATAAAAATCTGGGTGAGCCGCGCAAGGCCATCGAATATCACGAACAAGCCCTGGCCATCGACCGTGAAATCGGCGACCGGCGCGGCGAGGGCCAAGCCTTGGGCAATTTGGGAAATGCCTATGCCGGCCTGGGCGAGCCGCGCAAGGCTATCGACTATTATGAACAAGCCCTAGCCATCGACCGTGAAATCGGCGACCGGCGCGGCGAGGGGGCCGCATTGGGCAACTTAGGTGTTGCCTATGCCGACCTGGGCGAGCCGCGCAAGGCCATCGAATATCACGAACAAGCCCTGGCCATCGACCGTGAAATCGGCGACCGGCGCGGCGAGGGCCAAGCCTTGGGCAATTTGGGGAATGCCTATGCCGGCCTGGGCGAGCCGCGCAAAGCCATCGAACACTACGAGCAACGGCTTGCCATCGCCCGCGACATCGGCGACCGGCGCGGCGAGGGCATTGCGCTGTGGAATGCCGCGCTGGCCCACGAAAGCCTGGGCGAGCGCGACCTGGCCCTGCCCCGCGCCGAGCAAGCGCTGGCGATTTACGAGGCCATCGAAGCTCCCAACGCCGCCATGGTCCGCGCCACACTCGCCGAATGGCGCAAGCCGTAGCGGCGTAGGTTGGGTTGCGGCTCTATCGCAACCCAACAGATACCGGGAAATATTGGGTTGCCAAAAAGACGGCAACCCAAGCCATGTAGGGTGCGCATCGCGCACCTTAACGAATATCGGACATTGGAAAAGGTGCGCGATGCGCACCCTACGCACCTGCGCGGGCGTTTCCGACACACACGCCCGGATTGCCGGAAACGCCCGCCTGTCGCCGCGCTCAGGCGGGCTTATTTCGGCCTGCCTCGCTGGCAATGCGAGGCCATCGAACACCCCGGTTGGCAACTGCTCCACATTAAGCCCCCCGCCACAACCGCAAAGCCCCCGCCACGCGGCTTGCCACCGCCGCCCACGATTCCGACGGGCCTTGGCGGAACAGCCGCAAGACCTTGGGATACCAAGGCGAATCCTCGCGCCCGTCCAGCCAGCGCCAATCCGTCTGCGCATATGGCAGCAACACCCAGCACGGCTTGCCCAAAGCCCCGGCCAGATGGGCGACGGCGGTGTCCACGCAGACGATCAAATCAAGCTGGACAACAATCGCGGCGGTGTCGGCAAAGTCTTCGATGTCCGAACCCAGAGCGGTCAAGGGCTGGCCGGGGGGCGACTCGCGGGCCTCGTCTTCCCCCGCCTCTTTTTGCAGGCTGACAAAGCTTAGGCCGGGGACCGACCACAACGGGGCCAGCGTGGCCAAGCTGTCCAAGGAGCGGCAGGCGTCGTTTTCATGCCCGCTGAAACCCTTCCAAACCAAGCCGACACGCGGACGCCCCGCAGGCAGCCTGCCCCGCCATTGTTCGACACGCTCGGGCAAGGCGTGGAGATAAGGCAAGGCGGCGGGGAGGTTTGCCAGGGTCAGGCCGTAATGCAGGGGGATGCTCATGGGCAAGACCCAATAGTCATAGCCGGGAAAGTCTTGCCCCGCCTGGAGCGGGTAAACCGCGTCCACGCCTTCCAGGCTTGCCAGCAAGGGCAGCAGCGGCGGCTTGCACACCAAGCCGACAGCAGCCGCGCCCCGCGCCTTCAAGGCCGGAATGAAGCGGCAGAATTGGATGTCGTCGCCAAAGCCTTGCTCATGCCAGACCAACAGCCGCTTGCCGTCCAAGGCTTCGCCCTGCCAAGGCAGAAAAGGCAAGACCGGCGGAATCGAGGTGCGATTGGCTTTTTCAGGATGGTGGCGTATCTCAAAAAGCGGCCAGCCTTCGCTGAACCGGCCCAGAAACAACAACAGCAGGGCGAGGTTGAAGGCCGCGCCCAGATAACCGGGCCGCAGCGCCAGCGCCTGCCGGTAGGCGGCTTCGGCTTCGGCGTAGCGTTTGCCCGCCATCGCCAAAAAGCCCAGGTTGTTGTAAGCCTCGGCGTAACCGGGCTTAAGCGCCACGGCCTGCCGGAAGGCGGCGGCGGCTTCCTCGTGACGCCCCGCGTCCTTGAGCGCATTGCCCAAGTTGAAGAAGCCTTCGGCATGGCCGGGCCGCAGCGCCACGGCGCGGCGGCAGACGCTTGCGGCCTCGTCCAAACGACGCAGATTCACCAGCACCGCGCCGAGATTGTGCAGGGCTTCGGCATAATCGGGCTGGAGGGCCAGCGCGGCGCGAAAAGCCGCCTCGGCCTCGGCCAAACGCCCGCTTTCCGCGCACAGCAACCCCAGGTTGTTATGGACGCGGCTGAAACCGGGGCTAATGGCGACGGCGGCGCGCCAATATTTCTCCGCCGCGTCCTTCGCCCCCCGCGCATAGGCGGCGCAGGCGGCGATGTCCAGCAGCGGCAGCAATTCCCCGGAGGCCAGTTCCAGCGCCGCAGGATATTGCCCGCTGCCGTAGAGCGCGATGGCTTGTTCCAAAGCCGTCGTCATGGCCGCCCGGCCCGCCATTGCCGCAAAGCCTCGGCCACCCGTCCAATCACCTCCTCCCAAGCGTCCGACCGGCCTTGGCGGAACAGCCGCATGACCTTGGGATACCAGGGCGAATCCTCGCGCCCGCGCAGCCAGCGCCAATCGCTGCGGACGGCGGGCAGCAAGACCCAGCACGGCTTGCCCAAGGCCCCGGCCAGATGGGCGACGGCGGTGTCCACGCAGATGATTAAATCAAGCTGGGCGACAATCGCGGCGGTGTCGGCGAAGTCTTCGAGGTCCGAGCCCAGATGGGTCAAGGGCTGGCCGGACGGCGGTTCGCGGCCCTCGTCCTCCCCCGCCCCTTTTTGCAGGCTGACGAAAGCGACGCCGGACACCGACCACAACGGGGCCAACAGCGCCAAGCTGGGCAGGGAGCGGCAAGCGTCATTGCCATGCGCCTCGCCCCCCTTCCACACCAAACCGACGCGAGGCCGCGCCGTCGGCAAGCGGGCCTGCCATTGGGCAACCCGGCCCGGCTCGGCGTGGAGATAGGGCAAATTTGCCGGGATAGATTCCAAACCCAGGCCCAGATGCAGCGGAAGGCTCATGGGCAAGACCCAATAGTCGTGGCAGGGGAAGCTCTGGCCGTCCACGGCGGGATAAACGGCATCCACCCCGGCGAGGGTGTGGAACAACGCCGCCAAGGCCGGCTTGCACAGCAAACCGACATGGGCGGCGCCTCGCGCCTTGAGCAGCGGCAGCAAGCGGCAGAATTGGATTTCATCGCCGTAGCCCTGCTCATGCCAGACCAGCAGCGACTTGCCGGCCAAGGCTTCACCCCGCCACGGCGGGAAAGGCAGCGCAGGCAGAACCACCAGACGCCGGGTTTTCTCGGGATGGTAACGCGCCTCGTAATGCGGCCAAGCCTCGCCGAAGCGGCCCAGCGACAGCAACAGCAGCGCCAAGTGATAGTGCACGTCGGCATCGCCGGGACGCAGGGCCAAGGTCCGGCGGAAACAATCCTCCGCCTCGCCTGGGCGTTCCGTCGTCGCCAGCAGAATCCCTAGGTTGTTGCGGGCCTCGGTGTAATCGGGCCGCAACGCCAGCGCGGCTCGGTAAACCGCTTCGGCCTCGTCCGGCCGGCGCAGCTTCGCCAGCAATACACCTAAGTTGTTATGCGCCTCGACATGCCCCGGATGCAGCGCCAAGGCCCGCCGGTAAGCCGCCTCGGCCTCGTCCAAACGCCCGCTTTCCGCCAGCAACATCCCGATGTTGTTATAGGCATCGCAAGAGCCGGGGAATAGCTCCAAAGCGCAACACCAATATTGTTCCGCCTCCTGCCTCATGCCCATCGCGTAGGCGGCGGCACCGGCGAGATTCAACAGCGGGCCTATCTGGTGTTCGGCGAGCGCCTGGGCTTGGGAATACTGCCCGCCGGCATACAAGCTTTGGGCCTGCTCCACAGGCGTCATCGCCGCCTTGGTCACAGTTCGGCCAGCACCTGCCCAAACGCCTCGACCTGCCGCCAGTCGGTGAATTCGACCACCGCCTTGGGATTGGTAGGCCCGTGGGTCATCCACATGATGAGCCGTATCATCCAGCGGTCGAAGGGCTTGTAGCGGGGATAATCAATCTTGCCCGCGAACACCGCCACTTGCTTGGGTTTCCAGGCGATTTGCCGGAGGAATTTTTTGCAATACGGATTGGTGTGCGGCTGGTTCTTCTCCGGCTTGCGCGCCACCACATTCACCGAGAAAAACGCATTGGGCTTGGCGTCGAGTAGCCGCCCGTTTTTTTTGATGAAGTCCAGCACCAACGGGCTGTGCTTTCCGTAGCGGATGCTCGCGCCTATCACAATCTTGTCGAAGGCTTGCAGATCCAAGCCAGCAGCATCCTGGATTGGAACCAATGTGACGGCATGGGCATGCTGTTCGATCACCTGCCGCAATTTTTGGCAGATGACCGTGGTGTGGCCGTCGGTGGTGGAGTAGATGATGAGGATGTTAGCCATTGTGCTTGCCTCGGATTCGTTGGATCTCCATCTTAACAGCGGTCGAATCCCAGCCTTCACAGCAATGTGCGAATCTTAGGATGCCCGGCCACCAAGCGGTTGCGGAAATCTTCAATCGCGGCCTCGTCATCCCGGTCGGCGCGGGGCATGTCCACGGCAAGTTCGTGCAACACGGCGGCGGGCGGGGCGGAGAGGAACACCAGCCGGTCGGCCAGGGCGATGGCCTCGCGCAAATCATGGGTGACGAACAGCACAGTATGGGGCCGCTCCTGCCAGACCTTCACCAGCAACTGGCGGACACGGCGGGCGGTGGGCGCGTCCAGCGACACGAAAGGCTCGTCCATCAACAGCAACGTGGGCCGGATGGCGAAGGCCCGCACCAGCGCGACCCGGCGGGCCATCCCGCCGGACAGTTTCTGCGGATACTGGCCCTGCCATTGGGCCAAGTCCATCACCTCCAGCAGAGGGTCCACGTCCCCGCCGCCCTCCCCCGTCGGCAAGGCGAGGTCGATGTTCTCGCGCACCGTGCGCCAAGGCAGCAGGCGCGGATTCTGGAACACATAGCCGATGCGCGGCGCGTCCCCGCCTTCGTCCGTCGCTATCCGGCCCTCGAACTGCCGGTCCAGCCCGGCGACGATGTTCAGCAAGGTCGTCTTGCCACAGCCGGAAGGCCCGACCAGACAGACGAACTCCCCGGCCTGCAACTCGATATGCAACCCCTTGATCGCCACATGTTCGCCGAAGCCATGCCGGGCCGGATAGGCTTTCTTGCGGATGTCGATCTCGACGCGGCTCATCGGCGCCACCTCCGGGCGTGGCGGTCCAGGGGCTTCAACAGCAAAGCCTCGATCAACTGGATCACCACGACGAAGGCGATGGTGTAGGCCATGATGCCGGCGACATTGAATAACTGGAAAAACAAATGCAGTTGGTAGCCCATGCCATTGCTGCGCCCGAGCAACTCGACCACCAGGATGATCTTCCAAATCAAGGCGATGCCGGTGCGCGCCGCGCCGATCAAGAACGGAAACAACTGCGGCCAGACCACATGGCGCAGGGTTTTCCAACGCCCGAAACGGTAAGCCTGGGCCATTTCCAACAAATCCCGGTCCAGCGCCCGCGCCCCCTCGCGCACAGTCACCACCACATTCGGCAGCTTGTTGGCGACCACGGCGGCGATGGCGGCGACCTCGGTCAGCCCGAACCAGACATAACACAAGATAATCATCACCAAGGCCGGCACGTTCAGGAAAATCACCAGCCAATTGTCGAAAAAACGGTCCAGCCGCTCATGTTGCCCCAAAAAGATGCCAACGCCCGTGCCCAGGCTCATCGCCAGCACGAAACTCACCGCCAGCCGCGCCAGCGTGGCCCCCAGATGCAATGGCAACTGGCCAGAGACGATTTCCTCCCACAGCACACGGAACACCTCCATCGGCGCAGGCAAAGCCGCCGAGGCCAGCAGCGCGGCCAGCCCTTGCCATAGGGCCAGGAACAGCAAGGCGGAAACGAGGGGATGTTGGAGGGCGGAACGCATGAGGTCATTCAGAGGGTTGGGCAGGGTGCGTATCGCGCAGCTTTGCGAATGCTGAATATTGAGCGAATACCGGACATTGGGAATGGTGCGCGATGCGCACCCTACAAGGTTGGAACAGATTCCGCGTGGGCAAACGATAAAGCCGTTTGCCCACCCTATCGGACTACCGGGCTGTCCATTCAATTCCCAAAGCAAGCTCAATTTCGCTTTCATCCACAGGATTAGCCGCACCACTGTTTTTGATCTGGGCTTTTGCCACTTTACGGCCAATCTTGTAAGTTGCCACCAACCGTTTGACTGCGGCATCCAAATGAGGCTCTTCTCGATAGACTTTGGCAGCGGTTTGTCTAGGCAACAGCAGTTCGGCTGCGAACGCATCAGCGCGCTGTTCTATCTTTTTCGACACCCCCCCTCCCAACACCTCTGCTGCGGCAAGAGTTTGCCTGCGATCAATCAGTAAATGGGCTATCTCATGCGCCAGAACGAAGCGATAGCCATATTCGTGGGAAGTGCGCATTTCCGGCCTGACATTAACAAGTACGGCTGGTCCCTTATTGCCCCAGACCGCAATCGCTTCCAGGGTTTGCAAGCCCATATCCAGGCATTCAAACTTTACACCCCATTGACTTAGGGCCGCTTCAGGGTCAAAAATTGAGGCATCTTCGATATCCAAAATATTCCGCAGATAGTTGGCGAGGCGGTAGCCTGCCTCATGAGGAGGTTCGTCCCGACAATCCAATTCCTCCAATTTTTCACAGGCTTTTGCCAACTCTGGCAATTCAATCGCAGGAGGAAGTTTGCGCAGCCGCTCCAGCAAGCCAGCAATCTCTTCTGGAGCGAGCGAAGCAGAAGTCATCCGGGCAGCGGCGAGCAAGGCATTGGCGTTAAACTCAGCCTCATTGGCGGCTTCCCTAATATCCCAGAATTGGTTGCTTGAAGCGTCTCCCTGCATTTTGACAATAGCATCCAAATCTAATCCGGTGGCGATGGTAATGCGCTGATCGATGGGAGTATCGTTACGGACCTTCCACGCATGTAATGCCTGAATTGCATGTGGATGCACACTGCCAGACAAACCGTTAGCTATTGTATTGCCGAATTGCTCCAGCACACTTAATGCTTGGCCGTAAGACAGACGGATAGGCTTGCGTTCTTCGGGACATAGCAATACCTCATTTCCCTGTCTATACCAGTATAAAGCTGGAACGGAAAGTCCTTGCCAGCCCGCTGCCAAATTATGCGCATTGGCAAATTTCAATATCTGACTTTCCTCCTTATCAGCTTGCGAGGTGTCAATGCCTTCCCAACGATCATCGGCAATTTGCCAAAAATTAGCCCCCTCACGCATGGCTTCATCTATCCAAGGATAAGGGAAAGGAGATTCAATTTGGAGGAACGGCCAACAGGAAGCCAAGTGTTCAAGCATTTCGATCCATGTCCAGTCGATAGATTCTGGCTGGTCCTGAGTACCAAAAAACCAAAATGCTTGACCCTCTAGCCAAAGCTGTCCACTGCCCCAGCCTTCATGTGCTTCTTCTGTTGCTTGGGCAGGCGTGTAGATAATTCTCAAACCGTCATTAACATTCATATTGCTCAAGCCATGATTGAAATTTGTCTAAGCAACCCTGCTCACGGGCACGTTGCTCCAACTCGCGCTTAATCGGCCTGGGTAGGCGATTATGTTTAGGTCTACCACGCCATGGAAAGCCATGGTAAGAAATTCCTGGTCTAGTTGGAAAGGCTTCATAAATCACCCCTTCATAAATGGCATAAATGCGAGCCGGATGTTCATCTTCTGGGTTATCGTAGTATGGAACACCTCCTTGCAATAACTCTTGGGCCTCATTTTTCGACAAGGATGAGGGGCATTTGCCAATTTTGGTGCTACCTTGCTCATCAAAGTGGGCTTCTGGCAATGATCCACAGTGTTTGCGTCGGTGCTCGCCGGGATCGTAGAAGTATTTATTCATAAATGTGACACTGCTTTATCAACGCTTCGCCGCCCGGCTGCGCCTAGCTTCCTTGGGGTCGGCGAGGAGCAGGCGGTAGATTTCCACGCGGTCGCCTTCCCTCAATATCTGGCTCAAACCGCAGACCTTGCTGAAAATGCCCACTGTGTTCCGCTCCAAGTCGATTTCCGGGAAGCGGGCCAACAGCCCGGATTGGCGAATCGCCACTTCCACCGTGGTTTCCACGCCGACTTCCAAACTTATGATGGCTTGCTCGGAGGGTTTGGCGTAGGCGACTTCAACCCGCATCGTCTTGGTGGTGGTAGGTATAGAGGGTTTTGGCGCGTTCGCAGAACGCGCCGACCATGGTTTCGCAGATCTGGTTGAACAGCGCCCCAAAAGCCAGATTGGCAAGCTTGCCGGACATCTCGAATTCCAAATCCAGGCTGATTTTGCTGGCGTCCGACCGCAGCGGGGTGAACGCCCACACGCCTTCCAGATGGGCGAACGGGCCTTCCAACAGGCTGATGCGGATTTCCGACGGGGCCAGCAAAGTGTTGCGGGTGGCGAAGGATTTGTGGAAGCCAGCCTTGGCGATTTCCAATTCGGCGTCCACCACGTCGCCCCGGCGGCGCAGGATGCGGCTGGCGCCGCACCACGGCAGAAACTTCGGATAGGACTCGACATCCTCCACCAAGCTGTACATCAAATGCGCCGGAAAGCGCACCAACGCGCTTTTGTTCACATGGGTCATGTCAAAACAATCCCAGGGCGTCGAGGAACACCAAGCCCACGCCTATCGGCGCGACATAGCGCACCAGGATGCGCCAAGCGTTGTAATGGCGCGGGTCTGCCAAGGCCAGTTCGGCCTCGCTGTTTTCTTTTTTCATGACCCAGCCGGCGAACACGGCAATCAACACGCCGCCCACCGGCAGCATGATTTGCGCGGTGAGCAAGTCCACCAGTTCAAAGAAATTCTTGCCGAACAGTTTCGCGTCCGCCCAGATGTTGAAGGAGAAGGCCGTCCCCAAGCCCAGCAGCCAGCAGGCCACGCCGCTGTACAAACAGGCCAGCCCCCGGTGCATTTTCTCGGACAGGAAGGCCACCGCCGGTTCGATGAGCGCGACGGCGGAGGTGATCGCGGCGAAGAACACCAACACGAAGAACACCATGCCGAACAGCCAGCCGGCCGGCATCTGGCCGAAGGCGATGGGCAGGGTCTCGAAGATCAGCCCCGGCCCCATCGACGGCGCCAGCCCGTTGGCGAACACCAAGGGGAAGATCGCCAGCCCGGCCAGCAGGGCGACGGCGGTGTCGGCGGCGACGACGAAGACGCTGGCGCGGCCTATCGAGACATCGGCCGGCAAATACGCGCCATAGACCATGATCGAGCCCATGCCCAGGCCCAAGGAAAAGAAAGCTTGGCCCAAGGCCACCAGCACACCCGCGCCGGTCAGCTTGCTAAAATCCGGGTTGAACAAAAAGGCGAAGCCCTGGCCGAAGCCGCCGGAGCCCATGGCGTAAAAATCCAGCAGCAACAGCATGGCCAGCAAAGCCGGCATCATTAAACGCGAGAGCCGCTCCAAGCCGCTGCTGACGCCTTTCCTGACCACGAACATCGTCGCCGCGATAAAGACGGTGTGCCAAATCCCCAGGTACTCGGGGGAATCCTTGAAGGCGTTGAACAAGCGCGTCGCGCCCTCGGCGTCGATCTTCTCGAACAGGGCGCTGTTGATCTTGAAAATATACGACATCGCCCAGCCGGCGATGACGCTGTAATAGGACAGGATCAAAAAGCCGGCGACGACGCCCAGCCAGCCGACGAAACGCCAATGCGGGCTGGCCTTGGCCTCCTTGGCGAGGACGGCCATGGTGTTGATCGGGCTGCGCCGGCCGCGCCGCCCCAGCATCGTTTCGGCGACCATGATCGGAATGCCGATGGCCACCGCGCAGAGCAAATAGACCAGCACGAAAGCCCCGCCGCCGTTCTCGCCGGCCAGATAAGGGAATTTCCAGATGTTGCCCAAGCCGATGGCCGAGCCGCTCGCCGCCAGGATGAAGGCCAGGCGCGAGGACCATTGTGCGTGGACGTGAGTGTGTTCGGTCATGTTTTCCCCAGGGTTGGTTATCGGTTGGACGTCATGCCGTTCGATTGTCAAACAGCACGTAAGGGTCAAAGGCGTTCAATTCAGGATCGTCGAAGCTGAGCTTCATGATGCTGGCCTGTTGCTTGCCCAATTCAAGCAGGCTGAAATAGGCGATCAACGCGCCATGCTCCTCCTCGCACAAGTGTTCTTTGGCTTGCAGAGCCAAGGCTTCGTCCATCGCAAAGTGCAGCACTTCTTCAAGGACGGCTTGGGCGGCATTGTTGTTCATGGTTTTTTTCCTGTGCGAAGCCTACGCAATGCGGACATTTTAGCCACGCGATTGATTCACGATGCGGTAAAATAACAAAATTCCCCTTACTCGTCAGGCAAAAACGGCACATGGCAGCGAAGAAGAAAAAATCAACGCATGGCGACTCGACCATCGCCCTCAACCGCCAGGCGACCCACGATTATTTCATCGAAGAACGTTTCGAGGCCGGCATCGCGTTGCTGGGCTGGGAAGTGAAAAGCCTGCGGGCCGGCAAGCTCCAACTCAAGGAAAGCTATGTGGTTTTGAAAGGCGGCGAGGCCTGGCTGCTCGGGGCGCATATCTCGGCGCTGATGTCCGCCTCCACCCATGTCATCGCCAATCCCACCCGCACCCGCAAATTGCTGCTGCACCGGCATGAACTCGCCAAGCTCATCGGCTCGGTCGAGCGCAAGGGCTACACCTTGATCCCGCTGGCGATGTATTGGAGCAAGGGGCGGGCGAAGCTGGAAATCGGCCTCGCCAAGGGCAAACAACTCCACGACAAGCGCGCTACGGAAAAAGACCGCGACTGGCAGCGCGAGAAGCAGCGGGTGATGGCGAAGCAGCGCTAAGGCATGGCTATCATCATCAAACCTGCCGAACCGGGCGACGCCGCCGTGCTGGCCGCGCTGGCCGGCGAATTGCTCCAGGAGATCATGGACGCCACTGGCGGCGCGGACTTCCACTTCGACCTAGAAGAGGCGCAAGCACGGGCCGAGGATTTCCTAAGGCGCAAGGTGTATTTCGCCTTCATCGCCTGGGAAGGCGCGCAAGCGGCGGGCCTGATTTGCCTATACGAGAGCCGCGCTTTGTACGCCGAGGGCGATTTTGGCACGATAGCCGAATTGTATGTGCGTCCGGCTTGGCGCTCGCAAGGGATAGGGGCGTCGCTGCTGGACGCAGCCCGGCAATTCGGCGCATCCAGGGCTTGGAAGCGCCTTGAAGTCACCACTCCACCGCTGCCCTTGTTTCAGCGGACCTTGGAGTTTTATCAGGGACACGGGTTCGCCGTCGCCGGCGGACGCAAACTAAAGTCACTTTTATAATGTCATGCCAATGAGTTTTTCCACTACCCGGGTTTCCCGTTATTTCAGCCGCCCGCTCGGCGGTTTTTTGTTGTCGGCCTTCTTGGTCCTGGGGCTGGCGCAACGCGCCGAGGCCGGGCCTTATGCCGCCCTGGTGGTCGAGGTGGAGTCCGAGCGGGTGTTGTACGAGCAAAACGCAAACGAACTGCGCCATCCCGCCTCGCTGACCAAGATGATGACGCTTTACCTGCTGTTCGAAGCGCTGTCACGCGGGCAATTGACCCTGGACAGCCCGATGGTGGCTTCCGCCCATGCGGTGTCCAAGCCGCCTTCGCGGCTGGCGCTTAAAGTCGGCGACACGCTCACCGTCGAAGAGGGCATCTTGGGGCTGGTGACGCAATCAGCCAACGACGCCGCCACGGTGATCGCCGAAACCTTGGGAGGGAGCGAACCCGCTTTCGCCGACATGATGACGCAAAAGGCGCGGCAGTTGGGCATGAACAGCACGGTGTTCCGCAACGCCCAGGGACTGCCCGACCCCAACCAGTGGACTACGGCCTGGGACATGTACCGGCTGGGCAAGGCGCTGATGAAAAACTTCCCGCAATACTACCCCTATTTCGCCACGGAAAAGTTTTGGTTCCAGGGCCATGAGTTCCACAACCACAACCATTTGCTGGGCAAATGCGAGGGCGTGGACGGCATCAAGACCGGCTTCATCAACTCCTCTGGCTTCAACCTCGTCGCCTCCGCCAAGCGCAACGGCGTGCGTCTGGTCGGCGTGGTGTTCGGCGGCCCCAGCCACGCCCGCCGCGACGCCCACATGCGGGAAATATTGGACGACGGCTTTGCCCAGTTGGAAGGCCATGAGCCTTCGGTCCACTTGGCCAGTTTCGACGATTCAAGCCCCGTGGCATTCCTGCGCAAACCCGCCGATCTGGTGAGGGCATTGGCGCCCCCGGAAAAACAACCGCGCCCCATCCCCATCCCGGTGAGGGTGCTGCCAGCGAGGGCGCAAGCGCATAAAGTGGCGGCTGAACCGCCCCAAAAACGGACACCCGCAAGCCGACATGCCCACCCGGCTGCGCCGGTCAAAGTGGCCATGCGGGAAGCGGAAGAACCACGCGGCGGCAAACAGGGCAAAAGCAGCGCGGCCGCGTCCCACGCAAGCGCAAAACAAGCGCCCGCCCCAGCCGCGTCGGCGCAAGCGAAAAAACACGGCAAGTCCGCGTCGGGACGCTAAGCAAGCATCGCCGTAATCCAAGCAGACACAAGGATGTGAAGGGGGATTGGCAGCCCAGCACCGTCGATGGCGGGAAGAAACCCGCCTGAGCGCAGCGGCAGGCGCTTCCGCCAATCCGGGCGGGTGCCGGAAACGCCGGTTCTCGCCATCCTCGAACCGGCTTATTCCGGCCTACCGGGCTAAACCATTCGTCCTTCGATATCTCAGCGCGAACGGTTTAACTTTATTCAGCACACCCGGCTTAACGTAAAGGCATTGACGCGCCGCGTGGGAACGAGAAACAGGACAAAAGCCCGGTAGGGTGGGCAAACGGCTTCATCGTTTGCCCACGCGGACGATGCCGCAATAGTCGTAAATGGCGGGCAGCAAAAAGCCTGTCCTAAGCGTTGTCGAAGGGGCGTTACCCACCGTACAACTGTACCTGCCATGCTAAACCCAGCCGGCATTTCCGGTTTCTTTAACCATCCCCTATGGAGGACGCCATGTCGCAGAATCTCCTTTCCCTGGATTATTCCGAGGCCGATCTGGTCGAGATTGATGGTGCGTTGGCTATTTTGGAAAAGCATTTCGCCAAACTGCCGGAATTGTCGCCGGATGACCGACGCCAGTTGAACAAGATGGGTGACAAGTCGGAACCGTTTTGCCGGCAGGCTTTGATCGTGCTGGCGCAGAATACCGGGGCGCTGCCGCCGAATTTCGATCTGGCCGAGGCGCAGAATGATCTGGCGCAGTTGGACGCGCTGCGGCCGCGCTTGCACCGCCTGGAAGCGCTGGCGGCGCGGGGGGCGGACGGGGAGATGGCGCTGGGCAGCGACATCATCAATGCCTGCCAAGATGGATATACCCTGCTGAAAGTGGTCGGCAAGGGCGCGGGACTGGAGGCGCTGCGCCTAGCCATGATGGCGCGGCTGTCCCGTCCTGCCAAGCCCAAGATGCCGCCGACTGGCGGGCAGGCTTGAGCCTCTCTGCGTAGCAAAAGAGGGGCTTTGCTTCCCTGGCGAGGGACTCCAAGTCCCTAGCGAGGGATTCTTAAGCCCCTCGGGCAAGACTCGGAATCCCCGCGCGGGGACTCGGTAAGGGTGGCGAGGGTGGTTTAGCCCTAAGCTTCGGCCTTTAGATTCCCCGTTGAGGGACTAAGGCGCCCAAACGACAGACAAAAAGCCCCTAGGCCGGGGCTGTCCGTCCGCCCAGAGGGTTGTTCTGGTTCCCAAGCTCTGCTTGGGAACCCAAGTCTTGGAAGCTCTGCTTCCCGATGCTTTCCTAGTCTCCGGCAAGCAGAGCTTGCCAAACTGCATTCCCAAGCAGAGCTTGGGAACGAGCCCACGAGCCCGGTAATCCGGTAGGCTGGGCAAATGGCTTTACCGTTTGCCCGCGCGGACGATGCCGGAATGCCACCAACTCAATCAACCCATCGGCATTGTGGGCGCCCGGCGAACCTTGGGGCGCAAGATAAACCTTGCGCCCCAACCCTTCATAACTTGCTGGCAATGCCTGCGACTCCTGCTACACTCCGCTTTTGAATTTCCAGGAATCCCCCGCATGAACGACTCGCAGAAATGGCTGGTTTTCGCCGGTTTGGCAGGCTTGGGTTGGCTGGTTTATCTGCTCTCGCCGGTGTTGACGCCCTTCGTCGCGGGCGCTTTACTGGCCTATTTGACCGACCCCTTGGCCGACCGCCTGGAAGGCTTGGGGCTGCGGCGGACGCCGGCGGTCCTCATCGTGTTCGGCGCCGTCACCTTGATCGCCGCCTTGGCGTTGCTGGTGTTGCTGCCCATGCTGGAGCATCAGATCAGCCGACTGGTGGACAATCTCCCCGCCTTCGCCGTCTGGCTCAAGTCTAAGGCGTTGCCTTACCTTCGGGATCGCTACGGCCTGCGCCTGCAACTGAACAGCCTCGACCAAATCAGCGCACTGCTGGGCAAATACTGGCAACAAGCCGGCGGCATGGCGGCGACCGTGCTGGACTCCCTGTCCCGCTCCGGGCTGGTGGTGCTGTCCTGGCTGATGAACCTGTTGCTGATCCCGGTGGTCACATTCTATCTGCTGCGCGACTGGGACACGATGGTGCGGCAGATCAACGACCTGCTGCCCCGCCGCTACGCGCCCGCCGCCGCGCGGCTGGCCGCCGAGGCCGACGAGGTGTTGAGCGCCTTCCTGCGCGGCCAGTTCACGGTGATGCTGGCTTTGGGGGCAATTTACAGCGTCGGGTTGTGGCTGGTGGATCTCGACTTGGCGCTGCTGATCGGCCTGTTCGCCGGGCTGGTCAGCTTCATTCCGTACATGGGGGCCACCGTCGGCGTGGTGTCCGCCAGCGTCGCCGCCATCGCCCAGTTTGGCGATCTGTGGTCGGTAGTTCCGGTATTGATTGTCTTCGCCGTCGGCCAAACCCTGGAAGGCACGGTGCTGACGCCTAAGCTGGTGGGCGACCGCATCGGCCTGCATCCGGTGGCGGTCATCTTCGCCGTGCTGGCTGGCGGGCAGTTGTTCGGCTTTCTGGGGGTGCTGCTAGCCTTGCCGCTGGCGTCCGTGGCCATGGTGTTGATGCGCCATGTCCACGACCGCTACCTGGGTAGCCAACTTTACGGAATTGGGGAAATTCCCCGGCAAGATGACGGGAGCCAAAGCCATTAACTTAAGCGACGTAGGTTGGATTGCGGCTCTTTCGCAACCCTATACCCAAAAAATCTTGGGTTGCCCAAAAGACGGCAACCCAACCTACAAAGCCCTCCCGGCCCGGCCCGGCCAGCCGCTGGCTTTGACGCTGCTGGCGCTGGCCGCGGCCCAGACTTGGGCGACGGACATCGAACCGCGGTCGTATTCCAACATCCCGACCGGCCTCAATTTCCTCGTCGCCGGCTATGCCTACACCCAAGGCAATGTGTCCTTTGCCCCGGCGGTGCCGATTGACAACGGCAAGCTGAAAATCCACAGCAGCTATCTGGCCTATGTCCGCTCCCTAGACCTGTGGGGCCGCTCCGGCAAACTCGACATCATCATTCCCGAAGCCAAACTCTCAGGGCAGGCCGACGTGAAAGGCGAGCCACGCCAGCGCGATTCCTCCGGTTTCACCGACCCACTGTTCCGGCTTTACGCCAACCTTTACGGTGCGCCCGCGCTGTCGCTGAAAGACTTCGCCGCCTATCAACAAGACACCATCGTCGGCGTGAGCCTCGCCATTTCCCCGCCGGGCGGGCGCTACAACCCGGACAAGCTGGTCAACA
>CAZOTR010000005.1:36528-46442 GCA_964582755.1 uncultured Methylococcaceae bacterium | reverse complement strand
AGCCTCGCCATTTCCCCGCCGGGCGGGCGCTACAACCCGGACAAGCTGGTCAACATCGGCACCAACCGCTGGACCTTCAAGCCGGAACTCGGGGTTTCCAAAGCCTTCGGGCCATTCATTGTGGAAGCCGCCGCCGCCGGGTTCTTTTTCACCGACAACAGCGATTTTTTTGGGGAGAAGACGTTGGGGCAGTCGCCTATCTTCGCCGTGCAAGGCCATCTCATCTACAGTTTTGGCGCGGGGTTTTGGGGGGCGCTGGACGCCAATTATTACACCGGCGGGCGCACCACCACGGACGGCGCCCTGAACGACAACCTGCAACAAAACTGGCGCGTCGGCGCCACCCTGGCGGTTCCCCTCAGTCGGCAACACTCGGTCAAGCTCTATGGCAGCACCGGCGTCGCCACCCGCACGGGCAGCAACTACGACACCATTGGAATCGCTTTCCAATACCGCTGGGGGGAAGGTTTTTAGGCGGGCGTTTTGCGGCCTTACTTGGACTCCGCCGCCGCCGGAGGCACCAAGGGCATCGTGCTGATCGAGATCAAATCCCGCAAGAAACTGAGTATCTCGTCCCCCCATATATCGTTATGGTTGGGAATCAACGCCTTGTCCACGCGAATATTGAGATAAGGGTTTAGCGGGCGCGTCCTGTCCAAATGGACTAGCAGCGAGCCGTCCAATTCCAGCCGACTCGCGGGCGTCTGGTTTTCCCACAGCTCACTTAACCAGCGGAAATCCTGGGCATCGGCCCGGTTGGCCCGCTTGGCAAAGGGCAACAGTTGATGGGTGAGATAAGGCTGGAAATGCCCCACCGTGTTGCGGTCCGCTCCGCGCTCCTCGACGGCCAGATCTTTCGGGCCGTCGGCTGTGCAGATGGTTCTCGACACGGTGTCATAGGTTTCAAACAGGGTCGAAAAAAAGCGTCCGGCGGGAAATGCCAAGCCAGTGGCCGCGTCGCCCTCCGAGGTCAGAATCGCCAACAGGGGCGTTTGGCTGGGCAGATAGCGCCGGCAATGGTCTTGCGACATGTCATACAGCGTCGAAAAACGCTGCGCCTCGAACGCCGGATTCAGCAAGATCACCAAATCGCCAAAGCCATTGGCATCGCCCGTCTCCGTCTTGCCCCGGCGGCTGTCCACATAACGATCCATGAGGATTTGCTGCAAGGCGGTGAACACCACGGCCCCGCCAAAACTATGGCCGATGACGGCCAAGCGGCTATTGAGGGGTTTCGGGTTCATCTCCGCCTCGGAGCCGGCCCGCACATTGATGATTTCTTCCAGTTTCAGCAGGACTTCCGGCACGCCATTCTGGCCGACCTCGTGGGCGGTGCTTTTGCGCTCCCAGAAAGTCATATGGTTGACCACCGGCACGGTCAGGGAATCGCCCCGCCAGCCCAGATAGACGCCCAACACTGTGCGCCGATAGCCTGCGGACTCCATCCGCGCCACCTTGCCCAGCAGTTGGCGGAACGATTCGATGTTGTTGTCGCCGGGCTGGGCGCTATGGTGCCAGCCGTGGGCGAAGGCGACGAGCAGCACGTCTTGCTGGCCGGCGATGGGATAGAAGGTGTCCAGCACGGTTTGCAATTGCTTGCGGTCGCGCAACTGGCCCTGGTCGTCGAACTCGACAAAGCCAAGATAATATTCGTCGGCTTGTCCGGGGCCATGGTGCTGCACGGCGGCGGCGGGGCAGTCGGTGTCCTTGTCGGCGACGCAACTCGCCGTCAGGTCGTGGCGGTAAGCCGAGTTTGAGGCGCAGGCGCAGAGGGTGGAAAGCAGGACGGTCAATACGAGGTGGCGGAGCGATTGGGACGGCATGTTCAATCTCCTGTATCGAATATCAATGGCGGCGGTTAGTGTTGGCCCGTGGTTTTGGCTTATTCAAGCTTGCCTTGCCCGGAACGGACAAGCGCCGCGATCTGCCTGTCCTGCCAGTGGGCCATCGTCAGCATCGCCGTGGTCGCGCCGGCCAAGGCAAACAGCATGTCCCATTGCGTGTCCCAGACATCGCCTTGCGTGCCCAAAAAGGCGTCTGCCGCCTCGCCAGTGGCCTCGGCGACGAACCATTCAAGGAATTCATACAACACGCTTACCGTCATACAGACACACACCACCAAGCCCGGCAACCAAGCGGGGCGGGCGACGACTTGCTGGCGGACGAGAATCTCCCGGACAAACAAGGCGGGGACGAAACCCTGGGCGAAATGGCCGACTTTGTCGAAATTATTGCGTCCCTGCCCCAGCGCGTCACGAATCCAATTGAACCACGGCACTTCGGCGTAAGTGTAATGCCCGCCGATGAACAAGATGTAGCAATTCAACAGCACGAAGGCATACGTTAAACCGGTGAAGCGAAACCGGCCATAGGTTCCCGCCAAGACGGCAAAGGCGACCATAGCCGGAAACACTTCGAGAAACCAAGTGAAATAGTCCTTCGGGGCTATCGCCGACGCCAGCAATCCGGCGAAAAATAGCGTCGCGAGGGCAAAACCTTGGGCGGACTCATTCATGGCTTGTGCCGCCGTTTCCTCAAACCGCCCCGGCTTTCTTCAACAAAGCCGCCACCGCCTCGGCGAACACGCGATAGCCCTGGGCATTGGGATGCACTTCGTCGGCTTTGAGCTCTCGGCTCAACAGGATTTTATGCATGACCTCGCCTTCGTAAGGGATGTGGAATTCGTCGGCGATTTGCCGGTAAAACTCAGGCGGCGAGATCGTCAAGCCGAATTTGGGCACGCCCACCAACACCACGTCCGCGCCTTTTTCCCTGGCCAGCCGGATCATGGCGCGGATGTTGTCGGCGATTTGCCGCTCGCCCACGCCGCGCAGGAAATCATTGCCGCCTATGCACAGAATCATCAGCTTAGGGCTATGCTCGTCCAGCACATCGGGCAGTCGGGCCAGGCTTTCCGCCGTGGTTTCCCCCACCACACCCGAGCGGATGACCGTCCGCCCCAGCAGGCTTTGCAGCACCGCCGGATAATCGGCCCCTTCCGCCGCCCCGGTGCCGTAGGTGATGCTGTCGCCGAACGCCAGGATCGCTGCATCCTGCGGCAAATGGGCCAGTTTGGGAACGCTGGGACCGCAGCCGGCCAGGAACAGCAAAAGCAACAGCAAGGCTTGCATCATTGGGCGAATTGCTCGCGGTATTCGGCCAGTTGCTCCGCCGTCAGCAAAAACACGCCGTCGCCGCCGCGCTCAAAGTCGATCCAACAGAACGGCACACCCGGATAAGCCTCTTCCAGCGCGTCGGCGCTGCTGCCCACTTCGACGATGAGCAAGCCGCCCGGCTTTAGGTGCGCCTCGGCCTCGCGCAGGATGCGGCGGACGCAATCCAGGCCGGTCGCGCCGGACTCCAGGCCCAGCCTAGGCTCGGCGTGGTATTCCGCCGGCAGGCCGCGCCATTCTTCGCTGTTCACATAAGGCGGATTGCTGACGATCAGGTCATAACGATTGTCGCCCAGCGCGTCGAACACATCGGACTGCACCGCCCGCACCTGCCCTTCGACCTCGTGCTTGGCAATGTTGATTTTCGCCACGGCCAGCGCGTCGGGCGAGATGTCCAACGCATCCACGTCGGCCCCCGGAAACGCCAGGGCGCAGGCGATGGCGATGCAGCCCGAACCGGTGCAAAGGTCGAGGATGTCGGTGACTTCGTCCGGCTGGCCCAGCCATGGGGCAAACTGTTTTTCGATCAACTCGGCGATGGGCGAGCGCGGCACCAGCACCCGCTCGTCCACGAAAAACGGCAGGCCGCAGAACCAGGCTTCATGGGTGAGGTAAGCGGCGGGCTTGCGCTCGGCGATGCGGCGTTCAAGCAGGCCGACCACCTCCAAACGCTCCTCCGGGGTCAGCACACAGTTGAAATAGCCGCCGGGCAGGTTGTGCGGCAGATGCAGGGCATGCAGCGCCAAGGCGGCGGCCTCGTCGATGGCGTTGGCCGTGCCGTGGCCGAAGAACAAGCCGGCATGGTTGAACCGGCTCGCCCCCCAGCGGACATAATCGCGCAGGGTGGCGAGATGGTCGGTGACATCTTTGGGATAGGTCATGGAAATCTCTTTGGCTCGCTAGGTTTCAGGCATTCTACCCCAAAATCCGCCGCCGGATGCCGGGTGCCTTGTCCTTTTGGCCCGTGCAGCCCTCTTGCCAGCATCGGCAGGGGAAGCCGGACGCGGCGCGGTGCGGTAATATGGCAAGCTTGTGAACGCAACAACCCAGCGAGGCGTTGAACGACATGAATTGGCATTGCATCCGGCTGACCCGGCAGGAGTACGAATCGGGCGAAGTGGACATCCTGCGCGGGGCGTTCCGCGCCGCCTACATCTCCCGCAACGGGCCTAGGGGCATGGCGCTGTTTGGCGCGTGGAGCGAGGACGGATTGGCGTATTTGGTCTACGCCACGCCGATTACAGAACGTTATTTGCGGCCAATCTTGGACGCCTATTCCGCCAAACAGGAAGATCCGCCGCAAGGCCTGCAAGGGCTTGCGTATATCTGCGGGGACGGTGAAGGGGTTTCGGTGTTGGTTTGCTAGGGGGAGCTGGCATTACACCAATTCGGACTCGGCTTTCGCCAGGAAAACAATCGCGGCGGCGGTCATGTGCAAGACATAAGCGACAATGTGCTAGTGGTCAGGAATGATAAGTTCAACGCTGGGGAAATAAGTGGAAAACCGGCCTTTGTCCCGCGTGATGAGCGGGTATTTTTCCACGGCGGCATGGGCTCCAATGAAAAATCCGGAAGCACGTTGCCCTTCTGGCCTTTGTTCCTACGATATTGAAGAAACGCCTTGCCGGCCAGAAACAATGCCTCATGGGGCAAAGGCTTGACGGCAAAATCCAATCGCCCGACAAGCGCCTCCATTTCTTCAAGGGTGTCATAACCAATGGAGCATTCGGCGTAAATGATGGGGTTGACGATGAACACATGGCCTGCGCTATCCAAGCACTCCAAAGTGCTGGCGCTCCATATCAAACCAATCACTTCCAGGATTGGCCAAGTCAGTGGCGGCACAGGTATCCACCAAAATAATTGACATTCAACCCTGCCGAGTCAGCGCCATGATCTCTTCCGTCGTCATCCTCATCGCACCCGCCCGATGTGCTTCACGGAAACGGCTTTTGTCATGTATTGGAGCTTTAGCCAGATACCAACGCCCGTTTTCATCCTCGACAAATTCAACTTCCGTCTCGGCAGGCTTAATTCCTAGGGCAGCCGTTACATTGGGTGGAATTGTCACTTGGCCTTCTTAGGTAACCAGCATGGTGCATATCCCCTCAAGATAGCGTTTAGGTAGTGCGGGGAAAAGCCAGAGAAAGGCGCATCCTGCGCAAAGTCTCCATCGCGGGCGGTTGTTAAGGATAAACCCCAATCGCCCGCAGCCCCGAAGTTTCCTCCAGCCCGAACATCAGATTCATGTTCTGCACCGCCTGCCCCGCCGCGCCTTTGACCAGGTTGTCCTCGACGGCCAGCACCACCACGGTGTCGCCGCCTTGCGGGCGGTGGACGGCGATTTGGCAGCGGTTGGAGCCACGCACATTGCGGGTGTCGGGGTGGGAACCTGCGGGCAGCACATCGACGAAAGGTTCGCCACGGTAGCGGGCTTCGTACAGCGCCTGCAAATCCGGCGTCTTACCGGGCAGCAGTTGGGCGTACAGCGTGGCGTGGATGCCCCGGATCATCGGCGTCAGATGTGGAACGAAGGTCAGGCCGACCGGCTGGCCTGCTGCTTGTTCCAAGCCTTGGCGGATTTCCGGCAAATGGCGGTGGCCTTTGACGCCGTAGGCTTTGAAGCTTTCGCCGGCCTCGCTCATCAGCATCGCTGTTTCCGCCTTGCGGCCCGCGCCGCTGACGCCGGATTTCACGTCGGCGATGAGCGTGTCCAGGCGGACCAAGCCGGCTTCAATCAAGGGGAGGAAGCCCAGTTGCGTGGCGGTGGGATAGCAGCCCGGATTGGCGACGAGGCGGGCCGTGCGGATGCGTTCGCGGTCGGTCTCCGGCAAGCCGTACACCGCCTCTCGCAGCAAATCCGGGCAGACGTGGAGTTCGCCGTACCACTCCTCCCACACCGAGGGGTCTTTCAGGCGGAAGTCGGCGGCCAAGTCGATGACCTTGACGCCGCGATCCAACAAGTCCCGCGCCATGCGCATCGCCGTACCGTTGGGCGTGGCGAAGAACACCACGTCATTGCCGGCCAAAGCCTCTAACGTGGGTTGGGCGAACACCGCATCGACATAGCCGCGCAGATTGGGATACATCGCGTCCACCCGCTGGCCGGCGTCGGCGCGGGAGGTGACGGTGCGGATCTGGACTTGCGGGTGCAGCGCGAGGATGCGCAGAAGTTCGACGCCAGTGTAGCCGGTGCCGCCGACGATGCCTGCTTTAATCATTGCTGCTGCTGCGCGTCCGAGTAAGCCTCGACCTTGGCCTTGAGCTTCTGGCCGGGCTTGAAGGTGACGACGCGGCGGGCGGTGATGGGGATTTCCTCGCCGGTCTTCGGGTTGCGCCCCGGCCTTTGTTTCTTGTCGCGCAGGTCGAAATTGCCGAAGCCGGACAACTTCACCGCCCGCCCCGCCTCCAACGCGGTTTTGACTTCCTCAAAAAACTGGTCCACCAACACCTTGGCGTCCCGCTTGCCCAACTCGGTTTCTTCCAGGAGTTTTTCCACTAAATCAGCTTTGGTCAAGGCCATTTTCAATCCCTCAGCTTTGCGTTAAATTCTTGCGCCACGGACGCCAGCACTTCGGTAACCACACCGTCCACCTTGGCATCGGTCAGGGTTTCCGCGTCGTCTTGCAACACCACGGCAAGCGCCACGCTCTTGCGGCCGGCTTCGATGCCCGGCCCTTGGTACACGTCGAAAACCCAGACTTGCCGGATCAACGGCGATTGTTTTTTCACACAACCCACCAAACTGGCGGCGGTGACATTCCCATCGACGATCAAGGCGATATCGCGGCGTACCTGCGGGAATTTGGACAGCGGCTTGAAACTTGGAATGGCGCGGTTCAGCAGCCGGTCTTGGTCCAGTTCAAACAGGAACACCCGCGTCTCGAAACCCAGTTGTTTTTCCAGCTTGGGATGCAGCAGCCCCAGCCAGCCTAAAGGCTGTCCGTCCAGAACAATCTCGGCGGACTGGCCGGGATGCAGGGCCGGATGCTGGCTGCGGACAAACTTCGCCGAGGCTTCATGCCCGGCCAAGCGCAGCAGCGCCTCCACGTCGGCCTTCACATCGAAGAAATCGACGGGCCGCATCTTGCCACCCCATTGCTCTTCATGGACGGAACCCAAGGCCAGACCGGCCAAGGACTTTTCCTGAAAAATCTCACCGCCGCGCCGGGTGAAGCGCAGACCGGCCTCAAACAGGCGGACGCGGGCTTGCTGGCGGTTGAGGTTTTTCAAGGCCGCGTCGATCAAGCCGCAACACAAGCCGGTGCGCATGACCGCCAATTCGGCGGAAATGGGATTCTTCAGGGCGATGGTTTCCAATTCCGGCTCGATCTTGGCCTGCATCGCAGGCTCGACGAAGCTGTAGGTGATGGCTTCCTGGTAGCCCCGGTCCACCAGCACATCCTTGGCCCGCTCGATGTCGAGCTTGGCCTCGGAAACCGGCTGCAATTCCATGTGCGTGGCGGGATTGCGTTTGGGGATGTTGTTGTAGCCATACACCCGGCCAATCTCCTCGATGAGGTCGGCCTCAATGGCGATGTCGAAGCGGAAACCGGGCGGCGTCGCCTGCCACCCGCCGTGCCGGGATTCCAGCTTTAGCCCTAAACGGGACAACAGGCCGGCCACCTGCTCCGCCGGGATGGAGACGCCCAACAACTGGGTGACACGCTCATGCAGCAACACTATCGGCTCGCGCTTGGGGGTGTGCGCCTCCACCACGGCTTCGACAATGGGGCCGGCCGCGCCGCCAGCGATGTCCAGCAACAATTGGGTGGCGCGTTCGATGGCGCGGGTTTGCAATTGCGGATCGACGCCGCGCTCGAAACGATGCGAGGAATCCGTCGCCAAGCCGTAACGGCGCGCCTTGCCCATGATGAGGTGCGGCGTGAAAAACGCGCATTCCAGGAAAATATCTTGTGTGTCGCCGCCCACGGCGGAGTCTTCCCCGCCCATGATGCCGGCCAGGGCCAACGGGCGTTGTGCGTCGGCAATCACCAGCACGTCGGATTCCAGGGTGATTTCCTGGCCGTTGAGCAGCAGCAACTTTTCTCCAGGGAAGCCGTAACGGACGCGGATGCCGCCTTGTAGCTTGGCGGCGTCGAAGGCGTGCAGCGGCTGGCCGAGTTCCAAAAGCACGTAATTGGTGACATCCACCAGCGGCCCCAGGGAGCGGATGCCGGAACGGCGCAGTCGCTCGCGCATCCACATCGGCGTGGGCGCGGCGCGGTCCACGCCCTGGATCAAACGGCCCAAATAACGCGGGCAGGCTTCGGGAGCATCCAGCGTGACCGGGAAGGTGGCCTCGCTGCTGACGGGAATCACTGGGGTTGCGGAGGGCGCGAAATCCACGCCGTTGAGCAAAGCCACTTCGCGGGCCACGCCTTCGACGCTCAGGCAGTCGGCGCGGTTCGGGGTCAGGCTGAGTTCGATGGCGGTGTCGTCCAATCGCAGATAATCGCGCAGATCCGCGCCGACCGGGGCGTCTTTCGGCAAGGCCAGCAAGCCGGTCTGGCCATCGTCGAAACCCAGTTCCTTGGCCGAACACAACATGCCAAAGGATTCGATGCCGCGCAACTTGGATTTGCCTATCTTCATGCCGCCGGGCAACACCGCGCCTTGCACCGCCAACGGGGCTTTCATGCCGACTTCGACATTGGGCGCGCCGCAAACTATCGTCAAAGGCGCGTCGCCGCCCGCCGCCACTTGGCAGACCCGCAGCCGGTCGGCCTCGGGATGGGGGGCAAGTTCCAACACTTCGCCGACAACCACGCCGCTGAACGCCCCGGCAACCGGCTCGGTGGCTTCAACCTCAAGGCCGGCCATCGTCAGTTGCGCGACCAAAGCCTCCGTCGCCAACGGCGGATTAACCAATTCTCTTAACCAAGCCTCGCTAAAGCGCATGGACTACCTTCTGTGACATGTTTCGTTAAATACTTTGAATGTGCGTGGCATCCACTAAAACCCTTCCAGGCGCAATTCCTGGTAGTCCACTTTTTTGCCACGGATTGCGTCGCGGATCATCAGTTCGTTTTTGGAGAGGCGGGAATTGCCGGATTTGAGTTCAAGGAACACGATCCGCTCCAGCTTGCCGTCGGAAAGGCCGTCAAACACGATGTAATCAACGCCTTTGCCAAGAAACACCATGTCCCGCGCCGCGAATGGAAACTCTGGCAAAAACGGGGCGATTTTTTCATACACTTCGCCCAACAACACCGAGCGGGAACGGGTGGTGGCATCGCGCCGGTGGGCGCGGATTTCGCGGTGGCGCAACCAGCGGCCCAGCAAGAAGGCGGAAAAAATCAGGAGCAGCGCGAAACCCAAGGCAACAAACGCGGCGGCAACTGGAATCTTCAGCATCGTCGTCGCGGGTTCAAGACGCCCGGAATTGATGCAGAAACTTAAGGTCGTTCTCGAAGAACATGCGCAGGTCGTTGATGCCATAACGCAGCATGGCCAAACGCTCGACCCCCATGCCAAAGGCAAAGCCGGACCATTCCTCGGGGGCTATGCCGACATGGCCGAACACCTTTGGATGGATCATGCCGCAGCCCATCACCTCCAGCCAGCCGGTCTGCTTGCACACCCGGCAACCGCCGCCGCCACAGATGACGCATTGGATGTCCACCTCGGCGGACGGCTCGGTAAACGGGAAATACGACGGCCTAAAGCGGACTTCGATGTCCTTCTCAAAAAACAGCCGCAGGAATTCGTAGAGTATGCCTTTCAAATCCGCGAAGCTGA
>CAZOTR010000005.1:0-36428 GCA_964582755.1 uncultured Methylococcaceae bacterium | reverse complement strand
TCAAAAAACAGCCGCAGGAATTCGTAGAGTATGCCTTTCAAATCCGCGAAGCTGACGTTCTCGTCCACCAGGAAGCCTTCCACTTGGTGGAACATCGGCGTGTGGGTAAGGTCGGAATCGCAGCGGTAGACCCGCCCCGGCGCGATGATGCGCAGCGGCGGCTTGCGGCTTTCCATCACCCGCACCTGCACCGGCGAGGTGTGGGTGCGCAACAACGTGTGTTCGTCGAAATAGAAGGTGTCGTGCATCGCCCGCGCCGGATGTGACGCAGGGATGTTGAGCGCCTCGAAATTGTGGTAATCGTCCTCGATTTCCGGGCCTTCCACTATTTCAAAGCCGACATTGGCGAACAGCCTGGAAATCCGCCGCAGGGTGAGCGTCACCGGATGCAAACCGCCGCCGCCCTGGCCCCGTCCGGGCAGGCTGACGTCGAGGGTTTCGCTGGCGAGACGCGCCTGCAAAGCCTGCTCTTCCAGACTAAGCTTGCGCTCTTCCAAGGCGGCCTGGAAGCCGTCACGGACTAGGTTGATCGCTTGGCCGGCCTCGCGGCGCTCTTCCGGCGACAAGCGGCCCAGTTCTTTCATGCGTTCGGTGAAGACGCCTTTCTTGCCGAGATAATGCACCCGGATCTGATCCAGGTCGGCCAAGGTCGCGGAGGCGGCAAGCTGCTGTCGGGCTTGCGTGAGGATGTCGTCTAGGCTAGCTGTCACTGCCCTGCCTGCAAAAGGGGAAGATCTTGAAGGAATTAAGGGGAAGATCCGGCGCGGGCCTTCCCCCTAGAGAATGCGCAGCCCGGCCTTAAGCGGGACGGACCTGCTGGATCAGCGCGGCAAACGCTTCCTTGTCATGCACAGCCAAGTCGGCCAAAACCTTGCGGTCCAGCTCGATGGACGCCTTATGCAGGGCATCCATGAAACGGCTGTAAGACATGCCGTTCTCGCGCACGGCGGCGTTGATGCGGGCGATCCACAGGGCGCGGAACTGGCGCTTCCTCTGCTTGCGGTCGCGGTAGGCGTATTGGCCTGCCTTGATGACGGCTTGTTTGGCGACTCGATATACGCGGCTGCGGGCGCCGTAATAGCCCTTGGCCAGCTTGAGTATTTTCTTGTGCCTGGCGTGGGCGGTGACGCCACGTTTTACTCTAGGCATGAATGTCCCCTTGTGTGGTAACTAAATAAATCAGGCGTAAGGCAACATGCGGGCTGCGCTCTTCACATCCGACTCATGGATCATGGACGGACTGCGCAACTGGCGCTTACGCTTGGTGCTCTTCTTGGTCAAAATGTGGCGGCGGTGCGAGGCGTTGCACTTGAAACCGCCGGACGCGGTCTTGCGGAACCGTTTCGCCGCGCCGCGATTGCTTTTCATCTTAGGCATTTTCCAAAACTCCAACGTGGGTCAATCAGGATTTCTTCTTTTTAGGCGCAAGCGTCATGCTCAACTGCTTGCCTTCCAGCTTGGGGAACTGCTCCACAGTGGCATGTTCCAGCAAGTCCGTTTCGATCCGCTTCAGCAGGTCCATGCCCAATTCGCGGTGGGACAGTTCGCGCCCACGGAAACGGACGGTGATCTTAGCCTTGTCCCCGTCCGTCAAAAAGCGGATCAGGTTGCGCAGCTTGATCTGGTAATCGCCCTCGTCGGTGCCCGGTCGGAATTTGACTTCCTTGATGTGGATCAGCTTCTGCTTTTTCTTCGCCGCCTGTAGCTTCTTGCTGTTTTCAAAGCGGAACTTGCCGTAATCCATCACCCGGCAAACGGGCGGCTCGGCGGTGGGTGAGATTTCCACCAAATCCAAGTCGGAATCAAAGGCGATTTGTTTCGCTTCCCGGCTGGAGACGATGCCCAACTGCTGCCCATCCGCTCCGATCAACCTGACCTGCGGCCAGCTGATCTCGTCGTTCAGACGCGGCTCTTTTCTGTCGTTCGCAGTGATACCCTATTCCTCCAAAAAAGAATTATGCAATGGCAGCCCGCCCTGCAATTTGATCGGCGAGCTTTTGGACGACCTCGGGCAGGGTGAAATTGCCAAGATCCTTTCCGTTCTGTGTGCGCAAGGTGACAGTGTCCGCCTCAACTTCCTTGTCGCCGACAATGAGAAGATAAGGCACCCGCTGCATCGAGTGCTCGCGGATTTTAAAGCCGATCTTCTCATTTCTCAAGTCGCTTTTTACCCGCAAGCCTTTTGAACTCAATTCCTTAGCGATTTTCTCGGCATAGCCGGCCTGGCGGTCGGTGATATTGAGCACGACGGCTTGGGTCGGCGCGAGCCAGAGCGGGAAAAACCCCGCGTGATGCTCGATCAGGATGCCGATAAAGCGCTCCATGGAACCCAGGATGGCCCGGTGCAACATGACCGGCGTCTGCTTCGCGCCGCTTTCCGCCACATACACTGCCCCCAGCCGCTCCGGCATGGAAAAGTCCACCTGGATCGTCCCGCACTGCCAGACCCGGTTCAGGCAATCCTTCAGGGAAAATTCGATTTTCGGGCCGTAGAACGCGCCCTCGCCCGGTTGCAAAGCCCAAGCCAAGCCCTTGCTGTCCAGCGCCTGCTGCAAAGCTGCCTCGGCCTTGTCCCAAACCTCGTCGGCGCCGACGCGCTGGGCCGGGCGGGTGGACAGCTTGACCAACACCTCATGGAAGCCAAAATCGGCATACACCCGGTGCAACAGGTCGATGAATTCGGACACCTCGTCCTGGATCTGCTCTTCGGTGCAGAAAATATGCGCGTCGTCCTGGGTGAACCCGCGCACCCGCATAATCCCGTGCAACACGCCGGACAATTCATTGCGGTGGCAAGAGCCGAACTCGGCCAAACGCAAGGGCAAGTCCCGGTAGCTCTTCAAGCCTTGGTTGTACACTTGGATGTGGCAGGGGCAGTTCATCGGCTTGATGGCGAAATCCCGCTCCTCGGAGTGGGTGGTGAACATCTGCTCCTGGAATTTCTCCCAATGGCCGGACTTCTCCCACAACGTGCGCCCGACGATCAACGGCGTCTTGATTTCCTGGTAGCCGTTGTCGCGGAAGACTTGGCGCATGTACTGCTCCACCGTCTGCCATAGCGTCCAGCCGACGGGATGCCAAAACACCATGCCCGGCGCTTCTTCCTGGAGGTGGAACAAGCCCAGCGTCTTGGCGATCTTGCGGTGGTCGCGCTTTTCCGCCTCTTCCAGGCGATGCAGGTATTCCTTTAAATCCTTCTTATCCGCCCAAGCCGTGCCGTAAATGCGCTGCAAGCTGGCATTGTTGTGGTCGCCGCGCCAATACGCGCCGGCCACTTTCATCAGCTTGAACGCCTTCAGCTTGCCGGTGTCCGGCACATGCGGCCCCCGGCATAGATCGGTGAAATCGCCTTGCGTATACAAGGAAAGCGGCTCGTTGGCAGGAATCGACTCGATGATCTCGGCCTTGTAATCCTCGCCCAAGCCCCGGAAGAAGCTCACCGCCTCGTCGCGGGACAACACGCTGCGCCTGACCTCCAATTCAAGCCCGGCCAGCTCCTCCATCTTCTTCTCGATGGCCTGCAAGTCTTCCGGCGTAAACGGGCGCTCGAAGGCGAAGTCGTAATAAAATCCGTCCTCGACCACCGGGCCGATGGTGACTTGGGCGGAGGGGTAAAGGGATTTTACCGCTTGCGCCAGCAAGTGCGCGGCGGAGTGCCGGATAATCTCTACGCCTTCCGCGTCGCGGCCTGTGACCAGCGCGACTTCGGCGTCGGCCTCGATCCTGTGCGACAGATCGACCAAGCGTCCGTCCACCTTGCCAGCCAAAGCCGCCCGCGCCAGCCCCGCGCCGATGGACTCGGCCACTTGGCGCAGGGTGACGGCGCGGTCAAATTCGCGCTGGGAACCATCGGGGAGCGTGACTACAGGCATTTTGCGAGGGACTCCGCCCAAAAACAGCATTAACAAAAAAGCATCGCCATGCGATGCTTTGGGATTTGGTAGGCGCGATTGGACTCGAACCAACGACCCCCACCATGTCAAGGTGGTGCTCTAACCAACTGAGCTACGCGCCTAAAGGTCATTTATTCAGTCCGCATAGTATAGGGACAACGCGGACAAAATGGAAGCGCAAATTTGCAAATAGGACGATTTAGGCCGGCACGGCCTCCAAAGACCGCATCGGCCCACCCGCTAAGGCCGCTACAGATTTCATCCGGTTTCTGCGAAACTTGCCAGCCCTTAAGATGCCTAAGCCGGGCCGGGCAACCGGCCTTAGGCAAGACCGCATCATCAACGACCCAGACAGCAAGGGGGCAAAAGTGTTCGAATCATCCTTTATCCTGGAGCTTTCCGGCATCGGCGGCCCGCCGCCCTCCATCCACGGCGGCGGCGACGCGGCGGGCGGCGGCTGGGTCGGCCTCATCGACACGCTGCTGGACAAGCTGACCCGCGCCACGGAGCCGGGCGGGGGCTTTGAACTGTTGCCGGGCATCCAAGCCCTGGGACCGAATGTCCACCCCTCCCTCGTGCATTTCCCGATTGCCTTCCTTTCGGTGTTCTTCCTGCTGGAACTGCTAGGAACCTTCATGCACAGGGAGAAGCTGCGCCAAGCCGCAGCCCCCATGCTCTATTGCGGCGCCATCGGCGCAGCGGCGGCGGCGGCGGCTGGCTTGTACGCAGCAGGCATCGTCCACCACGGGCAGGTTGTGCATGAGATCATGGAATGGCACCAGCGCCTGGGGCTCACTGTAGCCGGTTTGGCGCTCATCCTCAGCGTATGGCGGCTTTTGGCCAAACATGCGATAGCCGGCATGGAGCGGGCGCTATACCTCTTCCTGGCCGGCATTATGACAACCAGCATGGTGTTTGGCGCCGACTTGGGCGGCTTGATGGTCTACGGCCACGGCGTGGCGGTGCAGAAACTGCAAACCTCGGACGACGCGCACCATCACCATGGCGGCGCCGACCCAGGTGGCCAACGGTAAAATCGTTGGCCGACGCCCAGAACAATGAACTCCGGGCTATTCTTCCCGGCTTCCCGTCGTATAATCTGGCCCAAGCCGAGCAGCCGGCGCACGGACACGGCCGCCCATGCCTGCCCATAAGGCAGGGCCGGCGCTCCATCAAAAGAAGACTCTGCCCAAGCCACACGAACCCAAGCCAGCGATGATTTCCCCTTCAACCATTGGCAACTTTCGCAGCTTGACCCTGCTCGGCGCCATCCTTTGCGCAGGGTGCGCGTCAGTCCACACCAAGACCCCCGAAGGCGAGCCGATACTCATGGACGAAGCGGAGTTCGCCAGCTATTTTGAGCGGGTTTTCCGCCACCACAACACGGTGGTCAATGAATCGCTGTTCGCCTCCCCCGCCAGCCTGCCGGGTGACGCCGACCCGGTGGCCGGCGCGGAGATGAAAATGCGCCATGCCTGCCAAATTCTGAACGAAGCCGCTTCCGCCGCCGCCACCGGCGAATCCCCCGACCTCTGGACGAAGATGAAACTCCCCGACGCCGTGCCGGAGTGCGAAGCCGCCACCCGCCGCCTAGAAAAATTGCTTTCCACCGACCAACAGCCTTAAGAATCGCTCTCTGGTTTGCCTGCACGGGCCGGACATCGGTTTATTGAGCCACCCAGCCGCTTAAATCGAATGAAGGCCAGCCATGCCCAACCAAATCGACCTGCTCATCGAAAAAATCCGCGAACTGGAGGCGGAGCTTGAAATCCAGTTGGCGGAACGGGCCGAAGAGTTGCGCATCCGCATCCTCGACGGCAAGCTCGAATACACGAGGGAAATCCTCGCCGCCCACCGCGCCTTGAAGTCCGGGCTGCTGAAATACATCCTGGGCGCCAACCCGCTAAAAATCCTCACCCTCCCCTTCATCTATGGAATCGGCCCTCCCCTGCTGCTGCTAGACGCCAGCGTCAGCCTATACCAGTTTGTTTGCTTTCCCGTTTATGGCATCCCCAAAGTCGATAGAAAAGATTACCTAGTCTTCGACCGCGCCAACCTCGCTTACCTGAATCTGATCGAAAAGATCCACTGCGCCTATTGCTCCTACGCCAACGGCCTGCTGGCCTATGCGCGGGAGATTTCCGCACGGACCGAACAATACTGGTGTCCGATCAAACACGCCAAACGGGTCAAAGCCGCGCACGCCCGTTACAGCCGGTTTGTCGATTATGGCGATGCGGAAGCTTACCGCAGGAATTTGAAAACGCTTAGGAAGGACTTTGAAGATGGAGGAAAACCATAAGGGCAACGCGAAAACCCTCGCATTTCGGCAAGCGCGGACAGCGTGGGCAAACGGCTCTATCTCGTTTGCCCACGCGGAATCTATCCCCTACGACTGGCAATCGACTCGCCTTGCAGGGATAACATCGCCCCTCGGCGATGTTATCCCTGGCAAATCCGGCTAAGTGTCCAATGCCCCAAACAACGCCCAATAATTCCTTGAACTTTGTTCGGCGGCCGTCTCAAAAGAAACCCCGCGCAACTCGGCGACAAACTCCGCCACCTTGCGCACATAATGGGGATAGTTGGGCTTGCCGCGGTGGGGGATGGGGGCGAGGTAAGGGGAGTCGGTTTCGACCAGAAAGCGGCCGTCCGGCACTTTGCGAGCGGCGTCTTGGATTTGCTCGGCGTTGCGGAAGGTGACGATGCCGGAGAAGGAGATGTAAAAATTCAGATCCAGGGCTTGGCGGGCGGTTTCCCAGTCTTCGGTGAAACAATGCAGCACGCCGCCCACCTCCGCCGCCCCCTCTTCCCGCAAGATGCGCAGCGTGTCTTCGCGGGCTTCGCGGGTGTGGATGATGAGCGGCTTGCCGGTGGCCTTGGCGGCGCGGATGTGGGTGCGGAAACGCTCGTGCTGCCAGCTTAAATCGCCTTCGCTGCGGAAATAATCCAGCCCGGTTTCGCCGATGGCGACAACCTTGGGGTTGGCCGCCCGTTCAATCAATTCTTCCACGCTAGGCTCGTGGCAATCCTGCTCGTTGGGGTGGACGCCCACCGAGGCGGAAATGCCGCCATGGCCCTCCAGCAGCCCCATCATGCCCGGCCATTTTTCCATGCTGATGGAGACGCAGAGCATGTGGCCTATGCCCTGGGCGTGGGTTTCACTGACGAAGCGCCCGAAGTCGCCGCCGTAAGGCTTGAGGTCTACGCGGTCCAGATGGCAGTGCGAGTCTATGAGCATTCAGGTCACATGGTATGGGTGGGGCGGTCGGAGCCTAACGCGCCGGCCAGATAGTTTTCGATGCGGGCGCGGGTCGTGCCATTGTCCTTGTCGCTGAACTGCACGCCTATGCCGGTCGAGCGGTAGCCTTCCGAGTTGCGCGGGGTGATCCAGATGACCTTGCCCGCCACCGGGATGCGCTCGGTCTCCTCCATTAGGTTCAACAAGATGAACACGTCGTCGCCCAAGTGATATTGCTTGTTGGTGGGAATGAACAGCCCGCCATTGTTGATGAAAGGCATATAGGCCGCATATAAAGCATTCTTGTCGCGGATGGTGAGGGAAAGTATGCCTTGCCGGGCTTGCGATTGATCTTCGCTCATGGGATGGGCCTGCGTTTGTCGTTGCCTTGGGCTATGTCCAGCCAGCGTATCAAGAGTTCTTCCAAAAGGAGCTGCCGGTTGGCCTGGCCTGCGAGCATCCGCCGGGCGGCGGCGAGCCGGTCCAAATGGCCGAACAGCATCTGCAAGTTTAGCTTTTGCGCGACGGCTTGCAAGCGTTCCGCCAAATCCGGGTTGTCCAGCGTCCGGCAACGCGGGGCGGAGCGCAGGCGGATCAGGTCCATAGTCCAGGAAACCATCCAATCGGCCAGGGTTTCGCAAGGGAATTTTGACCACTTTTCCGCCAGCACGGTGGGCGTCCCGCCGCGCTCCAGCAGTTCGCACAGCCCTGAAAAAAACTCGCCGCGCTTTTCGATGATGCCTGCGTCCGCCAGCGCCAAAGCCTTGAGCGGCGCGCCCCGTGCCAAGGCCAGCAAGACCTCGGCATGTTCGCCCTGCCCCTTGCCTTGCAGCCAGGCCAGCGCCTGCCCGCGTTCCGGCAGGGGGATGTCTAGGCGTTGGCAGCGGCTGAGGATGGTGGCGGGCAACAACTGGGGGGAGTCGGTCAGCAACAGCAAGGTGGTGTGTGCGTCCGGCTCTTCCAGGGTTTTCAACAGGCTGTTGGCGGAGGAGGTGTTCATCTGGTGGGCCGGCGCGATCAGCACCACGCGCCGGCCGCTGTATTGCGGCTTCAACGCCAGATTGGCAATCAAGCCCCGGATGGCGTCCACCGGGATGATCTTGCCCGCCTCCTCGGGTTCGACACGGAGGAAGTCAGGCAAGGTCTTGGCCGCGAACAAGCGGCAACTCACGCAAACACCGCAGGCATATTCGCCTGGGGTTCGGCACAGCAACCGCTGGCTGAAGGCTTCCGCCAAGGCCATCTTGCCTACCCCTTCCTTGCCCACAATGAGCAAGGCTTGCGGCACCCGGCCCGTTTGGATGTAAGCGCCTAGGCTATGCCATTGCGGGGCCAGCCAGCCCATTTCATCAGCCAGTTTCATGCTTCAAGCAAGTTTTGCAAATGGGAGAGGATGGCCGCTTGCACGGCGTCCAGCGGCTGGGCCGCATCGACCAGCTTGATGCGCTGGGGAAACTCGCCGGCCAGCCGCAGATAAGCCCCGCGCACCCGCTCGAAGAAGGCCAGCGTCTCGGCTTCCAGGCGGTCGGCGGGGCCGCGACGCTTGGCCCGCGCCATGCCCACACCCACCGGGGCGTCGAGCAACAGCGTCAGATCGGGGACGCAACCTTGTTGCACCTGCGTCTCCAGGCTGCGGATGAACTCCCAGGCGATGCCGCGCCCGCCGCCCTGGTAGGCATAGCTGGCGTCGGTGAAGCGGTCGCACACCACCCACGCGCCGGACGCCAAGGCCGGCTCGATGACATCCCGCAGATGTTGGGCGCGGGCGGCGAACACCAACAGCAACTCGGCTTCCGGGGCAATCTCGCCCTCGCCCAAGAAAATGGCGCGGATCTTTTCGCCCAGCGCAGTCCCGCCCGGTTCGCGGGTGGCGACGACGCGCTGGCCGCGGGCTTCGAGAAATTGGACGACAGCCGCCAAATTGGTGGACTTGCCCACCCCTTCGCCGCCTTCCAGGGTGATGAATTGACCCTTAGTCATGCCGGTTTATTTGATAGTGGTCCACGGCCTTGTTGTGTTCGGCCAGGGTATTGGAAAAAACATGGCCACCGTCGCCGCGCGCCACGAAATACAGGCTGTCGCCCGGTTCCGGGTGCAGCGCCGCGCGGAGGGCGGCGACGCCGGGCATGGCGATGGGGGTCGGCGGCAGGCCGGCATGGGCATAGGTGTTGAAGGGCGACTCGCGCAGCAGGTCTTCCTTGCTGATATTCCCCGCGTAAGCCTCGCCCATGCCATAAATCACCGTCGGGTCGGTCTGCAACAACATGCCTTTTTGCAAACGGCGGATGAACACGCCGGCTATCTTGGGCCGCTCCTCGGGCAGGCCGGTTTCCTTCTCCACGATGGACGCCAAAATCAACGCCTCGTAGGGGGTGCGCAAAGGCAAGCCCGGCGCCCTGCCCTGCCATTCCTCGGCCAGCACCGCCTGCATCTTGCGGTAGGCGCGCTTCAATAGCTCCAGGTCGTCGGTGCCCCGGCTGAAAAAATAGGTGTCGGGATAAAACCGGCCCTCTGCGTCCTCTCCGGGGGCGTCGATCATTCCCATGATTTCGCGGGGCTGCTTGCCTTCGATGTGGTGGGTCAGCGCCGCCTGCCGGTTCAACGCCTCGGCCATTTGCCGGAAACTCCAACCCTCGCCGAAGGTGATGCTGTAATGGCGCACCTTGCCCGAGGCAAACAAGGCCAGCAACTGGCGCGGGGTGGTTTGCGCCGGGATCTCGTATTCGCCGTACTTTAGGCGGGTCGAGACATTCTCCGCCCAGGCCAGCAGGCGAAACCAACGCGGCTTGGCGACAACCCCCCGCGCCTGCAAAGCTTCAGCGACCGCGGCCAAGCTTTGCCCCTTGGCAATCTCAAAATAGACGGTTTCATGGTTTTCCAGCGGAGCATCGGCGGCATGGCGGTAATCCGCCCACAAGCCGCCAACAGTGAAGGCCACAAGCACGCCCATACCTGCCAACCATCGCTTCATGGGCGCGCCAACTCCTCGGCGGACAGCGCGGCGATCCGCCGCGCCAGCAAGCGGGTAGTCACGCCGGCCGGGAACGCCTTGCCCTCCAAGGCGCAAACCGGCCAAACGCCGATGACGGAATTGGTCAGGAATAGCTCCTCGGCGGCGAACGCCTCGCCAGGAAGGATGCGTGTCTCCTCCACCGCCAGCCCCGCCGCCCGCGCCGCCTCCAAAACCAAGCCGCGCATCACCCCGGCGACCCCGCAACGGTCCAGCAGCGGCGTGCATAAGCGCCCCTCCCGGACCAAAAACACATTGCTCATGACGCCTTCCACCAGAAACCCTTCGTGATCCAACAACAACCCTTCCCGGATGGCCTCGTCGTTCCATTCCGCCCGCGCCAGCACCTGCTCCAAGCGGTTCAAATGCTTGACGCCGGCCAGCCGCGGATTGATGCCTAAACGCAGATTGCAAACCCGCGCCGCCACGCCGGTTTCGGCAAGTTCTGGCAGATAATTGGGCTGGGGATGGATACTGAGGATGCGCGTGCCAGTGGCGGGTTCTGCCGGGCAACGGTAGCCACGCCCCCCCACGCCCCGGGTCAGCATGATTTTGAGGACACCTTCGGCTTGGCGCGAACCCAGGCGGCGGGTTTCTTCGGCCAAGACCGGCCCCCCCGGAAAGGGAATGTCCAGCCTTGCGGCGTCGGCCTGCAAACGCGCCAGATGCCGATCCAGGAAAAGGGGAACGCCCCGCGACACGGACAGCGTGGTGAACACGCCGTCGCCATAGTGCAGGCCGCGGTCGGCGCAATCCACCCGGCGCGTGGCCGCGCCGTTAATCAGGACGGAATCTTGCGTGTCAATCAGGCGAAACGCTTGAAAATCAGCGTACCGTTGGTGCCGCCGAAACCGAAGGAATTGGACATGACGATCTCCAACTTGGCGTCCCTGGCGGTGTGGGGCACGAAATCCAGATCGCAATCGGGGCTGGGTTCGTCCAAGTTGATGGTCGGGGGAATGATCTGGTCGCGCAGGGCCAACACCGAGAAGACCGCCTCGATCCCCCCCGCCGCGCCCAGCATGTGGCCGGTCATGGACTTGGTGGAACTGACCGGGGTGGTGTAAGCCGCCTCGCCTAAGACCGACTTGATCGCCTTGGTTTCGGCAAGGTCGCCGGCCGGGGTGGAGGTGCCGTGGGCGTTGATATAATCCAAGCCATCCGGGTTCAACGCCGCGTCGCGCAGGGCATTTTTCATGCAGCGCGCCGCCCCCTCGCCATTTTCCGTCGGCATGGTCATGTGGTAAGCGTCGCCGCTCATGCCATAGCCGATGACTTCGGCGTAAATCCTGGCGCCGCGCCGCTGGGCGTGTTCCAATTCTTCCAGAACCAGAACCCCCGCCCCGTCGCTCAACACAAAGCCGTCGCGGTCCTTGTCCCACGGACGGCTGGCCTTGGCCGGTTCGTCGTTGCGGCGCGACAGGGCGCGGGCCGAGGCGAACCCGCCCAAAGAACTGGGCGCGGTGGCCATTTCCGAGCCGCCCGCAACCATGACATCGGCATCCCCGTACTGGATCAGGCGATAGGCATCGCCAATGCAGTGGGTTCCCGTGGCGCAAGCGGTGACGATGGCGAAATTGGGGCCTTTCAATCCGTACTTGATGGAAAGGTTCCCGGAAATCATGTTGATGATGTTGCTGGGCACGAAGAAAGGCGAAATTTTCCGGGGGCCACCTTTGAGAAAGGCATTGTGGCCTTGCTCGATGCCCGTGATGCCGCCGATGCCGGCGCCAATGGCCACGCCGATGCGCTCGGCGTTTTGTTCGGTGACCGCCAATCCCGCGTCCTCAAACGCCTGGCTCCCCGCCGCCAGTCCGTAATGGATGAAGACATCCATTTTTTTGGCTTCCTTCTCGGGAATGTATTGGGCGATGTCGAACCCCCGGACCGACCCGCCGATGCGGGAGCTGAATTCGGAGACATCGAAATGTTCGATGGGGCCAATTCCACTTTTGCCGTTGACCGCGCCGTTCCAAGAATCGGCGACCGTGTTGCCCAGCGGGGAAACCGCCCCCAGGCCAGTGATGACGACACGTCTCTTACTCAAGGTATTTCCTCAGGCAGACCGTTCGGGTTCCGCGAAAAAAATAACGCCCCACGGAACCCCTCTCAGGCATCCCGCTGGGGCGCGATGGAAAAATCACAGATGGGCTTCGATATAATCGATAGCCGCTTGGACGGTGGAGATTTTCTCCGCTTCCTCGTCGGGAATTTCGCAATCGAATTCTTCTTCCAACGCCATGACCAGTTCGACCGTGTCCAAGGAGTCGGCGCCAAGATCGTCCACGAACGAAGCCTCGTTGGAAACTTCTTCTTTAACTCCCAACTGCTCCGCCACGATCTTTTTCACACGCTCTGCAATGTCACTCATCTTTTGTTATCCTCAAATTGGGTTACGCTTGAATTTCAAGGTCGGAAGATTTTAATCGGAAATCCGGCCATTACAAGCCTTCTATCCAACCGACCGGTGTTGTTGTTATGGGGTGGCCGGATTCAGGCTCGCGGAACCGCCAAGCGGCGTGAACGATACCACGATCCGCGCCGATAGTGAACGGCTTGAACCTTAAGCCCTGGGAAATTTAGCCCGCCCCCATCACGCCATGAACATGCCGCCGTTCACATGCAAAGTCTCGCCGGTGATGTAGCTGCCATCCTGCGAACACAGGAAGGCCACCGCGCCGGCGATTTCCTCGGCCTCGCCCAGCCGCCCCAACGGGATCTGGCCCAGCAGGGCTTTCTTGTGCTCTTCCGGCAAGGAACGGGTCATGTCGGTGTCGATGAAGCCGGGTGCCACGGCGTTGACGGTGATGTTCCGCGAACCCACCTCCTTGGCCAAGGACTTAGTGAAGCCAATCACACCCGCTTTTGCCGCCGCGTAATTGGCTTGCCCGGCATTGCCGGTCGCCCCCACCACGGAGGTGATGTTCACGATCCGCCCGAAGCGGGCTTTGGTCATGCCACGCAAAACGGCCTTCGACAAACGGTAGACCGAACTCAGATTGGTTTGGATGATCGCATCCCAATCCTCGTCCTTCATCCGCATCAACAGGTTGTCACGGGTGATGCCGGCATTGTTGACCAAGATCGCAGGCGCACCGAACTCGTCGGTGACCGCCTTGATAAAACTTTCGATGGAGGCGCCGTCGGCGACATCCAGCACTTTTCCTGCGCCTTTAAGGCCGGCATCGGCCAAAGCCTTGCTGATTGCCTGTGCGCCCGCCTCCGTGGTCGCCGTGCCGATGACTGTATGGCCGTCTTGGCCTAAGCGCAGGGCGATGGCGCGGCCTATGCCCCGGCTGGCGCCGGTGACCACCGCGATATGACTGCTCATTGAACTAGCTCCAAGGCTTTATTAAGAGAATCCGGGCTGAACACAGCCTCCGTCTGGGCGTCCTTGACGATGCGCTTGTTAAGACCGGCCAACACTTTGCCGGGGCCGCACTCGATGAAGCGGCGCACCCCTTGGTCAAATAAGAACCGTATGGTGTCCGACCAGCGCACCGGCTGGTGCAGTTGTTGCTCCAGGATCGCACGGACAACCTCGGGCGCGGCGTGGCTGGCCACGTCAACATTATGCACCACCGGGAGGTTGAATTCGTGGATCGTGACGCGGCCCAAAGCCTCCCGAAACCGCTCCGCCGCCTCTGCCATCAGCGGGCAGTGGGAAGGCACGCTGACCGGCAGGAGGACCGCTTTTTTCGCGCCTTCCGCCTTGGCCGCCTCGATGGCGCGTCCGACCGCCGCCGCATGGCCGGCGATCACAATCTGGCCCGGGGCGTTGAAATTGGCCGGGGTGACGACTTCCTCCGCCGTGGAAATGGCAGCGCACACGGCGACGAGCTTGGCATCGTCCATGCCGAGAATCGCCGCCATCGCCCCGACGCCCGGTGCCACCGCCGACTGCATGAGCCGGGCGCGCTCGGCCACCAAGACCACGGCATCTTCGTAGCGGATCGCCCCGGCGCAGACCAGCGCGGAGTACTCGCCCAGGCTATGGCCCGCCATCCACCCCGGCCTCGCGGTGGAGACCTTGCTCCAGACCCGGTACGCGGCGACGCCTGCGGCCAGCATGGCCGGCTGGGTATGCTCGGTGAGATTCAACTGTTCGGCAGGCCCCTCGCTGGCCAAATGCCATAAATCGTAGCCCAGTACTTCGGACGCGGCGCGAAAGGTCTGCTCCACTTCGGGATGCCGGGACGCCAACTCCAGCATCATGCCCACGGACTGCGATCCTTGTCCGGGAAAAACAAAGGCCGTGCCGTTGTCTGTGTTGCCCATCGAAAAAATCTCTTCTTGTTAGTAGCGGAGCAGGGCGGAACCCCAGGCAAACCCGCCGCCGAACGCTTCCATCAAAACGGTTTGTCCGCGCTGGATGCGCCCATCGCGGATGGCCTCGTTCAAAGCCAGAGGCACGGACGCGGAAGACGTGTTGCCTTGGGTCTCAATCGTGCAGACCACCCGCTCCATAGGCATTTTCAACTTTTTGGCGGTCGCCGTGATGATGCGGATGTTGGCTTGGTGCGGCACTAGCCAATCGATGTCGGAACGCTCCATGTTATTCGCGGCCAAGGCTTCATCGACAATCATCCCCAAAGTGTTGACGGCGATCTTGAAGACCTCGTTGCCCTGCATCTTGATGTAGCGCTTATCCTCCTCCCGCTTGTCGAACTCGCGGGAGGGATTGGGCAGGTAGAGCAACTCCTGGTACTGGCCGTCCGAACCCAGATGGGTACTCAGCAAGCCCGGCGCCTCCGAGGCTTCCAGCACCAAGGCGCCCGCCCCGTCGCCGAACAGGATGCAGGTGGTCCGGTCCGTCCAATCGACCAGGCGGGAATTGATCTCGCTGCCAACTACCAAGACACGCTTCGCGTTGCCCGCACGGATGTATTGGTCGGCCACGCTGAGGGCGAAAATGAAACCGGAGCAAGCCGCCTGCACGTCAAAGGCGGCGCACTTCCTAATGCCTAGCCTTTGTTGCAACAAACAAGCCGTGCTGGGGAAAACCCGGTCGGGGGAACTGGTTGCCAAGACAATCATGTCAATGCCATCCGCCGCCACCCCCGCCGCCGCGATGGCTTGCCGGGCGGCGACTTCGGCCATGCTCGAAGCCGTTTCGTGGGCGCCTGCGATGTGCCTCGAATAAATCCCGGTGCGCTCCATGACCCACTCGTTCGAGGTGTCCACCATGCGGGCGATGTCGTCATTGGTCCGCACGGTTTCCGGCAAATAGCCCCCGGTCCCGGCGATGCGGGCGTAACGACTCACGCGGCTTTCCCCTCGGCCATGATCGCGGCCACCCGCTCGCCGATGCGCTCGGGCACGGCTTTGTCGATTTCCAAGGCGGCGACTTCGATGGCACGGGCAAATGCCTTGCGGTCCGCGTTGCCATGGCTTTTTACCACGATGCCGCGCAAGCCCACCAGGCTGGCGCCATTGTACTGGCCCGGATCAAAGCGTTTCCTGAAGGAACGCAGCACCGGCAAGGCGACCAAACCGGCGGCCTTGGTCAGCCAGTTTTCGGAAAAGGCCTCTTTCAGCGCGATGCTAATCATCTTCGCCAAGCCCTCGCTGCTTTTCAGCGCGACATTGCCGATGAATCCGTCGGTGACGACGACATCCACGTCGCCCGTGTAAATGTCATTGCCTTCCACATAGCCGATAAAATTGATATGGGAATCCGCGATCAATTTTACCGCCTGCTTGACCTGCTCGTTGCCCTTGATCTCCTCCTCACCGATGTTGAGCAGGCCGACTTTGGGGTTGGGGATATTCCCCACCGCCTTGACCAGTTCGTAGCCCATGATGGCAAACTGGCGCAGATGCTCTGCGCTACAATCGACATTGGCCCCCAGATCCAGCACATGGGTATGCCCGTTCAAGGACGGCACGATGGCGATGATGGCGGGACGGTCTATGCCAGGGATGGTCTTCAGCACGAACTTGGCGATGGCCATCAGCGCCCCGGTGTTGCCGGCGCTGACGCAGGCACCCGCCGTGCCGTCCTTGACCAAGTTGATGGCCACCCGCATCGAGGAGTCCTTCTTGTTGCGCAAGGCCTTGGAAGGGGAATCGTGCATCTCCACCAACTCGGAAGCGTGGTAAATGCTGAGGCGGTCGCCCAAATGAGGCGACGCCCCCACGGCGGCCCGCAGGACCGCCTGGTCTCCGACCAAGATCAAACGCAAGGAAGCATCACGCTCCAGGCTATCCAAGGCCGCCGGCACCACCACCTGGGGACCGTGGTCCCCGCCCATGGCGTCTAGGGCTATCGTAGGATGGCCGCTCATCGGGCGCACCGTTCGCTATCCGCAATATGTTCTGGCATCAGTCTGCTTAAATTTTCCATTAGCCGGCCGTCACGCGGCGGCCAGGCTACAATCGGCAAGGTTGAAGGGCGGGGGTTATTCTTCCGTCTCGACCGCCGCTTTGGACGCGACGATCCGGCGACCGCGGTAGAAACCGTCAGGGCTGACGTGGTGGCGTAGATGGGTTTCCCCGGTGGTGGGTTCGATGGAAAGCGTCTTCGCGGTCAATGCGTCGTGGGCGCGGCGCATGCCCCGCTTGGAACGGGTTTTACGGTTTTGTTGTACAGCCATGGATAGACTCCTCAGTCGTTAATTCGATTTTTTCAATTCCGCCAAGACGGCGAAAGGATTGGGCCGTTTTGGGGTTTCCGGGGCCGCCGCTTTCCCCTTGCCCGCCTGCGCGGCAGGCTCGCAGTGCCCGTGCTGGGGGACGGCGGGAAGCGCGAGCAGCAACTCGTCCTGGACGATGTCGGCCAAGAGGATGGTGTCCTCCTCCAGCAACAAGGGCTCATAGGACTCGGGCAGCAGATCGGCTTCGGCCAAGGACTTGACCACGCCCAACCTGACTTGGCTGCGCACCGGCCAGGGAAGAACCCCGAGGCAGCATTGGCACTGCAATTTGAGTTCTGCCTCCACGACGCCGGTCACGGCGGCGATCTTGCCGTCCTTCTCAAACCTCAATTCAAATTCCACCTCGCCTCCCTGCTCCAACAGCAGATCCTGGACACGCGGCATTTTGGATAAAGGCAAAGACCCCTTAAACTGACGCCGCCTTTCCACCAACGCCAAAGGATCGACAAATTCGGGCAAATGATCGACCATAATCTGAGAATGATACCGATAAACCCTCAAAACTGTCAAAACTATCTGTCTTCCAACTGACCGGCCTAGCTTATGACCCCTACCCCATCCCCGCCCCGCCGCCTAGTTCTCGCCTCCAGCTCGCCCTACCGGCAAGCCCTGCTTGCCAAGCTGGGCCTGCCCTTCGAGGCCGCAGCCCCGGCCATAGCCGAGACGGCACGGCCCGGCGAAACGCCCACCCAATTGTCCAAACGGCTGGCCGAGGAAAAAGCGCGGGCCTTGGCGGCACGGTTTCCCGCGCACTTAATCATAGGCTCGGACCAAGTCGCCATGCTGGACGGGACGCAACTCACCAAGCCCGGCAACCACGCGCGGACGGTTGCCCAATTGCGCGCCGCATCCGCCAAAGCGGTTGAATTTTTCACCAGCGTCTGCGTACTGGACTCGGCGACCGGCGAAGCGCTGACCGAGATGGACCGGACCGTGGTCCACTTCCGCCCGCTAACCGACAGCCAGATCGAAGGCTACGCGGACAAGGAGCTACCCTTCGACTGCGCCGGCGGGTTCAAGTCGGAAAGCCTAGGGATAGCGTTGCTGGAAAAAATCGAAGGGGAAGACCCGAACGCGCTGGTCGGGCTTCCCTTGATCCGGCTCGTCCGGCTGCTGGAAAAATTCGGCGCGGAAATACTGGGAAAGGATGAGGCTTGAGGCCGGGAAGCGCGCTTCTTCCTGGACTAGAGCATTTTAGTTTCGCGTTTACGGTGTAGAAGCGAATGAATTCGCCCCTACACGCGCCATGAAAACGCCCCAAGCTCAGCGGTTATAGTAGTTCAGCACTTTTTCCACGTAGTTCTGGGTTTCCGCGATGGGCGGCACCTGGTTGCCGAAGCGCTTCACCGTGTTCTCGCCCGAATTGTAAGCCGCCACGGCCAGCTTGACATCCGACGGGAACATGTCAAGCAGCTGACTGAGATAGCGCGCCCCGCCCTCGATATTTTCCTGGGGATCGAAGCGGTCGCGGACGCCGAAACGGCTCGCCGTGGCCGGCATGAGCTGCATCAGGCCCGCCGCGCCTTTGTTGGAAACCGCCTCGGGATTGTAACCGGACTCGGCGCGGATGACCGCGTGCAGCAGGGCCGGATCGAGGCTGTACTTGTTCGCCGCCGCGTCGATCAAAGGCGCAAACTCTTGCCGCCGCTGCGCGCGGGCGGCGCTCAGTTGCAGGCCACGCCTAGGCCAGTTGCCCAACACCCGCGTCCGCCCGAAGCCCCCGCCCGCATAAGCGGTGCTGACGTATGAAAAAGCCGGGGGGGTGCTCAGAATCAGCTTGAAACCCGAATGCTTGGGCTTGTCGGTGTAATACACATGGCCGCTGCTATCCACATATTTATAAACATCGGCGCCGGACGCCTGCGGCAGCAAGAACCCCAAGAGTGCGAGCGCGGACGGCGCGAAGAATCTGGACATGGCGCGTTTCCCATTGTTGTTGAAATCGACCAGGCGGAAAGTTTTACACGAAACGGACAATTTGCAAAATCCCGCGCCGTCACAGCCGGGTCAGCGCGAAGCTCAAACCCTCCCCGGCCTCCCCGCCCAGGCAAACCACCGAGTGCCACACGCAGGTGTCCAAGGTACGTTGCGGCATCAACAACACATCCCCGGCCTCCAGGACGTAAGCATAGCCACGCTCGATCAAATGGCGGAAAAACTCCGGGCTGCGGTCGAGCAACTGCTCGGCCAATTCATGGTCGGATTCTTCGAGGTAAGCCCCCAGAGCCTGCCGGTCGGCGGCCAGCTTGCGCAATTCCAGCCACTCGGAAGCCGGGGCTTGCGCCAGGAAAGCCGCGATCTCGTCCAGCAGTTTCGGCTTGGCCAAGGCCAGCCAAAAAGTCGCCCCGCTCATCTGCGCGAACACCACGCCGTCATGGCCGCGCTCCACGTCATGGTGCATCTGCGCTCCGCCGTTGGGGGCGTTGAAATAGACGATTCGCTCGGCGAAACCTACCTCCCGGCAATCCAGCATCCCGGCCAGCAGCGCATTCAGGCCAGGATGCCCAGTGACCGCCGCCGACTCGGGAAACACGGCGTCGGTGAGCCGCCCCGCCCAAAGCTCCCGCTCGGGATCCGCCGCCACGTCCTCGTAACCCTCGATGCCGAAGGAAAAACGAAAGCGCAGGCTGCCCTCCTCCTCGTCGAACGACAGCCAGGATGCCTTGCACCAAAGATTGTCCGCCACCATCTCGTCATCCTGCCAAGCGTCGAAATAAACCTTCTCGATGCCTTGGTCGTCATGCTCCTCGAAGCCCGCCCCCGACAACTCGAAGGCAGGCCGCAAGCGCTCCGCATAAGGCACCTCCTCCAACAATTCAGAAAACTCGCCCCCCTCCCGCGTCCGCTCCATCAGGCTATGCGCCTGGTCGATGTCCTCCCGGAACCTGGGCAGGGAATCAGCCAAAATGCCCGGCAGAAAAATGGCCTCGTCGTTGGCCCACGCCCTGTTGACCACATCGGCGGCAGGCATGGCCGGCCTGCCATCGACCGCGATCCAACCATATTCAAACCCACGGCGCACCAACTCCAAATCCCCGCCAGATTTCTGGCTGGGCAAATAACGAATGCTCATGTCTACTCATTCACAATCTGTCGAAATTGGCTATTTTACCGGCTTATCGGCAAAAGCCCCACGCCCGCGATACTCCTGGCCCTGCGCTTTTCCTCGCACCCCCCGCCACCCTAGCCGCTGGCGGTTAGGCGACGCAGTTCCCATGCGGCACCGGCAACGGGCGCCGGCCAGCCGGAGTGCGGGCGGTAATCGCTCTGTTTCACGGGCGTTCGCGTTGTCCGTCCAGCGCTTTTATGGTCTAATGACATATCGGTTTTTCATTGATTTTTGAGGCTTTCGGGAGCCGGGGGCAGGCGCAGGCCCAGCGGTTTGACCTAGTTTCGGGTCTCGGGGCGCTTTAAATCAAGCAACTTCTTAAACCTTCCCCTTCGGTGTTTGACACAGTGTGCTGGATTGCGAGGGGGTTGGTTTGGCCGTTAATTTGTCTGATCAACAGGCTGGATTATGCTTATAAAAACGAAGAAAGGCTTGGATCTCCCGATCACGGGCGGACCCGAGCAAGTGGTGCATAGTGATGGGGGAGCAGCCAGGACTGTCGCCCTGATAGGCCCGGATTATGTGGGTTTGAAGCCCTCCCTCAAGGTCGCGGAAGGCGACCGGGTCAAAGTGGGCGATGTGTTGTTTGCGGACAAACAACACCCCAGCGTAGTCTTCACCTCCCCCGGCGCGGGCGTGATCAAGGCGATCAACCGCGGCGCCAAGCGAGTGTTGCAATCGGTCGTCATCGAACTGGACGGCAACGACGAAGTCACTTTCAAATCTTATGACGAATCCGAGCTTGCCAGCCTGAGCGCCGAGCAAGTGAAGGAAAACCTGCTGGCATCAGGGCTTTGGACCGCGTTCCGCACCCGACCCTACAGCAAGGTGCCCAACCCGGACACCAAACCCCGGTCGATTTTCGTGACCGCCATCGACACTAACCCACTGGCGGCCAATCCCGAAGTCGCCATCAATGAACGTCCGCAGGACTTTCAGAATGGCTTAGGCGTAATCGCCAAGCTGACCGAGGGCAAAGTTTATCTTTGCAAATCGCCTTCCAGCGCCATTGCCAGCAATGCGCCTAAGGTGGAAGTTGCCGAATTCGACGGCCCCCATCCGGCCGGCTTGGTCGGCACCCACATCCATTTCCTCGACCCAGTCGGCCCGGCCAAGACCGTGTGGCACTTGGACTACCAAGCCGTCATCGCCATCGGCCACCTGTTCACCACGGGGCGCTTGGATGTTTCGAGGATCGTTTCCCTGGCAGGGCCCTTGGTCAACAAGCCACGCCTGGTGCGCACCCGCGTCGGCGCGAACCTGTCCGACCTCGTGGCGGGGCAGTTCGACGGCGCCAAGGAAGCCCGCGTCGTCTCCGGGTCCATCCTCAACGGACGCAAGGCGGAGGGCTGGGCCGACTATCTCGGCTTCTACCACAACCAGGTTGCCGTGCTGGAGGAAGGGCGCAACCGCGACTTCTTCGGCTGGATCGTGCCTAGCCGCGAAAAGTTCTCCTTCCTGAACGTACTGCTGTCCAGCCTGCCCAAGGAGCGTGGCCGCAAGTTCCCGCTGCACACCAGCAAGCTCGGCAGCCCCCGAGCCATCGTGCCGGTGGGTGTTTACGAAGACGTGGTGCCGTTGGACATCCTGCCCACCCAGTTGCTCAAGGCGCTGGTGATCGGGGACACCGACCAGGCGCAGTCGCTGGGCGCGCTTGAACTGGATGAGGAAGACTTGGCGCTGTCCAGCTTTGTCGATCCGGGCAAGCACGATTTCGGCATCGCGCTGCGGCAGAATCTTACTCAAATCGAGAAGGAAGGCTAATGTCAATCAAAAGCACCCGAGCATTTTTAGACAAGCTGCATCCGCATTTTGCGAAGGGCGGCCGTTATGAAGTCCTCTATCCCGTCTACGAGATGGTGGACACCTTTATTTTCTCCCCGGCGGATGTTACCACCGGCAACACCCATGTGCGCGACGCGATTGACCTCAAGCGGGTCATGACTTATGTCTGGATCGCCGCGCTGCCCTGCCTGTTGATGGCGCTGTTCAACACCGGCTACCAAGCCAACCATGCGATGCAGGCGATGGGCCTGACCGAAGCCCCCGGCTGGCGCGGCGCCATTGCGGGCATCTTCGGCTTCAACCCGTACAACCCCATTTCCGATTTGGTCCACGGGGCCTTGTATTTCCTCCCCGTTTACATCGTCACCTTGGCGGCGGGCGGCGTGTGGGAAGTCCTCTTCGCCACCGTGCGCAAGCATGACGTCAACGAAGGCTTCTTCGTGTCGTCCATCCTGTTCGCCCTGACCCTGCCGCCGAACATTCCGCTGTGGCAGGTTGCGCTGGGCATCTCTTTTGGCGTCGTCATCGGCAAGGAAGTCTTCGGCGGCACCGGCAAGAACTTCATGAACCCGGCCCTGACCGGCCGCGCCTTCCTGTATTTCGCCTATCCGGCTTCCATGTCCGGCGACTCGATTTGGACGGCGGTGGACGGCTTCAGTGGCGCGACTTCGTTAGGCTTGGCCGCTTTGGGCGGCGTCGATGCCATCAATGCGGCGGGCATTTCCTGGTTCAGCACCTTCTTCGGCATCGAACAAGGCTCCATGGGCGAAACCTCGGTCGTGGCCTGCCTGTTGGGCGCGGCCTTCCTGATCTACACCCGTATCGCCTCCTGGCGCATCATCGCCGGCGTGTTCTTGGGAATGGTGGTGACCTCGACCCTGTTCAACATCATCGGCAGTTCTAGCAACCCCATGTTCGCCATGCCCTTCTGGTGGCATCTGACCCTGGGCGGCTTCGCTTTCGGCATGACCTACATGGCCACCGACCCGGTCAGCGCCGCGCAGACGCAGACGGGCCGCTGGATTTTCGGCTTCCTGATCGGCTTGATGACGGTGCTGATCCGCGTGGTCAACCCGGCGTTCCCCGAGGGCATCATGTTGGCGATCCTGTTCTCCAACATCTTCGCGCCGTTGATCGACTATTTTGTCGTCCAGGCAAACATCAACAGAAGGGTGAAACGCAATGTCTAATACCAATCAGAGTGCGCAGCAATTCTCTGACAAATTCGCCGGGTTGGTGGAGAAGTCGAAGATTTACGCCCAGCATATCCTCAGCCTGCCCAACGACAGCTTTGAAAAAACCATCGCCGTGGCGTTCGCCCTGTGCTTGGTCGGCGCGGTGCTGGTGTCCGGCTCCGCCGTGATATTGAAACCCTTGCAGGTCAGCAACAAAGCGGCAGACGAGAAGGTCAACATCCTCGAAGTCGCCGGCATGTTGGAAGAACAGACCAATGTCGAGGAAGCGTTCAAGAAATTCGAGCCCAAGCTCGTTGACCTTGAATCCGGCGAATACACCGACGCTTATCCGGCGGAAACCTTCGACCAGCGCAAAGCCAGCAAAGATCCGGCTTTGACGGTGGAAATCCCCGCCGACAAGGACATCGCCAAGATTGGCCGCAAATCCAAGATCGCCAAGGTGTATCTGGTGAAGGAAGACGGCAAAATCAAAGCCGTGGTGTTGCCGGTCAGCGGCTACGGGCTGTGGTCCACGATGCACGGCTATTTGGCCCTGCAAGCCGACGGCCAGACGGTGATCGGCCTGAACCTGTTCGACCAAGCGGAAACCCCGGGCCTGGGCGGCGAGGTCGTCAACCCGAAGTGGAAAGCTTTGTGGAAAGACAAGAAAGTCTACAAGGAAAGCGGCGAAGGGGACTTCCAAAGCAAGCACCACACCGAAGTTGGCGAGCCGGTGTTGACCCTGGTGAAGGGGACTGTCGATCCGTCCAAGCCCGGCGCGCAGCATCAGGTGGACGGCTTGGCCGGCGCGACCCTGACCAGCAACGGCGTGAATAACTTGATCAGATACTGGCTGGGTGGCGAAGGCTTCGCGCCCTATTTGGCAAAACTCAGAGCACAGAGAGGTTAAGACGATGGAAGCTGAAACCAAGAAAGTCTTGCTCGACCCCTTGGTCGACAACAACCCAATCACCTTGCAGGTGCTGGGCATTTGCTCAGCTTTGGCGGTGACATCGCAACTGACGACCGCGCTCATCATGAGCCTGGCCTTGACCGCCGTGACGGCCTGCTCCAGCGCCGGCATCGCCTTCATCCGCCTGCATGTGCCGAGCAGCATCCGCATCATCGCGCAGATGGTCATCATCGCGTCCTTGGTGATCGTGGTGGACCAGCTTTTGAAAGCGTTCGCGTATGACATTAGCAAGAAGCTGTCGGTGTTCGTCGGCTTGATTATCACCAACTGCATCGTGATGGGCCGCGCCGAAGCCTACGCGATGAAAAACCCGCCGCTGGAAAGCTTCTGGGACGGCGTGGGCAACGGCTTGGGCTACAGCTTGGTGCTGATTACCCTGGCCGTCTTCCGCGAACTGTTCGGCTCCGGCAAGTTGCTGGGGATTGAAATCCTGCCGCTGGTGAAAGACGGTGGCTGGTATGTTCCGAACGGCCTGCTGCTGCTGCCGCCTAGCGCGTTCTTCTTGATCGGCCTGATGATCTGGGCGGTGCGCTCTTGGAAGCCAGTGCAGGTTGAGAAGGCCGACTTCACCATCAGCCACGCCGCGCACGGGGAGGCACACTAATGGAAGGTTTAATCTCGCTTGCCGTCAAGTCGATCTTCATCGAAAACTTGGCGCTGTCGTTCTTCCTGGGGATGTGCACCTTCATCGCCGTCTCCAAGAAGATCTCCACGGCGGTCGGTTTGGGCATTGCCGTGATGATCGTGCAGACCTTGACCGTTCCGGCCAACAACCTGATCTACACCAAGCTGCTGAAAGAAGGCGCCTTGTCTTGGGCGGGTCTTTCCGACACCGACCTGAGCTTCCTCGGGCTGATGAGCTGCATCGGCGTTATCGCGGCGCTGGTGCAGATCCTGGAAATGACCCTGGACCGCTTCTTTCCGGTTTTGTACAACGCATTGGGCATTTTCCTGCCCCTCATCACGGTGAACTGCGCCATCCTGGCCGGCTCGCTGTTCATGATCGAGCGCGACTACAACTTCTCCGAGTCCGTGGTCTACGGCGTGTCCTCCGGCTTCGGCTGGGCGCTGGCAATCACCGCCATGGCGGGCGTGCGCGAGAAGCTGAAATACAGCGACGTGCCCCCGGGCCTGCGTGGCTTGGGCATCACTTTCATCACCGCCGGTTTGATGGCCATGGGTTTCATGGCTTTCTCCGGCATACAACTCTAAGGATAAAACACGATGTTGGAAATTATTCTGGGAGTCACATTTTTCACAGTGATCGTGATTGCCCTGGTGTTCGTGATCCTGGGCGCGAAGTCCAAGCTGGTCGCGGAAGGCAACGTTGAGGTCGAGATCAACCACGAGAAGAAGATCCACGTTCCCATCGGCTCCAAGCTGCTGACGGCGCTGGCGGACAACAACCTGTTCGTCTCCTCCGCCTGCGGCGGCGGCGGCACCTGCGGCCAGTGCAAGGTGAAGGTGTTGGAAGGCGGCGGCGACATCCTGCCGACCGAGCTTTCGCACATCACCAAGCGCGAGGCGAAGGAAGGCGACCGCCTGTCCTGCCAGGTCACGGTCAAGCAGGACATGAAGATCCACGTCCATGACGAAGTCTTCGGCGTGAAGAAATGGCAAACCAAAGTCCGCTCGAACCATAACGTCGCCACCTTCATCAAGGAACTGGTGCTGGAATTGCCGGCCGGGGAAACCATCGACTTCCGCGCCGGCGGTTACATCCAGATCGAGTGTCCGGCTTACAGCAACCAGTTCTCCGAGTTCGACATCGAAGAGCGTTTCCGCGACGAGTGGGACAAGTACAACCTTTGGGCGATCAAATCCGTCGTCACCGAGCCGGCCATCCGCGCCTACTCGATGGCGAACTACCCCGAAGAGAACAACATCGTCATGTTGAACGTGCGCATCGCGACGCCGCCGCCGCGCATCGCCGACGCCCCTCCGGGCGTGATGTCCTCGTACATCTTCAACCTGAAGCCGGGCGATCCGGTCACGATTTCCGGCCCGTTCGGCGAATTCTTCGCCCGCGAAACCAAGAATGAGATGATCTTCGTCGGCGGCGGCGCGGGCATGGCGCCGATGCGTTCGCACATCTTCGACCAGTTGCGCCGCATCAAGACCGACCGCAAGCTGACCTTCTGGTATGGCGCCCGCTCGTTGCGTGAAATGTTCTACGTGGACGATTTCAACACCTTGCAGGCGGAAAACCCGAACTTCACTTGGCACATCGGCTTGTCCGAGCCGAAGCCGGAAGACAACTGGACGGGTTATGTCGGCTTCATCCACAACGTGCTGTACGACAACTACTTGAAGAACCACCCTGCCCCGGAAGACTGCGAGTATTACCTCTGCGGCCCGCCGATGATGAACTCGGCGGTCATCAAGATGCTGACGGATCTGGGCGTCGAGCGCGAGAACATCATGCTGGACGACTTCGGCGGCTAGTTTTGGCCTGCGTCCAAAAACTGAAACGGGGAGCCTCAAGCTCCCCGTTTTTTTGTCCGCAATGCCACGCCCGCCGGCAGACGTGTTAATATTATCCATGGCTGCGAAAACCGGCCAACTCCAAACGAGGGTATCGACATGACGCTTTTTCTGATTACTTTTGCCTTTATCGCCGCCGTGATTGCCATCATGGCGATAGGCGTGATATTTGGCCGCCACGCCATCAAAGGCAGTTGCGGCGGACCCGGCGCGGCCGATTGCGTCTGCACGGAAAAGTGCGACAAGCGAAAAAAGCTAGAAGCGGCGCAGAGCCTCGAACTGTCATCCAAAGGCTCGTGAGCCATCCACCACACCAACAACAATAAGGGGTTGCCATGCTTGCAAATATTACCGTGGGTGAATACATGACCTCCAACCCGGTCTTTTTCAGGCCGAACACGGATGTCTTCGAGGCGATACGCAAACTGTTGGCGCACAAGATCACCGGCGCGCCGGTGCTGGACGACCATGGCAAGATCGTCGGCGCATTCTCCGAATTGGATTGCCTGCGCATCACCCTGAACTCGACCTATTACGAAGGCATGGGCGGCAAAGTCTCCGAATACATGACCCCGGACGTGACCACCGTGGACGCCGACACCAGCATCCTGGAATTGGCCGAATTGTTCAGCAAATCCACGCTGCGGCATTTCCCGGTCACCGACAATGGCAAGCTGGTTGGCGTGATTAGCCGGGTGGATGTGTTGAAGGCGTTGCTTTCCGTCAAATGATATAGCCACTTTTGTGGTATTAAGGGATGCCATCGCGTGCGGCGATGGCATCCCTTAATCTTTTGCAGGTATACGCATGGCCCAAACCAGCCTGTATTGGCACGATTACGAAACCTTCGGCGTGGACCCACGCCGCGACGGCCCGGCCCAGTTCGCAGGCCAAAGGACCGACGAAGACTTAAACCTGATCGGCGGCCCGCTAGTCATCTATTGCCGACCTCCCTCCGACCGCCTGCCCGCCCCGGAAGCCTGCTTGGTGACCGGCATCACCCCGCAATTGGCCGAGGAACGCGGTCTGCGCGAAGCCAGGTTCATCGCCGCCATCCATGCCGAATTGGCCCAGCCCGGCACCTGCGGGCTGGGCTACAACACCCTGCGCTTCGACGACGAAGTCACCCGCAACACCCTTTACCGCAATTTCTACGACCCCTACGAGCGCGAATGGAAGGCCGGTAACTCGCGCTGGGACATCATCGACATGGTGCGCCTGGCCGCCGCGCTGCGGCCAGAGGGCATCGAATGGCCGTTGGACGCGCAAGGCCGGCCCAGCTTTCGGCTTGAACTGCTGACCCAGGCTAACGGCATCAGCCACAGCGGCGCGCATGACGCGCTGGCCGACGTCCGCGCCACGATTGAACTGGCGCGGCGGGTCAAAACGCGCCAGCCCCGGCTGTACGAATTCGCCTGGCGCAACCGGGGCAAGCACGAAGCCGCCGCCCTGTTGAAATTCGGCAGCTTGGAGCCGGTGCTGCATGTCTCCGAGAAATACCCGGCGGAGCGCGGCTGCATCGCCGTCGTCACCGCCCTCGCCCGCCACCCCACCAACCAGAACGAAATCGCCGTCTTCGACCTCAGCGCCGACCCCACTCCCCTGCTGGAACTGGACGCGGCAGAAATCCGCCGCCGCCTGTTCACCCGCGCAGCCGACCTGCCCGAAGGCGTGGAGCGCATCCCGCTGAAGACCGTGCATTTGAACCGCTGCCCCATCCTCGTGCCGCTCAAAACGCTGCGCCCGGCGGACGCCGAGCGCCTAAACATCGACTTGGGCACTTGCCAAAACCATCTGGCCCGGTTCAGCACCGCCACCGGCCTTGCCGCCAAACTGGAAGAAGTGTTCGCCAAACCTTCGGCCGAAAAGCCCGAATGGGAAGACCCGGACTTGATGATCTATAGTGGCGGCTTTTTCAGCAACGCCGACAAAAACAAAATGGCCAGACTGCGCGGCATGCCCCCTGCGCAACTGGCCACGGCCAAACCGGACTTCGACGACCGCCGCCTGCCCGAAATGCTGTTCCGCTACCGCGCCCGCAACTGGCCGGAAAGCCTAAGCCCGGAAGAGCAAGCCCGCTGGGAACAATTTAGGCATAAGAATTTGACCGAAAAAACCGCCAGGGGCGGCTTGGTTTTGGCGGAATATGAAGAGCGGCTGGCGCAATTGGAAACCCAGCCCGAAACCGGCCAGCGTGACAGAGAAATCCTCAGCCAGTTGCGGGACTGGGGGCGTCGGCTTTCCACCTAGGGATAATACCGCCCCAAACGGTATTATCTCTTAAGCAACAATTCCCATTTTGGTTCAAAGCCCCGCCATTGCTTTTGTGCGGCATAGTGTGGCGGGCAGCGTCCACGGTTACACGCTCATGAACAAGCTTGGCTAATTCGGCCCACGCCCTAGGGTCAAACTCAATCCTCCAGGCCGAACTCATGAATAATGCTTTCCAGTGAGATGGGCGGTTGCGGGCTGGCAATGCGGCGGTTGGCCTCTTCGATGTCTAGCAAGTCTTCCAGCTAGGCAAGCGCCTTGATCGTAGCAGATTCCGGCAAGTGGCGGGCGGCTTGCCGCCATCTTGAACGGCTTGGCCTTGCGGATCTCTGTGTCTGTCAGCATGGCGTCCCCCTTGGCTTGCAGGCTTTTGACGGTACCGCCAGCCGGTCAGGCGCGGATACCGTCAAAGATACCGTCTGTAGATGCGGGATTGGACGGTATCATCTGGGATGGCATGGGACAACAAAAAACCCGCGAAGCCTTGTGGCTTGCGGGTTCTGGGACTGTCTGGGACAGGGTGGAACTAGAATTTGGTGAGGAGAGTAATCGAATTGTCCTCTGTAGGCCGCGTAATTGCTTGGTTATTAAAATCGAAAATCGCTAGATACCATCAAAAATACCAACAAAATGTTGCCGCTTGGATGGGATGGGATGGTTCCGCGTGGGAAAGCCTGCCCGCAAAAAACCCGGCGCTGGGCCGGGTGTTGGTGTTCATGGTCGTAAGGGTCTGCCCTGTGCGCGTGGGGCCAGCCTCAACGCTTCCGCAGTTCCTCCCGAACCTTAGCCGAGAATACGGCCCACTCCTCCCGCTTTGCCGCAGTCCGTTGCTTGGCGATGTCGCGGGCTGGGGCCGAACGCAGGCCATGCTTCCGGCTGTTCTTGCTGGCCCTCGCCTTGCCCTTGGGCGTCTTCGGGCCGGTGGATTTCTCCCACGGCCTGCGAGTCAAGACCATGGCTCGTTGCTTGGCCCTGCGTTCATCCGTCCAGGCCATGCCTTGCCCCTTAGTTCGTTTGGTTGGCGGCTTGCGGTCGGTTCTCTGGATATGGAACGCCTTACAGCAAAAGGCTTACAAATGAACAGGAAAAAAATAGCTACACCCTTAACTACACAGCCTGCCTAAATTTACACCTTGGGGCAAGCCTACGCCGCCGGGTGGGCTTCCAGCCATTCCCTAAGCGCTTGGTTGATGCGCGTTTGCCAGCCCCGGCCTTGGGACTTGAAGACTTCCAGAACATCGGCGTCCAAACGTATCGCGGTCGGCACTTTGGGCGATGGCGCTTTGGGACGGCCCGGCTTCTTGGGTTGCAACATTTCAGCGGCCAATGCCGCCCCCATGATCTCCGGCAAAACCTCGGCGGCGGGCCGGGCGCGGGCGAGGTCTTCCCTACTCCATTCGGGGTTGTCTTCGTCTATCAAGCTGGGGTTGGGGCGTTTAGCCATGGCGTTTGATCTCTCTTGGGTTGGCTTTGCGAGGGCGGATGACATGCAACGCGCCCGGCCTGGGCGTAAACACGGCGACAAACAGGTGTGGGCGATGCCTGCCCGCATCCCGCCGCGCCTTGCTCACTCGCCACGGTCGCGGATGCCGATGACATTGGCGCGGGCCAAGCCCGCCTCGACATCGCCCAGCGCCGCGTATAGCGTTGTCCGGCTGATTCCGTATTCCGCCGCCAATGCCTTCTTGGACGCGCCTTGCCCCAGCTTGCCACGGATTTCGGCCAGGGTTTCAGGGCTGATTTTGGACGGTGCGCCTATGCGCTTCCCGCTGGCTTGCGCGGCGGCTATGCCTTCCCGCTGCCGTTCGCGGATCAAAGCCCGCTCGAACTGGGCAAAAGCCCCCATCATCTGAAACATCAAGGTTTGCAAGGCGCTGTCCTTGCCGTTGAACTCAAGGTTCTCCTTGTGGAACCGCACGGCAACGCCCTTCTTGGTCAGGCCGTCCACAATCTGTTGTAGGTCCACAAGGTTCCTTGCAAGGCGGTCGATTGAATGGACGTGCAATAGGTCTCCCTCCCTCACGAACTCCAGGCAGGCTTGAAGCTGGGGGCGCTTGGCGTCCTTTGCGCTGGCCTTTTCCTCGAAAACCTTTTGCAAGGTGACATCGGCAAGCTGCCGGGCGGTGTTCTGGTCGTAGCTGCTAACTCGGATGTATCCAACGTTCATGGCAAGCCCCTCTGGCCTGTTGTTTGTGTTCAGTTTCATTATAGGCTTACCCGCACATAGTGTCAAATAATTCATTTTTGACTTTTCTGGACACGGTGGAACGCGGCTACCAGGGGGCATTGCGTCATGTCCAAAAAGGTGTACTTTTCTGAACATGCCAAACATGAAGGGCCAGCGCCGCGCCGCCTTGGCCGTCTGGCCGGGCTTGCGGGCCGGTTCCGGCCTCGCTCCTAGCCGGGATGCCTTCCAGGGTTGGCCGACGATGCCCGCCCGCCGTGGTGCCGGTTCCGGCCCGCTGGCTTGGCCGTGGCCGCTTTGGTGGATCGTGCCGGGGCAAGGCCACGGGCGTGGCCCGCCGCGCCGCCTTGGCCGTCTGGCCGGGCTTGCGGGCCGGTTCCGTCCTCGGGCATGGCCGGGGTGCCTTCCAGGGAAGGCCGACGATGCCCGCCCGCCGTGGAGCCGGTTCTGGCCCGCTGGCTTGCCCGTGGCCGCTTCGGCGGATCGTGGCGGGGAAGGCCACGGGCGTGGCCCGCCGCGCCGCCTTGGCGCTCTGGCCGGGCTTGCGGGCCGGTTCCGCTGCTCTTGGCCGGGGTGCCTTCCGGGGCTTGCCGACGATGCCCTTTTGCCGTGGAGCCGGTTCCGGCCCGCTGGCTTGGCCGTGGCCGCTTCGGCAGATCTTGCCGGGGCAAAGCCAAGGGCGTGGCCCGTCGCGCCGCCTTGGCGCTCCTGGCTGGGCTTGCGGGCCTGCCTCGCCAGCAGCCCCGGCCAGCCCTAGGAGGGGCCGCGCCGGTCTGCCGCCTAAAGTAAAAGCCATCCCGTAAGGCATGGCAAAATTATGACCCCCCCCTGCCAGCCCATGCCTAGAGACAAAATGCGCGTTTGCGCGCCGCATGAACACCCCTCCAGAAAGTACCTTTTTTATGCCGGGGGGCGGGGCGGCCATAGGTGGGGAGGCTAGACGCCGCCTGTGGCGTCCATCGCTGGGCTTGGGCCGAAGGCCGGGCTTGCCCATGGCCGGGCCGGAATTGCGGCCTGTACGGCCCTAGAATGGGCAAGGATGCCCGGCCTTTCCCCGTGCCATGGCAGGCAGGCAGACAGTCCTAAAAGCCGCCCATCGGCCCGCATGGTGCTTATGGATCGCAAAACGCCCGGCGCAAGACATAAGCCATTGATATGCAACAGACGCGGGCGCAAAAGACAGGGACACGCGCAAAATACCTAAAGACCTATGCAAAAGAGTGGGAAGTGTGGGAAGAGTGGGAAGATAGCCTATAAAAACAATGGGTTGCATGTCGTTTTGGGGGTTTGCGAGTGGGCAGTCTTCCCACTCGGAGTGGGCAGGCTTGGCGCGTCGCACGTTTGCAGCCCGGCCCGGCCTTGGTTTTGGCTTCCCACTCAAGTGGGCATTCTTCCCACTCATTTTTAGCGAGTGGGAAGCATAAAACCCTTGTACGGTGCGGCCTCTAGCTTAATCTTCCCACTCTTCCCACTCAAAATATATAACCCTACCTCTTTGGCTTTTGTGTGTGCCTATGCTGCCGGATCGTCTTCCAAAGTCTTGCGGTCCATCACGTAGACGCGCCTGGAAACACCAGCCACAACGCGCCGCGATGTCAGGCGCACCTTGCCCGCCTCCTTATGCACTTCCAGCAACAGCCCGCGCTCGGCCATCCGCGCCCACAGGCTGCGCTGGGTAATGGCGAGGTTCTCCCCGGTGGCCTTCGCCATTTCCTGCGCCGCAGCAAAGGCCGCGTTGCCGTCCAGGTAGACGCGCACCGGGTCAACCCAGCCCACCAGTTCCCCGGCTGGCTTCGTGATGTCCTGCATCCCCTCGCCGCCAGGAATGGTCTTCCAGCCCCAAAAGCTGGGATGCTCGGCGGGTGCGCCCTGCTTGAGCGCGTCGGAGAAGTGGCACAGCCCGGCGTTCAGGCTGGACTTGATGAAGCCCAGGAACTGCAAAACCTCGTCCTGGTCGGCCTGCAAGTCGCCTTGCGCGGCTATCATGTCCTTCAAGACGGCTTGGCAGGCATCGAACCGCCCGGCCTTCTCTTCCACGCCAAGCGCCCCGGCGTCCAGCGCGAACAGCAAGAACATGTCCAGCCCTACCAACAGGCTGGCGTACACGTCCGCCGCCCGTGGGTGCGCCGTGGCAAAGCCCTCCCGTATGGCCCCGTCGCGGAACGCCCGCAGGGCGGCAGGAAGCGCCGTTTTCAGCGTGTCCATGTCCTTAGCCAGCCAGCGCAGATAAGCGCCCATGGCCCGCTCCAATGCGCCAGAACGGGCCGATTCCTGCAACTCGCTTAAAACCGCATTGTCCACGTCGCCGCCGCTCAACTCCACCAAGGCCATACGCGCCCGCAGGGACTGCCCTCGCGGTATGTCCTCGCCGGTCGCCAGCACCAGCCCCCTAGGGTGGTACGCCGCCCGCTGCCTCATGTCGGACGTGCGCCGCCCGCGCCCCGACTGGTTGCCAACCGCCCGGAACAGCCGGTCGGCCTTCACATGCAGCTTATGCACGTCGCTGGCCGCGCCGCGTGGCTTGAAGTCATCGACCACAAACAGGCAATCCTTGGCCGCGTGGCCCTTGGCTTCGATGTCGCTTTCGGTGTCGTCCCAGTTGGCGGGGAAGTTGCGGGCGTTGAAGCCGCGCCCGAAGTGGGCCAAGGCCATGGCGGCGGCTTCCGACTTGCGGGAACCCGTCTGGCCGGCCAGGAAAACCCCGTGGTCCAGCGGCGCGGCCTCGCCCAAGGGGGCGCGGTAGACGCCTGCCAGCAGCACCACGCCCAGTGCCGCATTGCTGGCCGACAGGTCCAAAAGCCGCAGGCTCGCCCGGATGTCCTCGCACAGGTCGCCGCCGCCGTCCGCCTCAAAGCGATACCGCCGCATATTGCCTTCCCCCGCCCTTACTTCAAGCTCGGTCAAGTCCCTGTCAACACCGATAGCGCCGCCGCCGTGCAGGTATAGCCAATCATCCCCCAGCTTCCGCCAACCGGCATGGCCGTAGACAGTGCGCCGCTTTTCGCAAGGAATAATGCCTTGGATAGCCGCCCGCAAATGGTCTTTTATCGTGCTGCCCGCGTGGACTAATGGCCTTGCGCCCCATTCCCCACTCACCCAGCCCATCCCCGCAAAGCGCGAGGCAGATACTTCGATAGGCGGCAAATGCGTTCCAGTATTCAAACGGCCCTCGATAAGAAAAAAGGTTTCGGCTTCCGCCCCGTTATCATGAATAACCTCCTCTTTGATATTGGCGACAAAGTTGCAAAGCGGCCTCCGGCCTTGGTCGTCAATCAACCAAAGCTGATTGCCCTTGATTTCATAAGGCAGAAAGCCAGGATCGGCCCGCCCGCGCCCGTCTTGCGAATCGTCATTATCAAGCAAATCTTGCCGGATAGTATCCAGAGATACCCCGGCCTTTTTGGCAATCTGCTTTAGTAAATTAGCCTTTGACGCCTTGCGCAAGGCCGATTTATTCACTTCTGGGGCAATCTTGTAAACCAGATCGCCGAAGTCTTCGGTGTCGTTGATTTTCCGCTCAAAAGCCCCGCGCAAGGCGTTATCCTCGGTCATGGAAACCACGTTGCCCCGCTCCGCCGGGGCAGGCTGGCCGGAGTTTTCTCCGCCTTGCCGGGGTTCCGTCTTGGCGGGGCTTTTCGGGGTGGTACGGGCGTTCTTGCCGGGCGGCGGGGGCGGGGCGTCCGATGCCTCGCCGCCGCCGGGCGGGGCAAGCTGGGCGTAATAGTCGGGGGCAAAGGGCGGCTCCTCCGGCGGCAGGGGGCGGGGTTCCGGCCCGGCGCTGACTTTGAGGAAGTACCGCGCCCCGCCGTGGGCATGGCTGTTGATGTAGGGCTTGCCGCCCCGATTGGCGAAGAATTTGGCCGTTGTCCGGCCATAATCAACACCTTCAAACGGATCGGCCAATGCCTGCCCGTCGTAGCGGGCCGGGTTCGCCAGCACGTCGCCAACCGTCGCAAAGCCCAGCGTGGCAAACTGCAAGGGCCAATCCCGGTAAAGGTCTACGGGCTTGCCGTCCGCCGGTGTCTGCCGGGCTTGGGCGCGGGCTTCGGCTTCCGGCACACCTCGCGCCGCCATGGCGCGGACATGCGTTTCCTCCCATCGCGCCCGCTGGACTTGCCGGTCGGATTCGCGGACCTGCTTGGCCTGGTCAAGCAATGCCTTGAACTGTCCTTCCTCGGATTCGTCCAGGTCCGGCAAGGCGCGGGTGTCCAGGTAGCCGCCCGGATGGTAGGCGGCTTCTGGCGGTGTGTAGGCCACCCCCGGCCCAGCCATTGGCTTGCCCACGAAATCCAACCGTTCCCCGTCGAAAACGGCCCCGTCGATCACCGACCGGACAAGGAAGCTGCCCGCGCCGGACAGGGCGATGAAGCCATGCCCGGCCAGCCACAGCCGCTTGAACAGCGCCCCGCCGAAGCGCGGGATGTCGGCGGCGTCGGCGACGGGAAAATACAAGTGGAAGCCGGGCTTAGGCGCGGGCGCTTCGCCTTCCAGGTGGACGCCAGAAGACAAGCTGCCACGCGCCCAGCAAGCCGCTCCGGCGAACGCCGGACACACCGCCGCCAGAATGCCGCGCAGTTCCTCCGGGGTAGCTGCCGGGCCGTCCGTGTGCGGGTCGTGATCGATCATGACCACGCCCGGCCCGGCGCGGTAGTCGAAGTATTCACGGGTGCGGGCCAGAACGCCCTTGGCCGGGTCCGCCTTGGCCGCGACGGCGATTTTCACCGCCTCGCCGTGAGCTTCCGCGTCATGCAAGCCATAGCCAAAGGCCACGCGCTCCGAAGCCTTGCCCAGTTCCGCGCCGAACTGGGCGAAGTCCAAGGACACGCGCCGCGCCCGGCCCGTGGTCATGTTGGCGGCGGGGGTCTTCTCAATGCCGCCGTTGTCTTTCAGGGCGTAGCGTTTTGAAAGCGGCTGGGAAGACGTGAAAATGGTGAAGGAAACGGGTTTTGCGGTAGAATTTGCCGGAGCCGGTGCCGCTTCCCGGTTCGCATCCTGAACAGGTTTAACCCCCGCAGGCCCGCCAGCCTTCGGGGGTTTTTTCTTTTGATCGGCCATGGCTCAACCTCCGCGCCCGTCCGCACCGGGCGCACGGATCGCGGCGCCGTTGTCGCGGCCCGCCTCCCGCCTGCGTTGCAACTCGTGGTTGGCGTTTTCGGCCTCGTGCCGCAGCTCGTTGCCTAGCTCGGAAAGGCCGCTGATTAACCACCCCAGGCGGGTGACATCGTCCACGTCAAGTCCGCGGCCCGCCAAAGCGGCCAGCCGCCCGACCAACTCTAAGCCGTCCAAGACAGTTTCCAACGCGTTGGAAAGCTGGCCGGCCAGCAATTCCAGACCGGCCAAGTCGGTGGGCGTAACGAACGTTTCCGTGCCCGCCTTGGACAATGCGCCGAGCGCGAGCAGGTCGCCCCATGACGTGGGGCTAGTTAGCGACAGGTAGCCAGTGGGCGTGGCGTCGAATCGAATGCATTCCAAGCCGGTGGTCGGCGTGATGTCTTGGTTGGCGGCTTCGCCAACGGTTTGGGTGGAATCCGGGCGGATTTCGGGCGTGGCTTGGGTGGGGGTGTTCATGGTTTGGCTCCTTGATGGATGAATGGAGCCGACGCGCCCGCTTCTCACGGCGGTAGGGCGACGGCTTGAACGGGGGTG
>CAZOTR010000004.1:0-66244 GCA_964582755.1 uncultured Methylococcaceae bacterium | reverse complement strand
CCTTGGCGACACTCAACGAACCTTTCTTTCGACTTAGACGTTGAAGCGGAAATGCACCACGTCCCCGTCGCGCATGACATACTCCTTGCCTTCCAGCCGCCATTTGCCGGCGTCTTTGGCCCCTTGCTCGCCTTTGTAGGCGATGAAATCCTCGTAGGCGATGACTTCGGCGCGGATGAAGCCCTTTTCAAAATCGGTGTGGATGACGCCGGCCGCTTGCGGGGCGGTGTCGCCTTGGTGGATGGTCCAGGCGCGGACTTCCTTGACGCCGGCGGTGAAATACGTGTACAGGTTCAATAGCTGGTAGCCGGCCCGCACGACGCGGTTCAAGCCCGGCTCCTCCAAGCCCATCTCGGCGAGGAAGTCCGCCTTGTCGGCCTCGTCGAGCTGGGCGATTTCCGCCTCCAGCGCCGCGCACACCGGCACCACCCCCGCGCCCTCCTCCTCGGCGATGGCGCGGACGCGGTCCAACAGCGGGTTGTCGTGGAAGCCGTCCTCCTGCACATTGGCGATGTACATGGTCGGCTTCATGGTCAGCAGGAACAGATCCCGGATGAGTTCCTGCTCCTCCGCGTCCAGCCCCAGCGAACGGGCCGGCTTGCCGGTGTCCAGATGGGCCGCGAGCCTTTCCAAGACATCCTTTTTGTGCAACTCGTCCTTGTTGCCGGATTTGGAGTTTTTCAAGGTGCGCTGCAAGGCTTTGTCCACCGAGGCCATGTCGGCCAGGTTGAGCTCGGTGTGGATCACGTCGATGTCGGAGCCGGGGTCGATCTTGCCCGCCACATGCACCACGTCGTCGTTTTCAAAGCAGCGGACGACATGGGCGATGGCGTCGGTTTCGCGGATGTGGGCGAGGAATTGGTTGCCCAAGCCCTCGCCTTTCGACGCCCCGGCCACCAGCCCGGCGATGTCGACGAATTCTATCGCTGTCGGCACCACGCGCTGCGGCTTGACGATTTCCGACAGCGCGTCCAGGCGTGGATCGGGCACCGGCACCACGCCGACGTTCGGGTCGATGGTGCAGAAAGGGTAATTCTCGGCAGCGATGGCTGCCTTGGTGAGAGCGTTGAACAGGGTCGACTTGCCGACGTTGGGCAGGCCGACGATGCCACAGTGTAGCGCCATGTGTTTAAGATCCTAAAAGAGTCAAGATTCGATGCGGTTGTATTGGTCTTCAAGACGGACGATGTCGTCCTCGCCGAGATAGCTGCCCGACTGCACTTCGATGATTTCCAACGGGATGACGCCGGGGTTTTCCAGGCGGTGCTGGATGCCCACGGGGATGAAGGTGGACTCGTTCTCGCCGAGCAGGAAAACCTCCTCGCCCCGCGTCACCTTGGCCGTGCCGTGCACCACAGTCCAGTGTTCCGCCCGGTGGTGGTGCAATTGCAGGGAAAGGCAGCCCCCCGGCTTCACTGTCAAACGCTTGACTTGGTAACGCTCGCCGTTGTCGATGCCTTCGTAGTCGCCCCAGGGCCGGTGCACCTTGGCGTGGAACACATGCTCCAGGCGCGCGGAATGCTTCAAGTGGTTGGTGATAGCCTTCACCTCCTGGGCCTTGTCTTTATGGACCACCAATACCGCGTCCGTGGTTTCGATCACGATCAGGTCGGACACGCCGACGGCGGCAAGGAAGCGGTTTTGCGCATAAAGCAGGGAATTCGCCACGTCTTTGGTAAACACGTCGCCCACGGCCACGTTGCCGTTCTCATCCTGCGGACGGACTTCGCTGAAGGCCGACCAGGAACCGAGATCCGACCAGCCCACGTCTAGGGACAACACCACGGACTCGATCCCGCCCGGTGTTTGCGCCAGCTTCTCCATGACCGCGTAGTCGATGGAGTCGCTGGGACAGGCGGCAAAGCGGGCTTTGTCGATGCGCACGAAATTCCCGTCGCCCTTGGCCTGGGTGTAGGCCTCCTGGCAAGCCTGCGCGATATCGGGCCGATGCTGGCGGATTTGCTCCAGCCAAACCGAGGCGCGCAGCACGAACAGGCCGCTGTTCCAAAGATATTGCCCGGAAGCCAGGTACTCCGACGCCGTGAGGGCGTCCGGCTTTTCCACAAAGCCGTCGAGCAGGAAGAACTCCTCCCCCAAAGCCGCGCCCTTGCGGATGTAACCGTAGCCGGTTTCCGGCTTGGTCGGCACGATGCCGAAAGTGACCACGGCCCCCTCTGCGGCTTTATGGATGGCGGCGAGCATCCGCTGGCGGAATCCGGCCACATCCTCGATATGGTGGTCCGAAGGCATCACCACCAACACCGGGTCATCGCCGCCCGCAGATGCCTGCAAGGCCGCCAGCGTCAACGCGGGGGCGGTGTTGCGGCCGATAGGCTCCAGGATGATGGAGAACTCGTCGAAGCCCAATTGCCGCAATTGCTCGCCCACCAGGAAGCGGTGCAACTCGTTGCACACGACCACCGGCGATTTTATTTCAAGCTGCGCGGGACCGGCCCCCATGTCCTCCACCCGGGTGACGGTGTCTTGGAACAAGGTATTGTCCCCGGTAAACGACAAAAACTGCTTGGGGTAGGCTTCCCTGGAGTAGGGCCACAGCCGGGTGCCAGAGCCCCCGGACAAAATAATGGGTTGGACGCTGATTTTCATAGGCTGTCGCTAGTCTTTCCTGTCGGTTTGAGGATGGATGTCTTGGATAAAAGGTTGAAGCAGTATAGCCGAGCGGCACCGCTTGGGCCAAACCAATGCCTTTAACACAGCAATTCTCATTTTGAGCCAAAGCGCAGCGCCAAATACTCCGCCATACTGCGAATTGCTGCCTTTTAAAGCCCGGCAACACGCAGCCGGCCCAAAGTTCCGCCCTTCCGGGACGCCCGCGGACGGCATCGGCGGGTTCTCGCGGCAGGCCGCTGACGGACAGAGCCAACAAAAAAGCCCATAGCTTGTCGCTATGGGCCTTGGAAAACTGGCGCGCCCGGCAGGATTCGAACCTGCGACCAATGGCTTCGGAAGCCACTACTCTATCCAACTGAGCTACGGACGCTTGGTGTGGAGCGCACATTGTAGCGTCTTTCTAGCCGTTTAACAAACGCTTCAGGTCGGCGAGGTGGGCTCTGCCGCGCTCGTGGCGCACTTCCGGCGGCAACGGGTTGCGGTCGTTCCATTCCAGATCTTCCAGCGGCAGTTCGTCCAGAAAGCGGCTGGGCTTGCAATCGGCCATCTCGCCATATTTCTTGCGGTGGCTGCAATAACTGAAGGTGAGCTGCCTCTGGGCGCGGGTGATGCCGACATAGGCGAGGCGGCGCTCCTCTTCGACGTTGCCCTCGTCGATGCTGGTCTGGTGGGGCAGGATGTTCTCCTCCATGCCCACCAAATAGACATAGGGGAACTCCAAGCCTTTGGCGGCATGCAAGGTCATCAGGCTGACGCGGTCGCCTGAGTTTTCCTCCTCCTGGCGGTCGAGGATGTCCAGCAGCATGACCTTGGCGACGACCTCGGCCAAGCTCTTCTCGCCGCCGCCCTCCCCCTGCGCCAGCCTGCGCAGCCAGTCCAGCAGTTCGCGCACATTGCCCATGCGCCGCTCGGCCTGCGGCTGGCTGGTGCTGTTTTCCTGCAGCCAGCTTTCATAGTCCAAGTTTTCGATGAATTCGTCGATGACGCCAAAGGTGTCGCCGCGCTCCGCACGGTCGGCCACATCCGCCAGCCAGTCGCCGAAATGCCGCAGCTTTTTCACGGCGGCTTCGGGCAGGCTGTGTTCCAAACCCAGCTCGAAGCAAGCGGCGAACAGGCTGACCTGGCGTTGCTTGGCGTAGTGGCTGAGTTTTTCCAGCGTGTTGGGGCCAATCTCCCGGCGCGGGGTGTTGACGACCCGCAAAAAAGCCGCGTCGTCTTCGCGGTTCACCAGCAGGCGCAGGTAGGCGAGGATGTCTTTGATCTCGGCGTTGGCGAAGAACGACGCGCCGCCGGAGATGAAATAGGGAATGCCATGCTCACGCAAGGCGCGCTCGAACAGGCGCGATTGATGGTTGCCCCGATAGAGAATGGCGTAGTCGGAAAACTGGGTGTTATGGCGGAATTTGTGGTGGACGATGTCCGACGCGATCTGCCGGGATTCGGCGATTTCCTCTTTGGCCTTGATGACGCGCAGCGGGTCGCCAACCCCCAAGGCGCTCCACAGCCGTTTCTCGAACGCATGGGGATTGTTGGCGATAAGCCGGTTCGCCACTTTCAATATCCGCCCGGTGGAGCGGTAGTTTTGCTCCAGTTTGACGACCTGCAAACGCGGATAATCCTTTTGCAATTGCGCGAGGTTTTCCGGTTGCGCCCCGCGCCAGGAATAAATCGACTGGTCGTCGTCGCCCACCACGGTGAACCGCCCCAGGGAGCCGGCGAGCAGTTTGACCAGTTGGTATTGGGTCATGTTGGTGTCCTGGTACTCGTCCACCAATAGATAACGGATCAGGTTGCACCATTTCTCCAACACTTCCGGTTTCTCTTGGAACAACAACACTGGCTGCAAGATCAGGTCGTCGAAATCCACCGCGTTGTAAGCTTTGATCTGGCGGGCATATTCGCCGTAAATCTGCGCGGCGATTCGGCTGTCCGGGGAATCCACCGGCTGCGCCATCGCCTGTTCGGGAAGCACAAACAGATTCTTCCAGCGGCTGATTTGCCAGCCATATTGCTCGACTTTGTCCAAGTCATAGACTTGGCCGCCATGCTTGGCCAATTCTTTCAGCAAGACTTGCCGGTCATGTTCGTCAAAAATGGAGATGGCGGATTTAAAACCCAGCGCCCGGTGTTCCCGGCGGATGATGTCCAGCCCCAAGGCGTGGAACGTCGAGACGCGCAGCCCGCGCAGATCCTTGTCGGCGACCAGCCTGCCCACGCGCGATTTCATCTCCCGCGCGGCCTTGTTGGTGAAGGTCACCGCCGCGATATGGCGGGCCGGGGTGCCTTGTTTGATAAGGTAGGCGATTTTCTCGGTGATGACCCGCGTCTTGCCGCTGCCCGCCCCGGCCAACACCAGCAAAGGATGGTCGGTGAGCTTGACGGCGGCGAGCTGTTGCGGGTTAAGCGTGGAAGGCTTGGACATGGCTAAACGAGGGCATTGATGAATCCAAGAGGCACGGAATTCTCGCGGTTTTAATGGCGCCGCGACACCGCTTCCTTGGCTTCCCGCAGGGTGGCGGGAAAGAACAAACGCAGGGCCAGGGGATAACTGCAAGCGCCTAACAAAATTTCACAGGCCAATAATTGTTTGGGGTCGTCGATGGACACCCAAAATTTGAAGCTGGCGACGCAAGCCATCATCAGGCTGGAAACAATCAGCGCCGGGCCAATTTCGCCCAGCAATTGGCGCATGGATATGCCCACCGCGTCGCGGGACATTCTGACGATTACCATCATGGCAAAGGGAAGCACCCCGCCCATGGTCGCCGTAAGTCCCAAAATGCCCCAGCGGATGCCAAGCAAGCAAGACAGCGCCACTGCGGCCAGCATGATTGCCGACGCAGTGGTGGTCAACCACACTTGCCCCATGCTGTTTAATATGGGGAGATAGGTGGCGAATATCATGCGGCAAGGCATGACGATAGCCATAGCCACCAACAAAATAATCGCCGGACGCCATTGCGCGCCCAGGAAGACCAACACAAACTCTTCGGCGACAACGGCGAGGCCAAAGGTGATTGGAAAAAACAACACGGCCATCAAGCGCAGGGTCTTGCGATAGTAGAGTTTGGCTTGGTCTTTTTGCCCTTGCAACCTCGAAAACACAGGGAAAATAGCCTGGTTCACAACGGGCATGATTTTGCTTAAGGGCAGAAAGGCGAAGAACATGGCTAGGGAAAAATAGCCCAACTCTTCCGAACCCACGACAGGTCCGGCGACTAGGGTGGGGATTTTGGCGGCCAGCGTCACGCTTAAAATCATGAACAGCATGGAGCCGCCAAACTTGGCCAAATGGCTAATTTCAGACAGCCGAAAAGAAGGCAGGACAAACCACGGCTTGACAAACGACAGAATGAGCGCTGGCAGTGCGATACTGGCTATTTTAGGGATGATGAGCGCCCATATGCCGGCACCTTGCAGGGCCAAGGCCAGCGAGAGTAGAGAAGTGGCAATCGCGCAGATTAGATTGACCTGCGCATTGGTCTTGAAATCAAGATTCCTATCCAGCAAGGCGTCTGGCACTATTCTAAATGGGATGATAAGAAAGCATATGGCCAGCGCTTTGACATAGATTGTCAGCCGCGCTTCATTATAATACCAAGCAATTGGGTCCGCGCAGAAAAAAAAGCCTGCGAATATTAGCAGGTTGATGGACAACAACAAGCCAAAAACACTTTTTAAATGCCGGTTTTCCAGGTTTTTGGTCTGGATCAACGCTCGGTCCAAACCCAATGAGCTAAAAATCGCCAGCATCTCGAACGGGACTTCCAGCATCGCGTTCATGCCGTAATCCTCCGGGGTGATGTGCCGCACCACCACCAGCGTGGCGACCCAGGTGAGAATCTGCGACAAGACTTTCAGCAGGATGCTCCAACGTATTCCGGGGATGGCTTTGGCGATGATGCTTTTGGTCTGCGGATGTTCGTCCATCTATGCCCTCAAAATTCCTCAGCGGGCAAGGCTAGAATGGCATTGCGCGTCATCTCATAGATTGTGTGCGAATAGGTTTCTTTTAGAGTCAAAAATATCACCAAATAGAGCGGGACCAATTCTCTGAACATCTGCGTCGATAGGTTCATGACCGCGCAGCTCTGTTCGACTAGCTTGCCATAACCGTCATCGTTTTCCCATTTGGCATCCAGCAATTTTGGCACGGCGAATTTAAGGCTGGATGCCAGCAGGATGAACAGGTCAAAACCCGGCAAATTGACTCTGCCAAAATCTTCCCAATCAAAAATGACCAATCCCGCGTTGGTTTCCCCAAAGTTACTGGCCGTGAAATCGCCATGTTGGGGAATATGCGGCAAGCTGTCCAGCCGCGGTTGGGCAATCCATCTATCCAGGATGGACAGGCAGGCGGGATCGGACATGCGTTCCCGCAATTGCTGAAGGAATTGCCGGTGGGATGCCGCTGGCGCTTGGCTGCCACGGTTGCTCCCAGCGAGAAAGAATTCGATGATTTTGCCTGCCAGGCAGCAGTCGCCACCCAGTATTCTGGCAGGCGTCACCGCACGGTGGCGCACACCGCGGGCAATGAATATCTCCCAAGGCTCCTGGATAGCATGCGCCAGCAATGGAGGAACAAACTGTTGGTAGGTTTGCTGCGCCAGCAGATAATTTTTGTATTCTTCTTGGTCGCTGCCAAGCTGTAACAGCCGGATATGATATAAGACATTGTTTGGCAACAATGCTTGGATGGTCAACACAGTCTCTTTGGTGACTATGATTTCATAGATTGGCTTGTCCCATGGCTTCAGCAGGTGATTGGATAAGAGCGTATCCCTGACCAGATTCAGCATTTTTTCGCCCAAAAATAAACGGTAGAGGTTAGCCATTGGCTGATGCCTAGCTCGGCCAGGAAGCGCCACAGCCAATAGCTGGGCCGTGACAGGTTTGGCCGCGCTTTTTCCACATGCCAAAGCGCGGCCCGCCTAGGCCAGCCCGGCTCGATTTCATGGAGTATTTGCGGGCTGTCCGCCCCCGGTTCGACGGTGTAAGTTTTGCTGTCGGCAAAACCTGCTGCCAGCAGAGACTGCCGGCAGGCGATGCTCGATAGCGGCGGCGGGGCGACTATGCCAGAGCCATCGGCCAAGCCGAGGCAAAATTTGATGCGCTGAATGGCGAGTTTGATGCTGTGGCGGTTTCCCACGCATCCTGTGGCCACCCCGCCGGGCGTCAATACCCGCGCCACTTCTGCCATAAAAGCCGGTATGTGAAAGTCTTTGCCCTTGCGGCGGGCAAGGTCCGCCAGTTCGTCAATGGTTTGGTGCAACACCACGATATCGAATGAATTATCCGGGAATGGAAGCCTTGCGGCCGGGGTGTCCGCGACATTGTCGGCAAAGCGGGTATCTGGCTGGCTTGGGAAATCGATGGAGTAAGCCGCAATCTCACGCCCAAGCCAAGGCGACGCGGTCAACACGGATGGCTGGGAGACGAGCAACTCCAAGGTTTTCCCACGCGCTGGAACGCTGGGAAGCTTGTACAGCATCCGTATCCTTCCGACATCCCTGGCATCCGCTTCCGCAGCGCCGGTTCTGGCAGGTGAAAACAACATGTTTCTAGTACCGGGCAGGGCTAGGACGCGATTTTACGGATGACTAGCAGGCAGTCGGGAGCCCAAGGCGCCAGCCAGGAAAATCTAAAGATATGTTCCAGCTTGGTGGCCAAGCCAGAGTCCAGCATTGCCGGGTTGGCCAGCTTGTCCCGGAATATCCAAAAGCCGATGGGCTGGCGCGCCACAATTTCAAATCCATGGCGATCCAACAGCCCTTTGAGTTTTGCGTAGCTTAGGGTAAGTTCTTCGTCGCCCTTGCCGGTGAACTTATGGACAAATCCGGCCAAGGTATTGGGATTGCGGTGGCTGTTGATTATCAAGTATCCGCCCGGACGCAGATGCCGGTTGATGGCGGCCAAAGCCGCTTCCCGCAGATCATCTTGGGCATTGCCAAAAAAACGGAAGGAGGTGACGAGGTCAAACTCGCCAATATCCACGTCATTTTGCGTCAGGTCGGCGCAGACAAACGTGGTATCAGGGCATTTCCCACGCGCCTTGCCAAGCATCGACTCGGAAACATCGACGCCATAAGACTCGCTGGCGATGGGGGCGATGCGCTGGGTAATCCGTCCGGTGCCGCAGGCAAAATCCAAATACCGGGGAATGTTGATGGGGAATAACTCTTGCAAAATATTGCCCAGGTGGTGGCCTTCCCATTTGTCCATGTAGGCGTCAAACGGCGAGGCGAAAATGGTCTCGTCGTAGGATGCGCCTTTGCTCAAATGGCTGTTCCGATAATCGGTGTCATTGACAGAATTCATAATGTTCCTGGTGAAAAGTGATAACTGCTAAAGGTGCCTTAAGCTTGTGGACCCAGTCAGCGCTTAGGCTTTTCCAAGGGAGTTGCCAAGCCCTTGCCCTCGCCGTTCGCCGGCATCCGGTCCAATTTCCGGTAAGACACCGCCTCGCTGATATGCGCAATTTGGATAAACTCGGAACCGGCCAGGTCGGCGATGGTGCGGGCCAGCTTCAATATCCGGTGGTAGGCGCGGTGGGACAGGCCGAGCTTGTCCACGGCCCGCTCCAGCAGGCTTTGCGCTTTTTCGTCCAAGGCGCAAAAACGCTTGATCTGCTGCGGCGTCAACTGGGCGTTGGCGTGGCCGGCGCGTTCCACCGCCCGTTGCCGCGCCCGTATCACGCGCCCGCGCACCGTCGCGCTGGTTTCCTCGCCGCCGGGCTTGCAGGCGCGCAACACTTCGTGGGAGACGCGCTGCACTTCGATGTGCATGTCGATGCGGTCCAGCAACGGCCCGGAAATCCGCGCCCGGTAGCGCTGCACTTGCTCGGAACTGCAATGGCAGCGGCCCGAGGCGTCGCCCAGATAGCCGCAGGGGCAAGGGTTCATCGCGGCGATCAATTGGAAGCGGGCGGGGAAATCCGCCTGCCGCGCCGCGCGCGAAATGGTGATGGCGCCGGTTTCCAAAGGTTCGCGCAGCACTTCCAGCACACGCCGGTCGAATTCCGGCAACTCGTCCAAGAACAACACGCCGTTATGGGCCAGCGAGATCTCGCCAGGGCGCGGGTTGCTGCCGCCGCCGACCATCGCCGGGGCGGAGGCGGTGTGGTGCGGGCTGCGGAACGGCGGCTCGCGCCAACGGCGGGGGTCGAAGGCCAAGTCGCTCACCGAGGCGACGGCGGCGCTTTCCAAGGCTTCCGCCTCGCTCAACAGCGGCAGGATGCCGGGCAGGCGCGAGGCCAGCATCGACTTGCCGGTGCCGGGCGGCCCCAGCATCAGCAGGTTGTGGCGGCCGGCGGCGGCGATTTCCAGCGCCCGCTTGGCGTGGTAATGGCCATGGACATCGGCGAGATCCGGCGTGTTTTCCGTGACCGGTTCGGGCGGGGTTTCCGGCTGGAATTCGATGCGCTTCTGGCCGTTGAGGTGGGCGGCGACTTCCAGCAGATGGGCGGCGGGGACGACTTCCACGTCCCCGGCCAGCGCGGCCTCGGCGGCGTTCTCGCGGGGCAGGATCAATTGCCTGCCTGCTTGCTTGGCCTGGATGGCGGCGGGCAGGGCCCCCATCACCGCGCGCAACTCGCCGCCCAGCGAGAGTTCTCCCAGGCATTCCATCTTGTCCAATCCGTTTTTGCGGATCTGGCCGGAAGCGGCGAGTATCCCCAAGGCGATGGCCAGGTCGAAGCGCCCGCCTTCCTTGGGCGTGTCGGCGGGGGCCATGTTGACGGTGATGCGCTGCTGGGGGAATTCAAAGTTGCAGTTGATGATCGCCCCGCGCACGCGGTCCTTGCTTTCCTTCACGGCGGCCTCGGGCAGGCCGACGATGGCGAAGCTGGGCAAGCCGTTGGACAAATGCACCTCCACCGTCACCAGCGGAGCGGCGATGCCTTCGCGGCCACGGGCGTAAACGACGGCGAGACTCATGTAAGCAACGGATAGACCATGGAAACCCCCACCCCTGCCCCTCTCCCGCCGGGAGAGGGGGTTAAACCGTTAAGGCGAAGGGACGCGCCGTTCCAGTTCGGCCACCCGCACTTCCAGCTTCTCCAGCTTGTCGCGGGTGCGGGCCAGCACGGCCTTTTGCGCTTCAAACTCCTCCCGGCTAACCAGGTTCATTTTTTCAAAAGCGCCTTGCAGGATGGCGTGGAAAGTCTTGTCCAAGTCCGCGCCCATGGCGGCAAGGCCGGGGGGGACGGCGGCGGACAAGCGTTTGGATAGATCGTCTAAGTTGATGGTATTTAGCATGGGGCAAGGATAGCCGGCCGGGGCGGGGTCGTCCAGTCTAAAAAGAGCGGGGCGACGGCGGAAACCCTATTGCGAAAGGTTTCTACGCCTAGCCAAAAAGCTATAGACCACCGGTATCACATAAACCGTGAACACGGTGCCCACGGCCAAGCCGCCGACGATCACCCAGCCAATCTGCTGGCGGCTTTCCGCCCCCGCGCCTTTGGCCAAGGCCAGCGGCACCGCGCCCAGGATCATGGTCAGGCTGGTCATCAAAATGGGCCGCAGGCGCAGCACCGCCGATTCCACCGCCGCCTCGGCGGCGGTCCTGCCTTGTTCCTGCAACTGGTTGGCGAACTCGACGATGAGGATGCCGTTCTTGGTGATGAGGCCAATGAGCATGACCATGCCGATCTGGCTGTAGACGTTAAGCGTGCCGCCGGTGAGGTTCAGCGACAGCAGCGCCCCGGTGATCGCCAACGGCACGGTGAGCATAATCATCAACGGATCGCGGAAACTCTCGAACTGCGCCGCCAGCACCAGGTAGATGAACACCAGGGCGAAGCCGAAGGTCAGGTACAGCGCCTTGCCGGATTCGTTGAACTCCCGCGACTGCCCGTCCAGATCGGTCTTGAAGCCGGGCGGCAACACCGCCTTCGCCGTCTGGCCCAGATACTCCAGCGCCTGGCCCAAGGTGTAGCCTGGCGCGAGGCTGGCGCTCACCACCACCGCCCGCATCCGGTTGAAATGGTTTAGCTCCTTCGCCGCCGCGTCTTCGCGGACATGGACCAGATTGCCCAAGGGGATCAACTGGCCGTCGCGGCCGCGCAGGTAGATCGAGTTCACGTCGGCGGGCGTGGCGCGGGACTCGTCGCCGAGCTTCAAAATCACGTCGTATTGCTGGCCTGCCTGCTTGTAGCGCGTCACTTGCCTGCCGCCCAGCAAGGTTTGCAGGGCTTTGCCGATGTCTTCCACTTCCACGCCAATCGCGGCGGCTTTCTCCCGCTCCACATCCACGCTCAGTTGCGGCTTGTTGAGCTTGAGGTCGCTGTCCAGGTTGGCCAGGCCGGGGAATTGCCTGGCCTTGCCCATGAAGCCGTCCAAGGCCCGGTCCAGCTCCTCGTAACTTTGGCCTTGGATCACGAACTGCACCGGCGGATTGCGGAAATTCTGCCCCAACGAGGGCGGGTTGAGGGGAAAGGCCATGACGCCGGGCAGCCCGAGGAATTGCGGCATCAATTGCAGGGCGACCTGCTGCTGGCTGCGCGCCCGTTCGCCCCAAGGCTTCAGGCGGATGAAGGCAATCGCCGAATTGACCGGGTTGGGCCGCTCAAGCCCTGGAGCCACCACCACGAAATAGGTGTCGATCTCCGGGATCGGCGCGAGGAAAGATTCGATCTGGCGGGCGTAGCCTTCGGTGTAATCAATCGTCGCGCCTTCCGGGGCGGAAATCACGGCGAAAATGTTGCCGCGGTCTTCCACCGGCGAAAGCTCAGCGTGCAGCGTTTGGAACAGCCACCCCGCCGCCGACGCCACCAAGGCCAAAGCCAACACCACCAGCCAGCGCCAGCGCAGGCAAGCCAGCAGCGAGGCCCGGTAAAACCCGGCGAAGCCATCCCAAAGGCTGTGCCGCTCCTCACCGTGGGCGGAAGCCCGCAACAGCCGCGAACACATCATCGGCGTCAAGGTCAAGGCGACGAAGCCGGACACCAGCACGGCGCAGGACACCGCCAGGGCGAACTCGGAGAACAGCCGCCCGGTGTTGCCGCTCAAAAACGCCAGCGGGGCGAACACGGCGGCCAGGGTCAAGGTCATCGCGATGACGGCGAAGGCAATCTCCCGGCTGCCCGCAAACGCGGCTTCCATCGGCCCCATGCCGTCCTCGATGCGGCGGTGGATGTTTTCCAGCATGACGATGGCGTCGTCCACCACCAAGCCGATGGCCAGCACCAAGGCCAGCAAAGTCAAAATATTGACGGAAAAGCCCAGCATGTGGATGAAGATGAACGCGCCGACCAGCGACACCGGGATGGTCACGAAAGGTATCAGCGTGGCCCTGGGCGAGCGCAGGAACAGCCAGACCACCGCCAGCACCAGCACCAGGGACTCCAGCAGGGTGTGGTAAACGCCCTTGATGGATTCCTCGATGAACAGGGCGGAGTCGAAGGCGATCTTGAGCTTCAGCCCTTCCGGCAGGCCGGCGTTGATTTTCGGCAGTTCGCCGCGCACGGCCAGGGCGACTTCCAAGGTGTTGGCGGTGGACTGCTTGACCACGCCCAAGCCCACCGCCGGCTCGCCGTTGACGCGCACGATATTGCGGTCGTCCTGCGCGCCGATTTCGGCCCGGCCCACGTCGGACAGGCGCACGGGATAGCCTTTTTCCTCGCGGACGATCAAGGCGTTGAATTGCTCAGGGGTGCGCAAATCGGTCTCGGACAGCACGGTGAACTCGCGCTGGCGGCTCTCGATGCGCCCACCGGGAATCTCCACGTTCTGCTTTTTCAGCGCGTCCTCCACGTCTTTGACGGTGACATGGCGGGCGGCCAGCCGGTCCTTGTCCAGCCACAGGCGCATGGCGTAGCGCCGCTCACCGCCGATGATGACGCTGGCCACGCCCGGCAGGGTTTGCAGCCGGTCCTTGACGACGCGGTCGGCGATGTCGGTGATTTCCAGCGCCGTGTGGCGGTCGCTGGAAAACGCCAGCCACACAATCGGCGAGGCGTCCGCCTCGATCTTGCTGATCACCGGCTCGTCGATTTCGTCGGGCAACCGGGCGCGGACGCGGGAGACGCGGTCGCGCACGTCGGACGCGGCCCCGTCCGGGTCGCGGTTGAGGTTGAACTCGATGGTGATCTGGCTGACTTCCTCGCGGCTCACCGATTTCAACGTCTTCACGCCCTCGATACCGGACAAGGATTCCTCCAAAGGACGGGTCACCTGGCTTTCGATCACCGCCGCGCTGGCGCCTTGGTAAACGCTGCGCACCGACACCACCGGCGCGTCGATGTTGGGGTATTCGCGCACCGGCAGCTTGGAAAACGCCATCAGGCCGAGCAGCACCAGCCCCAGGCTCATCACCGTCGCCAACACCGGGCGGCGGATGGAAATGTCGGACAGAATCATGGCGCTGCCTTGTTGATGATGCTCACCGGCATGCCGTCGCGCAGCTTCAACTGCCCGTCGGTGACCACCCAGTCGCCGTCGCTTAAGCCCTCGGCGATTTCCACGAAGCCGGGGCGGCGCTCGCCGGTCTTCACCGTGGTCAACACCGCCTTGCCTTCGGCGATGCGGTACAGCATGGTTTTGCTGCCTTTCGCCTCCACCGCCTGCTCCGGCACGAACAGCGCCAGCCGCTCCTTGCCCAAGTCGAGGACGACACGGGCGAACATGCCGGGTTTCAGCGCCAAGTCGGCGTTGGCCAGCCGCGCCCGCACCTTCACCGTGCGCGTGGCCTCGTCCAGCCTAGGATCGACGGCCTGGATTTCCCCGCCGAACACCCGGCCCGGCCAGGCGTCCACCGTCACCTCCAACTTCAAGCCCTTGGCGACTTTGCCGGCGTATTTTTCCGGCAGCTTGAAATCCAGCTTGATGGGATCGACCGATTCCAGGTTCACCAGCGCCTGCCCCGGACTGACATAATCGCCCAGGCTCACCTGGCGCAGGCCGATGATGCCGTCGAAAGGCGCTTGCAACACGGTTCGGGTTAGCCTCACGCGGTCGCGCTCCAACAAAGCCTCCGCATTTTGCAACTGGGCCAGGGACTCGTCGTATTGCTGCTGGCTGACCAGATTCTTCGCCCGCACGCTTTGGATGCGCTCGAAGCTTTGCTGCCCCACCTGCACCGCCGCCTGGCTTTGCGCCAGCGCGGCGCGCTGCTCCTCGGCGTTGAGTTCAATCAGCACCTCCCCTGCCCTGACTTTGTGGCCCTCCTCGAAGCGGATCGCGGCAATCCGTCCGACGATCTCGGGGCGCAACACCACCGACTCCCCGGCCAGCAAGTCGCCGACCGCCTCGACCTTCGCCGCCACCGCCTCGCGCATGGCCTGCGCCGCCTTGACCGGCAAGGCCATCATCTGCTGCTGCTGCCCGCCCGCCGCCGGGGCGGCAGCGGGCTTGGCGGCGGGTAGATTGAACCAGCGCCAGGCAAAAAACAGCGCCCCGGCGAGGAGTAAAACGCCCAAAAGCTTTTTAATCATGATTGAGGAAAATTGTCGAAGTGGGATGCCATCGTTCCATCAAGCCAAACGGCCAGCCTTGGATGATCGGGAGTTAAAGCGGGGTTCACGCGCAAAGGCACGGAGTCGGCGCAAGGCTCTGTGCTGCGCAGTTTATGGCTTGGGCCGATGCGGGGCAAGCCGGGGAATGCGTCGGCGGCAATTCCTATGTTGCCCGCGGTAGGCCGGAATAAGCCCGCCCGCGAATGAATGCAGGCCATAGGCAATGCCGGACGCGGGCGTTCCGGCAAGCGGCTGGCTTCCTTGCCAGAATGACGGCGGTTCGGGTCAAAATGAGAATTGCTGATTTGTCGGCGCCCCTGAGACAGGCGGGGGCGGGAGAAATTCCGCGCAACAAAAAAGGGGTGGCGAACCGCCACCCCTCTTCTCGACAGGCGACTGGATTTAAGCAGTGCGGCGGCGGCCGAAACGCAGGGCGGCCAAGCCGATGCCGAACAGCGACAGGCTCATCGGTTCGGGAACGTATTCGTTGGTGATTGATTCGATGGTTCCAGCGACAATCGTGTCCACCACATAGAGATGCTGCTGGTTGGTGAACCATGAAAAACCTAACAATGGATCGCGGGCGCCGTTAATGCTGTCCAGGGTGAGGAGCAGATTGCCGCCTTTGGCGTCATAAATCTGCTTGGTCACCTCGGATGCCTCGGGTCCGATCCTGACGTGGCCCAAGGCTGAACCGTTTAAACCGACCGGATCGGTGGTGTCGATCCAATACGCGGCTGTGGTGCCCACAATCCCGGCGTCGTTATCCCCGTGGGTGAAATCCACGTTGTAGAAGTCCACCCCGTTGTCTTCATACTCAGAGAGTCTGACCCGGACGTCGGCGGCAAAGTTGGAGCCAGCCGAGTCGTAAGTAAAGGTGGTGTCGTCGTCGCCGAAGCCGGGGGGAACAGTACCTGGACCACAGGTAAAACCCGTCGGGCAAGGAGGAGTTGCATCGACTATCCCCCCCGCAGCTATCCAATTTTGGATTGTCCCCCCTGCGCATACCACTCCAAAACCGGCGCAGCCGAAGCCCCCGCGCTCGCAAGCAAGCCGCCTGCCAACAAAATTCCGCTTATCAATGCTTTGGTTTTCATTTAGTGTCTCCTTAAAATTCGTAGACATCTCGATCAATAACATGAACTTGATGGGGAACATTGGATTGCCTAACCGACCCTCCCCAACACGCCGAATTGAAGGCAATACCCATGCCGTTTTATGGCGAACAGCAATGGCGCAAGAAGTCGTGCCATCCTGTATGTTTCCCGGCAAACTTTGTGAGCCATTGGCCGGGTTCCATGACCCGGCCAATCATCGTGGGCCATTTCCCATTGGCAGGCTTGCCAGCCTCTGGCGGCGTCATTATAGGCCAAAAGGCTGGCGGCGAAATGCACTTACTGTAGGGCGGGCTTTAGCCCGCCAAAGCGGCCTAAAGGCCGCCCTGCAACCCGCCACATGCCTGGCTTTTGCAAGCCTGGCGTAGGTGCGGGCCATGCCCGCGACGGGCGGGGCATCGCTGTCGCGCCCATGGGGCGCTCCGGCGGACGGCATTTCCATTGCGCTGCGCAATGATAGTGTCGGGCCAAACCGTCCGGGGCGGCGTTGACATCCTTGGGGCCTGTGGGGCAAGCTGGCTGGCAAGGGTGCGTGGAGCGGGGCATCCAAATATTCCAAGGGGGAATTGCATGCGTAGTGAAGCGGCAAACACCGAAGCCGTCGAGGCGTTGCGCGTCGCCCTGGCGGCGGAATTGCAGGGATCGCCCGACGCCCGTTACCTGCACCGGCTGCATTGCGTGCTGTTGGTGCTGCTCGGGCATCATGCCACGGAGGTGGCGCGCTGGTTTCAAGACGACCCCAGCACCGTGGCCCGCTGGACCCGCCATTTCCGTTGCTTCGGCATCGAAGGGCTGCGGGATGATAAAATCAGCGGCAGGCCCGCCACCTTAAGCCATGAGCAAATGGTTGGTTTAAAATCTGAAATGCTCCAACCCCCGGCCTGTCTGGGCTATGGAAAGGCTGGCCGGTGGAGCGGCAAGTTGCTGATGGCGCACCTGCAATCGCGTTACGGCGTCGTTTTCAGCCTGCGCCAGTGCCAACGGCTGTTGCGCCAGTTGCAGGGCAAATCGCTACCATAGCCGTCCGGGTTTGCCACGGTTTAAAGCATGACTTTTGTCGTGGTTTTAGCCGGGAAGCGGAATGTCCGGCTGGATTCACGCTTGGTGAAGCAGATTGTAAAATTTCCTGACACTTCTCCCAGCCCCCAAAGATATTTCGCGCAGGCCGTCGGCTATCGGCAACAGCCCCGGCGCAAGCCTTGGCATGGAAGGCAATACATTGATGGCAATGGACATTTTCGGTTGCCCTGGATTTGGAGAAGCTTCGCCGTACGCGGCGAGAGTGTTTCCCGGCGGACCGCAAAAGTTCCCGCAAACCCACTGGTGTCAGAAAATTTTACACTGGGGCTTTAAAGCCAGACAAATCAAGGGGGCAAAAAGCGCTTTAGGGTGGCCCGGAAGGCCAAAGTGTAAAAAATCCAATAATTTTCGGTCCGCGCCGTCAGCAGGATCTGGACAGGCGAGGCGGCAAACTTGATTTTGCCCGGCGCGGCAAGCATATTGGTTCTTTCCGCACCCACTATAGGGAAACCCGCCATGACCTCCGAATGCATCGTCGCCGACACCTTCAACCTGCTTTCACCTAGCCCGGCTGTCAAAGCCAGCCCTTTGCCCCCCGGCGTCCCGTGGCTCTGGCCCGCCGCCGTCGGCGCGAATCCGCAGAAAACCGGCGGCGCCGACCGTTGCGGGGCGTGAAGCCATGGCCAAGGTTTTGATGTACAGCACGGCGGCCTGTCCTTTCTGCATGATGGCCGAGCGCCTGCTGCGCTCCCGTGGCGTGGAAGAAATCGAGAAAATCCGCGTCGATTTGGACCCGCAGGCCCGCCTGGAAATGATGGAAAAAACCCGCCGCCGCACCGTGCCGCAGATTTATATTGGCGCCACCCATGTGGGCGGCTTCGACGATTTGTCCGCGCTGGACCGGGCCGGGAAGTTGGCGGGCTTGCTGGCCGACGAACGGGCGGCTAGTTAGCGCGCAGGGTGGGCTTTGGCCGGAGGTGGGTTTAATTGATTTATTGATATTTTCCGTAGGAGCGGCCCATGGCCGCGAAAAGCTCCCAAGATCGCGGGCATGGCCCGCTCCTACATTTCAATCAATTGAACCCACCTCCCTTTAGCCCGCCCAGTGGCCTGAAGGCCGCCCTACACCTAACCGCGCAAGCTAATCACCGGCCAGCCCTTTTCCTGGGCGACGCCCAAGAGGGTTGCGTCCGGGTCCACCGCCACTGGGTTGCTGACCTTCACCAACAGGGGCAGGTCATTGTGGGAGTCGCTGTAGAACCAACTGTCGGCTAGGCCATGGTCGTTTTCCTCCATCCACTCGTAAAGCCGCTGGACCTTGCCTTCCTGGAAACAAGGCGTCCCTTCAAAGCGCCCGGTGTAGCGGCCATCGCGGAATTCCGGCGTGGTGGCGATGAGGTGTTCGATGCCGTAAAGCCGGGCGATGGGCTCGGTGACGAAACGGTTGGTGGCGGTGATGACCACCGGCAAGTCGCCGGCCTGCCGGTGCCTTTCGATCAGCTCGCGTGCGGCATCCAAGAGGATGGGCCTGATCTTCTCTTCGATAAAATCCTCCCGCCAGGCGTAAAGCCTTTCCGCTGGATGCTCCGCCAAGGGTTTCAAGGCGAAGTACAGGAATTCGGCGATATCCAGGCAACCCTCCCGGTATTGTTCGTAGAAGCGCTCGTTGGCTTGCCGGTAGGCATCCCCGTCGACGATGCCTTTTTCCACCAGGAATTCCCCCCATAGATAATCGCTATCGCCGGCCAGAAGAGTGTTGTCGAGATCGAATAAGACTAGGCTCACGGAGTTTCCTGCAAAGAAGTGAAAGGTGCGTGGCGCCGGGCGCTCCCTAAGCGGTAGCATGGAACCCGGTTTTATGAAACAATGAATCTCATTAGAAGAGCGGCTACGCGGAGCCGCAATTATAGCATTTGAGGACGCTGGCGAGGTTATGATCGATTCGGAGGGATATCGCCTCAATGTGGGCATCATCCTATGCAATGATGAAGGACGCGTGTTCTGGGCGCGCCGGGTCGGCATGCGCTCGTGGCAATTTCCCCAGGGCGGAATTAAGTGCAACGAATCGCCCAAGGAAGCGATGTACCGAGAGTTGTACGAAGAAGTCGGCCTGCGCAGCCGGCAGGTGCAGCTAATCGGCCGCACCCGCGACTGGCTGCGCTACGAGCTGCCCGAGCGCTACATCCGCAAACACTCCCAGCCGCTGTGTATCGGCCAGAAACAGCTTTGGTACATCCTGCGCATGACCGGCAAGGAATACCATATCCGCCTGGACCGCACCGACAAACCCGAATTCGACGCTTGGTGCTGGGTGGATTTCTGGCATCCGCTGCACGACGTGGTCTATTTCAAACGGGAAGTCTACCGCAAGGCTTTGACTGAACTGGGTTCCCACTTGGTTTCCGAGAAAGTGCCGGTCAGCCCCAAAGGCTTCCTGTCGGCCCTGCAAAAAGCCTGATCCCCTCCGTTAAAACCAAGATTGGACGGGCGAGTGGGACAGGCTCAATTCCACAAAACCCTCGTAGCCGACCAAGCCTACCCCGTCGACAAGCTCCCCGACCGCGAGGCCCCTGGCTGCAAGGTCGGACGCCAACACATGGACGGACACCCGGCGCATGGCCTTTTGCAGCTTGGGGGCGAAAGAAGAGCCTTTAAGCGCGGCATAGACGCCGCTTTCCAGCAACAGCACCGCATCCCCTTCCCCGGCCCGCCCTAGGCAGTGGGCCAGGCTTGCGGATTCGTGCGGGGAGCGGTTGACCAAATGCAAGACGCCCATCAGCAACTCACCACGATGTCGGCGGCGGCGGCAATCTGCGCGACATCCGCCCGGCGGACGCTGCGCACGGGCAGGAACAGGCTTTCCGGGTCCAACCCGCGCTCGGCCAAGGATTCCTCCTCCACTAACAGTTCTTCAATGTCGTAGATTTCCAACGCGGACAGCAAGGGTGCGACCGGCGGCACCCCCAAGGCTTCCGGGCATTGGCCGGACTTGAGCAAAAACACGCCGTCGTCCAGGAACAGCACCCGCACGGGCTGGTCGAAGGCGGCGACGGTCATGAGCATGTCCAGGCCTTCGCGGACAGCGCTGCCCTCGTAGGGGGAGCGGCGCAAGACAAAGAGGAAATTCTTCATTCACCCTCCAAACGCCAGGAAGCGGTCGGCTTCCAGGCAGGCTTCCACCCAAAGCCCCAGGCCGCCGATGCGAAAACCCTCCGCCAAGCCGCCGCCGCGCGGGCCGGCCCGCGCCGCCTCGGTATTTTCCAGCAAACCGCGCCGACTGGCGGCGGAAACGCAAATGACCAGATCAATGCCCTGTTCCGCCGCCAATTCCGACCAGCGCTGGACCGACAGCCTCTCCTCCTCGGGGGGAGACATCCCGCTTAGGCCGTTGTAAGCGCCTTCGCAATAGAAAAAGACCCGGACAATTTCATGCCCCAGCTTCAAGGCCGCTCTGATAAACTGATAAGCAGTGTCGCAAGCTCCACTCCGCCAAGGTGCCGAGTTGATTTGAATAGCGAATTTCACCAGCCTTTCATCCTGCGGTTGTTAAGAGGGCGCCATTCTAATCCCAACCCCCCCAAGGCACACAGTTTATTCGGTTGCGCAAGGCGCCGCCCGTCAACACCCACGTCGCCAACCCACGAAGATATGTTCAAACCCGGCAAGTCTCTCGCCTTGATATTGATCCTCGCCCAATCCGCCCTGCCCGCGGTCCACGCCGCGCATGTGCAAAAACCCCTGGATATCGACTTGACGCCCCTCCACGCCCTCCCCGCCTCGCCGTATCAAGGCGAAAGCGGCGACAGCCGCCATGGCTCGGATTTGCCCGAGATGGGGGATTCCTCGGGAACCCTGTTCACCCCCATGCAGGAGCAGGAACTGGGGGCGGCTTTCTTCCGCAGCCTGCACGGCGAGGTACAAGTCAACCAAGACCCGGAGGTGGACGAGTACATCCAGTCCATCGGCCACAAACTCGCGGCCAATTGCGACAACCCCGCGCAGCCTTTCCATTTTTTCGTGGTCAGCGACCCCGCCATCAACGCTTTCGCCGGCCCCGGCGGCTACATCGGCGTCAACGCCGGCTTGATCTTAGTCTCGGAAGCGGAAAGCGAGCTGGCTTCGGTCTTGGGCCATGAAATCGCCCACGTCACCCAGCGCCATCTCTACCAAGCGTTCCAGGCACAAGGGCGCATCCAATTGATCTCCATGGCCGCGATGATCGCCGCCATGCTGGTCGGCGCGCGGGCCGGCGGCGGCTCCTACCAGAACCAGGCTTATTGCACCGCGAAAACCCAAGGCTGCCAAGGCAGCAGCAACGCCGGGCAAGGCTTGGGCATGGCCGCCATGGCCGCCGGCACCCAGGCGATGATTAACTTCACCCGCGACAACGAGGCCGAGGCCGACAATGTCGGGATGCAGATCCTCTCCCGCTCGGAATTCGACCCGCGCAGCATGCCCACCTTCTTCGAGCGCATGCAGCAATCCACCCGCTTCGCCGGCCACGGCACGCCGGAATTTTTGCTCACCCACCCGGTCACCGTCTCGCGCATCGCCGACACCCGCGGGCGGGCGGAAAAATTCCCCTACCGCCAATACCCGGACGGCCTGCCCTACCAGTTGATCCGCGCCAAGCTCCGCGTCAGTTCCGCGCGCAGCCCCGGCGAGGCGGTGGCGTATTTCAGAACTGTCGCCGGCCAGGGCACGAAGCAGCAGCAAGATGTCTCCCGCTACGGACTGGCCATCAGCCTGGTCGCCAACGGCCAGATCGGCGAAGGCAAAAAGCTGTTGCAAGACTTAGTCGCCGAATTCCCCCACCAGTCCCATTTCATCAACGCCCTGGCCAAGGCGGAAATGGACCAGCGCAATTACCCCAAAGCCTTGGAAACCTATGCGGAGGCCCGCGAACGCTTCCCCGAAAGCTCGGCGATACGGCTGGGCTATGTCCAGGCGCTGCTCCTCACCCACAAGCCGGAGCCAGCCCGCCGCTTGTTGGAAGAGATGATCCACGGGACCGTCGCCCCGGAGACTTACGAATCCTTGGCGCAAGCCTACAGCCAACTAGGCAACGAGGCGGAGTCCCACCGCTACTTGGCGGAAGCCTATTATGCCGACGGCCAGACCCGCGTGGCCATCACCCACCTGCGGCTCGCCCGCAAACTCTCCGCCGACGACTTCTATCTCAACGCCGTGATCGATGAGCGCATGCGCCAATTCATGGAAGAAGAAAAGGAAAGGCGCGAGGGGAAATGAGCGGCCTTGGACGACCCCCGATCTGCCGGTACCGTTTGTAGTCCCGGCTTTAGCCGGTGCTTTGGGGGCTTGTGCCGCCTGAAGGCGGAACTACGAACGCTAACTTGGGAACCCCAAATTCTGGTCAATCGCCCTGATCGTCGCCGATGCGGCGAAAATCACCCCCATCGTGCGCAAAGTGCTAGCCCATCAGGCAAGCCAGCCCGCCGACGGCGTCGACTGGCCGGGTTTGCTGGAAACCATTCTGGTCTATAAACTGCCTTTGTCACCCGCGAGGAGATTCAAAAAATGCTCAACTTTAACGACATTGGTTTGAAGCAAACCCGGTTTTATCAAGACGTTTTCGGGGAAGGCCGCGAAGAGGGCTGCGTGGAAGGCGAGGCGGCCCTGTTGCTGCGGCTGCTGGAACGCACAACCGTCCGCTGCCGGAATCCGCCCGCCAACGCGTCGCCGCCGCCGACGCCGAAACCCTGCTGCTGTGGGGCGAGCGCATCCTCGATGCCAACAGCCTGGACGAAGTATGGGGGCATTGAGCGTCCCATCCCTGCCGACAAAGTCCGGGGCGGACTCCCACCCGTGAAAACGCATTAAGTTAAGCGATGACATCCCTCCAAGGGATGTCATCGCTTCCCGGCAAACCCTTAGATATCGCCAAGCCACGCATCCCATCCATGACCAACCCCACCGCCTCCGAACAATCCCGTTTTGTCCGCTGGTTCCGCGATTCCTCGCCTTATATCCACGCCCACCGGGGCCGCACTTTCGTCGTTTCCTTCGGCGGCGAGGCACTGGCCGACGGGCTGTTCGCCAACCTGGTGCATGACTTCGCCCTGCTCAACAGCTTAGGGGTAAAGCTGGTGCTGGTGCATGGCGCAAGGCCGCAGGTGGAGCGACGGTTGAACCTGCGCGGCCACCAAATGCGCTATGCGGGCGGCTTGCGCGTGACCGACGCGGTGGCGCTGGAATGCGTGAAGGAGGCCGTCGGCACGGTGCGGGTGGAGATAGAGGCGTTGCTGTCCATGGATCTGGCCCATTCGCCGATGGCCGGGGCGAAGATTCGCGTCACCTCCGGCAATTTCGTCGTCGCCAAGCCGCTGGGCGTGCGCGACGGCGTGGATTTCGGCCACACTGGCGAAGTGCGCCGGGTCGATGTGGACGGCATACGCAGCAAGCTGGACCAGGGCGACGTGGTGCTGCTCTCCCCCATTGGCTACTCGCCCACCGGGGAGGTGTTCAACCTGGGCGCGGAAGAAGTCGCCACCTCGGTCGCCGTCGCCTTGCGCGCCGACAAGCTGTTGCTGCTGACCGAGCAGGACTGCGTCAAGCTCGACGACGGCAGCACTATCCGCCAACTCACCACCGAGGAAGCGAAAACGCTCATGCAAACCGGCGGCAGCCTAGCCGAAGACGTCGTCCCGCATCTTAAAGCCGCCGTCAGCGCGTGTAGCCGGGGGGTGCGGCGGGCGCATCTGCTCAACCGCCGCATCGACGGGGCAACCGTGCTGGAATTGTTCACCCGTGACGGCGTGGGTACCCTGGTCAGCCTGTCGCCGTTCGAGGCCATGCGCCAAGCCGAGATCAAAGACGTAGCCGGCATTTTGGAACTCATCAAGCCGCTGGAGAAAAAGGGCGTGCTGGTGAAGCGCTCGCGCGAACACCTGGAGACGGAAGTCCACGCCTTCAGCGTGATCGAGCGCGACGGCATGGTGCTGGGCTGCGCCGCCTTGCATCCCTACCCGGAAGCGGCCATGGGCGAGCTGGCCTGCCTCGCTTTGCATCCCGATTACCGGGGCGAGGACCGGGGGGAAAGGCTGTTGGAATACATGGAAGCCAAGGCGCGGGGTTTGGGCCTGAAAAAATTGTTTGCGTTGACGACCCAAACCACGCATTGGTTCCGCGAGCATGGCTTCGAGTTGACCACGGTCGCCGACCTGCCCGCCGCCAAGCAGGCTCAATACAACCCGCAGCGGAACTCGAAGATATTGTTCAAACGTTTGGACGCCGGCCTCTAAGCCCAAGGCAAGGATTCAACTGATTGAGCAAGCCAATCGCCTTTTGCCGGCCCCGATGGCGCGGCCATCGAGAGCGAGGCGCGAAGCGGAAGCCAAACGGCGGCATAGATTTGTTCGTCCTCCCCGCCGTTCTCTAATATAATTCCCGCCCGTCGAACACAATTTAACAGGCTTGCCGTCCACATCGCTTGAGGCGCGTGGGCGGGCGGGCGACTGGTTTATTCCACAATAATTTAGAGAGGGCTTCAAGTTGATACGCAAACTGGCTGTTTTATCGCTTTTACTAGCGCTGCCCGGCGTGGCTTTCGCCGAAGAGCAGGATATTTTGGGGCTGACCGGCACACACCGGGGCTTTTACTGCGTCGTGATCTTCATCCTCGCCTATGCCTTCGTGATGGCCGAGGAATTCACCCACATGCGCAAATCCAAGCCGGTCATCCTGGCGGCGGGCATCATCTGGATGCAGATCGCCATCTTGGCCGCCTCCAACGGCGTGGCGGCGGAAGTCGTCCACAAGGCGTTTGAATACAACCTCGGCGAGTTCGCCGAGCTGATGCTGTTCTTGCTGGTGGCGATGACTTACATCAACGCCATGGCCGAACGCAATGTGTTCGAGGCCTTGCGCGCCTGGCTCATCAACCGCCGCTTCGGCTACCGCAAGCTGTTTTGGATCACCGGCGTCATCACCTTCTTCCTGTCCTCGGTGGCCGACAACCTGACGTCGGCCCTGCTGGTCGGCGCGGTGGTGATGGCGGTGGGTGTCAACAGCCCGAAATTCGTCGCCTTGGGCTTCATCAACCTGGTCAGCGCAGCCAACGCCGGCGGCGCGTTCAGCCCGTTCGGCGACATCACCACGCTGATGGTCTGGCAGGCGGGCAAGGCCGAGTTCTTCGACTTTTTTGAATTGTTCATCCCGTCCGTGGTGAACTTCGTCGTGCCGGCCGCCATCATGCACTTCGCCATCCCCGACGAGGCGCCGGTTTCCAGCGGCGAGGACGAGAAGGTCGAATTGAAGCCGGGCGCGCTGGTCATCGCCGGCCTGTTCGTGCTGACCATCGTCACCGCCGTCAGCTTCAAGCAGTTCCTGCACCTGCCGCCGTTCATGGGCATGATGGTCGGCCTGTCCTACCTGATGCTGTACGGCTACCGTTTGAAGCTGGTGTTCAGCTACCAGGGCGACAAGTTCGACGTGTACCAGAACGTCAAGGATTCCGAGTGGGACACCTTGCTGTTCTTCTTCGGCGTCATCTTCGCCGTCGGCGGGCTGGGCTTCATCGGCTATCTGCATCTGGCCTCCGTCGCCATGTATGACGGCTTGGGGGCGACCACCGCCAACGTCCTGGTCGGCATCCTGTCCGCCATCGTCGACAACATCCCGGTGATGTTCGCGGTGTTGCAGATGAACCCGGACATGCCGCTGTACCAGTGGATGCTGGTGACCCTGACCGCCGGCGTCGGCGGCACGATGCTGTCCATCGGCTCCGCCGCCGGCGTGGCGCTGATGGGCACTTCGCGGGGCATGTACACCTTCTTCAGCCATCTGAAGTGGACGTGGGCGATTGTCGCGGGCTATGTCGCCAGCATCATCGTCCATTTGCTGCTCAACGCCCGCTGATCTTCCGTGCCGCATCGCGGCAAAACATGATCCCGTGCGCGGGGAAACTCGCGCACGGGGTTTTCAAACAAAAGGGAGGGGCGCGGCGGCGGCGTTGCCTAGCCCCTGCCAAATTGACCCATTTGACGCAGCGCCAGGTTTGCTTGTCCGCCGCCCTCCCCTTCAAGCCAAGCCCCCGCATTTCCGGCAAAACTTATATTATTGACAATTTCACCGTATAGCAGGCCGGGTCGGCCGCATGTCCGCCATCCCGCCCAGACCCCGATTCCACCGGGGGTTGTGTTACTATTCAATACCCTGCCTTAAAACCCCTGGCAACTTGCGATTTGCACAAATCTTAAAACCGATGAACGAACACAAACTCACCCACCTCAAGCAATTGGAGGCCGAGAGCATCCACATCATCCGCGAAGTCGCGGCGGAATTTGAACGGCCTGTGATGCTGTACTCCATCGGCAAGGATTCGGCGGTGATGCTGCATCTGGCGATGAAGGCGTTCTACCCCGGCAAGCCGCCGTTTCCGCTGATGCATGTGGACACCACCTGGAAATTCCGCGAGATGATCGAGTTCCGCGACCAGCACACCAAGAATCTGGGGCTGGACTTGCTCGTCTATGTCAACGAGGAGGGCGTCCGCTTAGGCATAGGCCCGTTTAGCCACGGCAGCAAGAAGCACACCGACGTAATGAAGACCGAGGCGCTCAAGCAGGCGTTGGACCTGTACAAGTTTGACGCGGCCTTCGGCGGGGCGCGGCGCGACGAGGAAAAGTCCCGCGCCAAGGAGCGCGTCTACTCTTTCCGCGACCAGAACCACCGCTGGGACCCGAAGAACCAGCGCCCCGAGTTGTGGAATCTCTACAACGGCAAGATCAACCAAGGCGAGAGCATCCGCGTGTTCCCGCTGTCCAACTGGACCGAGCTGGACATCTGGCAGTACATTTATTTGGAAAGCATCCCCATCGTGCCTTTGTACTTTGCCAAGGAGCGCCCGGTGGTGGAGCGCGACGGCATGTTGCTGATGGTGGACGACGAGCGCATGGAACTTAAGCCCGGCGAGGAGGTGCAGATGAAAAAAGTGCGCTTCCGTACTCTAGGCTGTTATCCCTTGACCGGCGCGGTGGAGTCCGAAGCCGCGACCTTGCCGGCGATCATCCAGGAAATGCTGCTGACCAAGACCTCCGAGCGCCAAGGCCGGTTGATCGACCACGACCAGGCCGGTTCCATGGAAGAGAAGAAGAAGGAAGGCTATTTTTAACCATGGGCGCTGCCGCGCAGGCTAGGGGAGGCAGTTCGGATACAATGCGATTTTTTCTTGGGCTGTCGCCATGCGCAAAGTGTTGGATGTGATCTTGGTCTTGCTGACCTTGGAATTTTGCTTTTTCTTGTTCAAACAGGCGATGCGATGGTTTCCCCAATAGGGTGGCTCCGATTTCTCGATTGGCGCGAATCTCCACAATGACCCAGCCCAAACCGCCATCCATCCGGGAACAGGCCGCGCAGCGCCTGGAAGAAGAGGCTTTGCGCGTCGCCAAAAGCACCCAGTCGCCGGGCCAGACCAAAGAACAGACCAAACTGATCGCCAAGGGCATCGAAAAAGGCATCGCCTTTTACAAGCAACAGCAAAAGGCCAAGGCCCGCGAACTCGACAAGGCGCGGAAAAAGGCGCTGAGGCAACGGCCTTCCGAAACGGGCGCGGCCCCGCAGGAAGAGACTTTGCCAGAAGGCGAATGGACGCCCTCCCCCGCCAAACCGGCCTTGCTAGTGGCCGGGGCGATTTTCTCCCTGGCCGCGCTGCTGCACGGCCTGCGGTATTTTCTAGGCTGGCGCGTCGTGGTCGGCAATTTCGAGATTCCCTTGCCTTGGTCGCTGGCGGCGATTCCCATTGCGGCAGGCTTGGCGTTTTGGATGTTCCGCGCAGAGCGGGATTGAGAGGCGGACGTTCCAGGGGGAGGATGGCGGGGGGATAGAAAGCCGCGAAAGCCTGTCTATTGCTGCGACAGCCAACCGTATTGCCACGCCCAGAGGATTCCAGCATGGACATTTTGATTACCGGCGGGACCGGCGCCATAGGCCGGGTGTTGTGCCGGACATTGCATGAAAAAGGCCACAGCCTGACCGTGTTGAGCCGCAGGCCGGAAAAAGTCCGGGCAATTTGCGGCGAGGGCGTGGCGGCCATCGCCTCCTTGGCGGACTTGCCCTCTTCGGCCCGCTTCGACGCGGTGGTGAACTTGGCCGGCGAGGTGGTGATTGGGCCGTATTGGACCGAAAAGCGGAAAAAGCTATTGTGGGACAGCCGCGTCACCCTCACCGGACAACTGGTGGATTTCATCGAACGCGCCGAATTCAAACCGTCCGTGCTGATTAACACTTCCGCCGTGGGCTATTACGGCGATGGCGGCGACATCATCATTGACGAGGAAACTCCCGGTGCGGGCGGCTTTGCGCACCGGCTGTGCGACGGCTGGGAACAGGCGGCACGGCGGGCCGGCCAGTCCGGCGTGCGGGTTTGCATCGTCCGCTTCGGGCTGGTGCTGATGCCGCATGGCGGCTTGTTGAAAAGCATGCTGCCTTCGTTCCGGCTGGGACTGGGTGCCAGGCTGGGCGACGGCAGGCAATGGATGCCGTGGATCCATTGCCAAGATTTGGTGGCCATGCTCGAATGGCTGCTGGAAAAGCCTGAGTTGGGCGGGGTGTTCAACGGCGTCTCCCCCAACCCCGTCACCAACCGCGAATTCACCACCTGTCTGGCCAAGCATTTGCGGCGTCCGGCCTTCCTATTCGTGCCGGCTTTTCTATTGAGGCTGATGCTGGGCGAAATGGGCGGTTTGCTGGTCGAGGGGCAAAGGGCCCTGCCCAAGCGCATGTTGGAGGCAGGATTCCAGTTCCGCCATGCCACCCTGGATTCCGCATTGGCCGAGATTCTCGGTTGACGCACTTGGATTTAGACGTTTTTCAACAACCCAAAGGTTAAACCATGAACAAAGCAAGCAGACTCCTGCTCGGCGTTTTAATCGCACTGTCCTTGCTGGCAGCCGGGGCGGGCGAAGCTTATGCCGCACGCCTAGGCGGCGGCAAGTCCTTCGGCAGCCGACCCTCCTACAGCACGCCTTATAGCCGGCCAGGCGGGTCCAACCAAGCGAGTCCCTCGCCTTCCTACCAACAACCCTCGGCGGCGGCGCAACAGAACCAAGCGGCCCGCGGCGCCATGGCCAACCGGGGCGGCTTGATGGGCATGCTCGGTGGCTTGGCCTTGGGCGGGCTGCTGGGCGCGATGTTCTTCGGCGGCGCGTTTGAGGGCATCAATTTCATGGACATCCTGCTGTTCGCCGGCGTCGCCTTTCTGCTGTTCAAGCTGTTTGCCGCCCGCCGTCCGGCGGGCGTGGGCCAGAGCGCGGGCGCGGGCGCTTACGCCCCGCCAGAAAGCCCAGGCTACGGCCAAGCTTACCAGCGCGAGGCGGCGCCTTCGGGACGCGCCGGCTTCGACACCGACCTGTTGTCCAAGCGTGGCGGCCTCTCCTCCGGCGGGTTCAAAGCCTCCGCCGCCCCCCTGGTCCTGCCCGCCGATTTTGACGCCGCAGGCTTCCTCAAGGGCGCGAAGACCGCCTATACCCATCTCCAGCAGGCGTGGGACCAAGGCAATCTGGCCGAATTGCGCGGCCTTTGCACCGACAAAGTGTTCGGCGAGTTACAGGACCAGATCCGGCAGCGTGTCGGCGAAAACCGCACCGAGCTGCTGAAAGTGGAAGCGGAGTTGCTGGAAGTCCGGGACGTGGGCGGCGACCGCGAGGCCACGGTGCTGTTCGACGTGATCCTGCGCGAATCCGCCGGCCAGCCGCCCACGCCAGTGAAGGAGGTCTGGCATTTCACCCGCTCACGCGCCAGCCAGCAGCCGACTTGGTTCCTCGACGGCATCCAGCAGTTGGAGGATTGACCGTCCAGGCACGGCCTGCAAGGCCGGCCGCGTCAGACTGATGCGGCCGGCCTTGTTTTTGGGCTGCGGCTGCCGCGTCGCAACCCGGACAATTTGAAGCAAGGTGTGATTATGTGGCTCAAGGCATTTCATCTGATTTTCATGGTGACCTGGTTCGCCGGGCTGTTTTATCTTCCGCGCCTGTTCGTTTACCACACCATGGCTGCCGACGTGGTCAGCGTCGAGCGTTTCAAAATCATGGAACGCAAGCTGTACTTCGGCATCATGACGCCGGGCATGGTCCTTACCCTGGTGTTTGGTGTGTGGATGCTGGGCGATTACGCCTGGGAGATGTACCGCGGCAGTGGCTGGCTGCATCTGAAGCTCACCTTGCTGGTGCTGCTGGTGGCCTACCATGTCTGGTGCGGCAAGTGGTTGATGGATTTCAAGCACGACCGCAATATCCACAGCCATGTCTTCTACCGCTGGATCAATGAAATCCCGGTCGTGTTTCTGTTCGCCATCGTGCTGTTGGCGGTCATCAAGCCGTTTTGATTCCCTACCATTGAATGTTTTGACTTTCGGGAGCAAGCCCATGCCCACCTACGAATACCAATGCCCATCGTGCAAGAAAGAGTTCACCGCCATGCATAAAATCAGCGAGGCCGCGCCGCCCTGCCCCGACTGCGGCGGAGAAGTGAAGAAAAAACTATCCGCCCCGGCGGTACGTGGCAGCGGGCAAAAAGCCGCGCCGACCGGCGGGCATAGCTGCGGCATGGGCGGCTGCGGACACAAGCATTGAGTTTCCCCCTTTGTAGAGAGCGCCCTTTAGGGCGCTAGGGTGGCCTACAATGCCACAGCGCTTGCCCTAGTCCTCAATCTTGAATCTTACCGCGCAAAGCTTTCACCTGCCCGCGCCGGCTCTTGCTTTCCAGCCGCCGTTTTTTGGAGCCGGGCGTGGGTTGGGTGGGCTTGCGCGGACGCGGCGGCTCGGCCACGCTTTGCACCCACTCATGCAGGCGCTGGACGGCGTCCTGACGGTTCAATTCCAGGCTGCGGTGTTGCTGCGCCTTGATGACCGCCACCCCCTCGGCGCTGATGCGCCGGGCGCCCAAGGCCAATAGCCGCTCTTTAAGGCTCTCAGGCAAGGATGAGGCGCGAATGTCGAAACGCAAATGCACGGCGTTGGACACTTTGTTCACATTCTGCCCGCCGGCCCCTTGGGCGCGTATGGCGCTGATCTCGATCTCATCGGCGGGAATGTGTATTGTGTGGGGCTTGCGCGGCATGGGCATGGCTGGAAAGGTCCGGGGTTGGCGGGAGGCTGTCAACCTGGCGATTTTTGCGGTAGCTTATAGCGCCATCGGCGGATTGCAAACCCTGCCCGGCTCCACGATCCTTCACGCATAAACACAAGAGGTTTCAACCATGACCCGCCCAGCCATTGCAACCCTCAGCCTTCTCGCCTTGGCCCTCGCCTCGCCCGCCGCCTTCGCCGGCCCCCGCGTCAGCCATCATGGCGGCCCCATCCTGCATTGCGAACCGCCGCATTTCTTCGACCAAACCCCGGCCAAAGACGCCAAGGTCCAGTCCATCCAGGACTTTTCCGTCACCGCCTCGGACAACACCGACCGCGAAACCATCAAAATGTGGGCGAACAACGAGCCGGTGGAGGTGAAAATCACCCAGGAACGCAGCGGCCGCTTCCTCATCGAAGGCCGCTTGAAATCCCCGGTCACCACCGGGAAGGTGTGGTTCCGGGTCAACGCCGAGGCCAATGACGGCTGCGACGAGAATAGCGCCTGGAACGTCTATGCCGGAAATTAAACGCGGCAAAGATTTAAACTCGCACACTATCCGGGAAAAGCCCCACTCCTAACTGGCCCGCCTTCTTCACTGTGTTCTTACGGCTAGGAAAGGGGCTTTCTCTTTGCTCCCTCCGGGAGTACAATCGAACCTCGTGCCGCCTAATGGAAAGGCTGGGCAAGGTCGCAAGCCCGCTGGGTTTCCCCCCCCTCCACCATGCCTTGGAGCGACCGTTTGCGAAACGTTTTTACTGACGAGGATAACCATGAAAAAATATATTGCCGCACTATTGCTGGCAGGACTCATTCCTGCCGCCCAGGCGATTGACACATTCAACCCGAATAACAATGTACTGACGCTTGATAGCATTGTCGTAGACGGCATACAGTATAACAATGTTGTGGTTATACTGAATGGCTATAATGTGCTTAACATAGGATCTAGCGCACCTTATGTAGCACCTAGCGATGTAGCACCTAGCGCACCTTCGTCATCAGACACTTGCACGGCCGATAATCTGACAAACGCCAAGTACAACGTGGTTGGCATAGGCATGACTTTAGACCAAGTCAATCAGATCTTTGGCTGCAAATATGACCCGCTACTTACCTACCGGTCGCCACTGGCCATCGTTTACACTTGGCATGCCGGCAACCGGATTGTAAACGTCTTTTTTGACACCTTGGGCCGTTATTCCAAGGACATAGGCGGCGGCGTCATCAAACAAGCGCAAGGGTTTTAGCGGGTGATGGGGTTGCAATTCCCTTTCGCCGCCCTGTTGCCAGCCATCCTGTTGGTTTCCTGCGCGGGCGGGCAGGCCCAGCCCGCGCTGGATCTGCTGAAGACGGAATGGCTGCTGGAGGATCTTGGCGGCAAAGGGGTTGTGGACCGCGCCCAGGCAACCCTGGCTTTTCCCGAACCAAACAAGGTTGTGGGCAATGGTTCGTGCAACCGCTTCTTCGGCCCGGTGGAAATCAAAGGCGACACGATCCACTTCGGCCTGCTGGCCTCCACCCGCCGGGCCTGTGTAGCCGCGGCCCTCAGTGAGCAGGAAGCAAATTACCTGGGCGCGCTGCAACACGCCGATCATTTCAGCCTGGAAGGCCCATACCTGCTGATCCACTCGCAGAGCCTGGAAAAGCCGTTGCGGTTTACCCGTATCACCCGCAAAAGCCAGCCCTGAATCCTCCATCTGCCAAGCTTGCGCCTGTCGGCAGATCTACCCGGTTATTCCCTTCCCGTTTTCTAGCGCCGCCGGCTTTTAAGCTTGCACCTTGTCGCTGCCGCCAAGCGACCGGAAAGCCGCCAAGGCTTGCTCCCGGCTGGTTTTCAAGTCGACGATGGGCTGAGGGTAATCCACGCCCAGCCGCACCCCGCAGGATTCCAATAGCGTCGCAGGCGCTTGCCAAGGCTGGTGGATGTGCTTGTCGGGCAGCCGGGCCAGCTCGGGAACCCAACGGCGGACATACTCCCCTTGCGGGTCAAAGCGTCCGCCCTGCAACACCGGATTGAAAACGCGGAAATATGGCGCGGCGTCGGCCCCGCAGCCGGCCGTCCATTGCCAGCCCAAGGTGTTGTTGGCCAAGTCCGCATCGACCAAAGTGTCCCAGAACCAGCGCGCCCCTTCCAGCCAATGGATGCGCAAATTCTTGACCAGAAAAGACGCCACGACCATGCGCACGCGGTTGTGCATCCAGCCGGTCTGCCACAATTGCCTCATGCCCGCGTCCACCAAGGGTATGCCGGTCTTGCCTTGTTGCCAGGCTCGCAGTGTTTGCGGGTCGGGCGTGTTCCAGGGAAAATGCTGGAAACGCCCGTCCAAGGGATTCTCCGGCGTGTGCGGAAAATGGAACAGCAGATAGTGGGCGAACTCCCGCCAGCACAGTTGGCGGGTGAAGCACTCCGCGCCGACAGTTCCCTCCGCCGCCGTCAGTGCCGCCAGAATCTGGCGCGGGCCGATCTCGCCGAAATGCAGGAACGGCGCGAGGCGGGAGGTGCCGGCAAGGTCCGGCCTGTCCCGTTTATCCGCGTAATGCCCGGCATCCGCGTCGGTGAATGCCTCCAAACGCGCCCAAGCGCCGGCCTCGCCGGGACGCCACGTTTCGCGCAAACCGCCAGCCCAGTCGATTTTTGGCAACAAGCCCAGTTCCTCCACACTTACACCCCGCCATTCCGGGGAAAGCGGCGGCAGGGTTGCGGGAGCCGGCAGGACCGGCCCGCCCAGCCCTTGTTTTAGCAGCGCTTTCCAGTAGGGTGTGAACACCTTGTAAGGTTCGCCCTTGTCCCGCGTGGCCGTCCAGGGTTCGCGCAGCAAGGCGCTGTTGAAGCTTTCGACGACAAGCCCGTCTTCGCGCAGGCTTTGTTTGACTGTCCGGTCGCGGGCAATGGCCACCGGTTCGTAAAGCCGGTTCCAATAAACTTGCCCGGCACCGGTTTCCGCAACGACTTGCCGCAAGGCTTGCAGGCTGGGGCCGCGCCGGACCAACAGCCGCGAACCCCGCCGCCGCAGGGCAGCGTCCAGGGCAACCAAGCTGTGATGCAGCCACCAGCGGCTGGCCGACCCGAGGGGCCATGGCCCCTCCTCCTCCGGGGCCAGGATGAATAACGGCACCACCCGCCCGGCGGATCGCAAAGCATGTGCCAAAGCGGGATTGTCGGCCAGGCGCAGATCGCGGCGAAACCAATATAGGGCGGTGGTCATGGTGTTGATGCGCTTGAAAAGCCAGAAAATCGCCGAACGGTCCGCGCCGGCCGATTATTTTGGGGCTTTTTTCAGCAAAGCCTCGGCATGGCGGATGGGAATGGCGTAACTAATGCCGCTGGGTTGCGACAACAGGTTTTCCTTGGTTCCCTGGACGAAGACCTTGTTGATGATGCCGACGACTTCGCCGGTTTTTGGATCGTAGAGGGGGCTGCCGCTATTGCCGGGATAGGCGGTCGCGTCAAGCTGGAACACGGGATAGGGATCTTGCAGCCGCTCGAACACCGCCTTGTTGAGTTGCCCCGCCCGTGGCACGGGGATTGCCGAGGGGGTGATGGCGGACACCATGCCACGGTGGGTGGCCGGGTGCAAGCCCAGCACCACGCCGATGGGATAGCCGGTGAAGGCGTAGATCTCGCCTTCGCGCACCTTGTCGGAATTGCCCAGCCCCAAGGCGGGCAAGGGGGTGCCGCCAATTTTCAGCAGGGCCACGTCATGCTGTCCGTCCTCGCCGACGAGTTCGGCGGCGCGGATGGTTTCCTTACCGTCCTCCCGCGCAAACACAGCCAAGGTTTCCTGGTTCTTCCGGTCTAGGGTTTCGGGCAAGACATGCGCGTTGGTCAGCACATGCAGGCCGTCACCGACGATGAAGCCGGTGCCGCGAAAATTGTGCGGCGGTGTGCGCAGCCTTTGGTAAGTGCCGACAGCGACGATGCTCGGCTTGATTTTTTCGACCCTGTCCGCCATGCCCTCCTCGGCGTGGGCCGAAGCCCAGGCCAAGGCGGACAGCAGATAGGCGAAAAACAGGCGGCCAGCCACAAGATTACGGCTGCTTGTCCGCCGTGTTCACCTTGACCTTCGACTGGCCGCGCAGGTGTTCCAGGAAAGCGTTGAGCTCGGCCTGTCCGGCGTTCTTGGCCAAGTAATCCTTGGCCATGTCCAATTCTTTGGGATCGACGGCGGCAAGCGTGCCGTCCTTGACTTCGGTCAGGACAAACAGAACCTGCCCGCCGTCCTCAAGCGTCGCCAAGGCCGGGCTAGGCTTGCCGGCCTTGGCCAAGGGTGCTTTGTTGACCGCGCTGGTCAACGCGGGCGGCAGATCGCTTTTGCCGACCAGCTTCACGGTGGCTTTGTTTAACGATGCGCCCACGGACTTGGCGGCGTCGGCCATGGCCTTGCCCTGCTTCACCTCCGCCGCCAGTTGCTCCGCCAGCTTGCGGGCGGCTTCTTCGGCGCGCTTGGCGCGCAACTTGGCGATGATGTCCTGCTTCACTTCGGCGAGCGGCTTTTCCGAGGCCAGTTGGTGTTCCTTCAAATGCAGCACATACACCTTGTCATTGCCGACCTCCACCGCCGCGCTGTTTTTGCCGTCCAGCACTTCCGGGGTGAAGGCCGCGTTCCTCAGCAAGGCCTCCGCGGCGGCGCCCTCGCCGGCTTCGCGGGTGAACAGGCCGGTCTGGGCAATTTTCAGGTTCAGCATTTTGGCGACAGGCTCCAGGCTGTCGTTATGCTCGAAGCTCAACTCGTCAAGCTTTTGCTTGGCGTCGTAAAACTTGTTTTCCGCCGCCGTGCGCTGATAGTTTTTCGCCAGTTCGGCGCGGACTTCCTCAAACTTTTTCGTGGTCGCGGGAACCAGTTCGGTCACTTTGATCAAATGGTAACCGAAGGGGGTCTTGACCGGCTGGGACACTTCGCCCTGGCCCAAGGCAAACGCGGCTTTGGTGAAGTTGGGGTCCATGCCCTCCTTGTCGACGAAGCCCAAATCGCCGCCTTTCCCACCGGACTCCTTGTCGTCGGAGGCTTCCTTGGCGAGTTTGGCGAAATCCTCGCCCTTCACTAGGCGCTCACGCAGTTGCTCCGCCTTGGCCTGTGCCGCCTTGACCGAGTCCTCCTTGTCCATGTCAGCGGCAATCAAAATATGGCTGAGTTTGCGCCGTTCGGGCGTGCCGTATTGGGCCTTTTGCTCTTCGTATTGGGCTTTCAGTTCTTCCTCGGTTGCTTGGAAACCGCCGGCGACATCGTCGAGTGTGAGGCTTAGGTATTCCACCGACAGCTTTTCGGGATTCTGAAATTGGCTTTTGTTTTCCTGGTAATAAGCCTCGACGTCCTGCTCGGCCAGTTCTCCCATGAAGCTTTTCGGGGGAAGGATGAAATATTCGATCTGCCGCTCTTGGTTCCTGAGCCGGTAGAAGTCCTCAAGCTGCTGTTTGGTCACCAAAGCGGTTTCCGAGATGCCACGCACATATTGCTCGTCGACCAATTGCTTGGCCACCTGGGCGGTGAATTGCGGCGACGACATGCCTTGCGCGGCCAACACCGTCTTGAGTTTCTCCTTGTCGAACTTGCCCTCAGTCTGGAAGAAAGGCTGCGTCTGCACATAGGCCACGATGTCCGCGTCGCTCACCGTCAAGTTATGGGCGCGGGCGTTCTGGGTAATCAGTTCGTCGTTGATGAGCTGCTCCAACGCTTCGTGCCTAACTTGCCTCTCGTCGTAATCCGAAGATCCCAGGCGGGCCACCAGATTTTCGTAGGCGCGGTTCACGTCCTTTTCAAGAATTTCCCGGTCCCCGACCACCGCCACGGGCTTTTCCTTGCCGCCGTCAAAATAGTTGTTGATGCCCCACAAACCAAATGGAATGCCCACGGCAATCAACATGACCCAGGCAAATATTCCATGTGCTTTGTCTCGAATCGCTTGCAGCATATGCCAGAACCTTTATTTGTCGTATTCGGAAGGAGTTTATTTTCTTTCGCCCAAAAAAAACCCCGTGACTTTTTAATGTCCGGGGTCTTTCGTTGTATTGGCGGAGCGGACGGGGCTCGAACCCGCGACCCCCGGCGTGACAGGCCGGTATTCTGACCAACTGAACTACCGCTCCAATTTCTTCTCATGGTGGGTGCTGTAGGGATCGAACCTACGACCCTCGCCTTGTAAGGGCGATGCTCTCCCAGCTGAGCTAAGCACCCTGCTGTTCCCTAACTGATTCGATTAGTTTACAGCATCCTTCAGCACTTTGCCAGCTTTAAATGAAGGAATTTTTGCCGCTTTGATGGTGATCGTGTTGCCGGTCTGCGGATTGCGTCCCTGGCGCTCGGGGCGTTCCTTCACGCCAAAGGCGCCGAAGCCCACCAAGGAAACCGTTTCCCCCTTTTTCAAGGCATCGGTGATAGCCTCAAGTACGGCGTCCAACGCGCGACCCGCATCGGATTTGGTCAGGTCGGCTGATTCAGCAATGGCTTCGATAAGTTCCGACTTGTTCATGCATTCCCCCTGTCGATCGTTAATAAGTAGGTTTTCAATTTATGGTGCCCAATTCCTGCACAGCTTCGCCACGTCAGAAACCTTGTGTCGGCCAATTTAGCAGTTGGACAAAACCACTGTCAAGGCGCATCACGCCTTGCCTTGGACATTTCTGCCCGGCCCCACATTTGTGCCAGACCGGGCCGGCCGTGCCTGCAAAAATGGCGGGCGGCGGCTTAGTGGGCGGTAATCACATTGCCCGCAGGCTGTTTGGCCGCGCACTCAGGCTCGACCGCCAGCGGCAGATCCGGCAGGGGTTCCGGCATCCTTTGCAGGGCCACGGCCAGCACCTCGTCGATCCAGCGGACGCTGATGATCTTCAAGTCCTGCTTGATGTTTTCCGGGATTTCCGCCAAATCCTTTTCGTTTTCGTGGGGGATCAACACGGTGTCAATGCCCCCCCGGTGCGCGGCAAGCAACTTCTCCTTCAAGCCGCCGATGGGCAGCACTTCACCGCGCAAGGTGATTTCCCCGGTCATCGCTATAGTGGAACGCACGGGGATTTTGGTCAGCGCGGACACTAGCGCGGTGCACATCCCTATGCCCGCGCTGGGGCCGTCCTTGGGTGTGGCGCCTTCCGGCACATGGATATGGACATCGTTCTTCTGGTAGAAGGTGGGGTCTATGCCAAGGAGGTTGGATCGGCTGCGGGCCACCGTCATCGCGGTGTGGATGGATTCCTGCATGACTTCGCCGAGTTTGCCGGTGTAGGTCTGCTTGCCGGTTCCGGTCATGATCGCTGCCTCGATAGTGAGCAACTCCCCGCCCACTTCGGTCCAGGCCAAGCCGGTCACCTGCCCGATCTGGTCGTTCTCCTCCGCCTTGCCGTAACGGAAACGCTGCACACCCAGATAGTGGTCGAGGTTGCCCTCGTTTACCATGACTTTTTCAGCCCCAGGTGCCAGCACCAAGCCCTTCACGACCTTGCGACAGATCTTGGCGATGTCCCGCTCCAGGTTGCGCACACCCGCCTCGCGGGTGTAGTAGCGGATGATGCCGCGCACTGCCGATTCCTCGATCTCGATCTCACTTTCTTTCAAGCCATTGTTTTTGACTTGCTTAGGGATAAGATAGCGCAGGGCGATGTTGATCTTTTCCTCTTCCGTGTAGCCGGCGATGCGGATCACCTCCATGCGGTCCAGCAACGGGGCCGGGATGTTCATGGTGTTGGCCGTGGCGACAAACATGACCTCGGACAGGTCGAAATCGACTTCCAGGTAATGGTCGTTGAAGGTGTGGTTCTGCTCCGGGTCCAACACCTCCAACAACGCCGAGGCCGGGTCGCCGCGGAAGTCCTGCGCCATCTTGTCGATCTCGTCGAGCATGAACATGGGGTTGCGGGATTTCACCTTGGACAGGTTTTGCAGGATCTTCCCTGGGAGCGAACCGATGTAGGTGCGCCGGTGGCCGCGGATTTCCGCCTCGTCCCGCACCCCGCCCAAGGCCATGCGCACATATTTGCGGTTGGTGGCGCGGGCGATGGACTGGCCCAGGGAGGTCTTGCCCACGCCGGGTGGCCCGACCAAGCAGAGGATCGGCCCCTTCAACTTCTTGACGCGGTTTTGCACCGCCAAGTATTCAAGGATGCGCTCCTTCACCTTGTCCAAGCCGTAATGCTCGGCCTCCAGGATTTCCTCGGCCTTTTTCAGGTCAAGGCTGACCTTGGTGCGTTTTTTCCAGGGGACGCCAACCATCCAGTCGATGTAATTGCGCACCACCGTGGCTTCCGCCGACATCGGCGACATCAGCTTGAGCTTGTTCAGTTCGGCTTCGGCCTTGGCCTTGGCGGCTTCTGGCATCCCGGCCTTTTCGATCTTGCGCGCCAGATCCTCAAGTTCGTTGGGCACGTCTTCCATTTCGCCCAATTCTTTCTGGATCGCCTTCATTTGTTCGTTGAGGTAATACTCGCGCTGATTTTTCTCCATCTGCTGTTTCACGCGCCCGCGAATGCGCTTTTCCACCTCCAGCATGTCGACCTCGTTTTCCATCAAGGTCATCAGCTTTTCCAGGCGCCCGGCGACATCGTTCATTTCCAAGATCGCCTGCTTCTCCTCGATCTTGATGGTCATATGGGCGGCGATGGTGTCCCCCAGCCGGCTGGGGTCGTCGATGCCGGACAAGGAATTCAGCACTTCGGGGGGAATCCGCTTGTTCAGCTTCACATACTGGTCGAAGGTGTTGATGGCCGTCCGCGCCAATACCTCAAACTCTTGCTCGGTGAGTTCCATGTGGTCGTGCAGCGGGGAAACCGCGGCGACATAATGCTTGCCCGCGAGGCGGTATTTTTCCACCGCGCAGCGCTGGCTGCCTTCGACCAAGACTTTCACGGTGCCATCCGGCAGCTTTAAGAGTTGCAGGATGTTGGAGAGGGTTCCCACCTCATATAAGTCTTGGAAACTCGGGTCGTCGTTCTCCGCGTCCTTCTGCGCGACCAACATGATCTGCTTGTTGTCCCGCATGGCGCTTTCCAGCGCCTGGATCGACTTGTCCCTGCCGACAAACAACGGGATCACCATGTGCGGATAAACCACCACGTCACGCAGGGGCAGCACGGGAACCCACTTTTCCGCGTGGAGAAGATTTTCAGGCAATGTATTTTCCATAAGGGGAAACCTTTGATAGGGCTAGGGAACAATGGTTATGCGGCCGGCCCCGGCGCTTATGGGGACGAGGCCAGACCGAAAGAAATCCCCATCGTTAGCGTGAGGAACGCGGGATCGCCGAAGGAAAAGGACGGCCCAGGCGGCGCGGCTATTCCGCCGAAGCCACCTGCTTTTCGTCGCTTTTGTAGATTAGGTAGGGCTGGGCCTCCCCCTTCACCACTTTTTCGTCAATGACCACCTTGGAAATATGGTCCGAGGAAGGCAGTTCATACATGGTGTCCAGGAGGGTGTGTTCGAGGATGGTGCGCAGCCCTCTTGCCCCCGTTTTTCTTTCCATCGCGCGCGTGGCCACAGTTTTGAGGGCGTCATCACGGATTTCAAGGTCGCAGCCTTCCATTTCAAACAACTTTTTATATTGCTTGACCAAGGCATTCTTCGGCTCGGTCAGGATCTTCACCAAAGCCTCTTGGTCCAATTCCTCCAAGGTGGCGACGACCGGCAGACGGCCCACGAATTCAGGGATCAGCCCGTAGCGGATCAAATCCTCAGCCTCCACCTCGGCCAGCACCTGCCCGACATTACGGCGCTCGTCCTTGCTTTTGACCTCGGCGGAAAAACCGATGCCGCCCTTTTCCGAGCGCGCGCTGATGATCTTGTCCAAGCCGGCGAAGGCGCCGCCGCAAATGAACAGGATGTTGGCGGTGTTGACCTGCAAGAATTCCTGTTGGGGATGCTTGCGCCCGCCTTGCGGCGGCACCGAGGCGACCGTGCCTTCGATCAGCTTGAGCAACGCCTGTTGCACGCCTTCGCCGGACACGTCGCGGGTGATGGACGGGTTGTCGGACTTGCGCGAAATCTTGTCGATCTCGTCAATGTAGACGATGCCGGACTCGGCCTTCGCCACGTCGTAATCGCATTTTTGTAGGATTTTCTGGATGATGTTCTCCACATCCTCGCCCACATACCCCGCCTCGGTCAGGGTGGTGGCGTCGGCGATGGTGAACGGCACGTCCAGCAGCCGGGCCAGGGTTTCCGCCAGCAAGGTCTTGCCGGAGCCGGTCGGCCCGATCAGCAAGATGTTGCTCTTGGCCAGTTCGACTTCGTTCTTCCGGTTTTGCGAGCGCAGCCGCTTGTAGTGGTTGTAGACGGCCACCGCCAAAATGCGTTTGGCCTTTTCCTGGCCGATCACATATTCGTCGAGAACATGCTTGATTTCCTTCGGCTTGGGCAGTTTGTCCGAGTTGCCGGAGACGTTTTCCTGCAACTCCTCGCGGATGATGTCGTTGCACAGTTCGACGCATTCGTCGCACACGAAAACGGCGGGGCCTGCGATCAGCTTCCTGACCTCATGCTGGCTCTTTCCGCAAAAAGAACAGTAAAGAAGCTTTCCGCCTCCGTCCTTGCCGATTTTATCGTCACTCATCGCTACCCCCTAACCTCAATCGGACGCCCCATCTGTCCGGGGCGTCTCTATATCATCACAATACACCACACCGGCACCCGCCGATACCGCCGGTCAGGCGGCCGGCACCTGGCGGTTGACGAGAACCTTGTCGATTAGACCATACTGGACGGCCTCTTCACCACTCATAAAGTTGTCGCGGTCGGTGTCGGCCTGGATTTTCTCCAGGGGCTGCCCGCTATGCTTCGCCAGAATCTTGTTCAGACGCTCGCGCACGGCAAGAATTTCCTTCGCATGGATGTCGAAGTCGCTGGCCTGACCTTGGAAACCGCCCAAGGGCTGGTGGATCATCACCCTGGAATGGGGCAGGCAGTAACGTTTTCCGGCCGCGCCACCCGCCAGCAACAAAGATCCCATGCTGGCCGCCTGGCCGATGCAGAGGGTGCTGACATCCGGCTTGATGAACTGCATGGTGTCGTAAATGGCGAGGCCCGCCGTCACCACGCCGCCCGGCGAGTTGATGTAAAGATGGATGTCCTTGTCGGGGTTTTCCGACTCCAGGAACAACATCTGGGCCACCACCAAGTTCGCCATGTAGTCCTCGACCGGACCCACCAGGAAGATGACCCGCTCCTTGAGCAGCCGGGAATAAATGTCGAACGCCCGTTCGCCGCGCGCGGATTGCTCGATGACGATAGGCACCAGCCCGCCTGCGGCATGGATTTCGTTGTGTTTCATAGGTTCACCCGTAAGGTATTCAAGCCGCTTCATGCCTGGGCGGCTTCGGAAGGCTGTTGCATCAGTTCCTTGAAACCGATGTTGCGTTCGCTGACTTTCGCCTGCGAAAGGATCAGATCGACCACTTGGTCCTCGATGACCATGTTCTGCACTTGGGCCAGTTGGTCGCGGTTGGCATAGTACCAATTAACCACTTCCTGCGGATCTTCGTAGCTGACGGCCAAATCCTCAATGGTGGCCCGCACCCGGTTGGCATCCACTTTCACTTGGTTGGTTTCAATGATCCGGTTGAGCAACAGGCCCAAGGCCACCCGGCGACGCGCCACGGCCAGGAAATGCTCCTTGGCGGACGCTTCGTCGAAGGGTTGCTTGCGCTTTTTAGCTTCTTCTTGCAGGGAATTGATCAGGCTTTTCAATTCTTCATTGACCAAAACGTTGGGCAGGACCAGCGAAGGATTGCGCGTGTACAGTTCCTCCATCACCGAGTCTTTGGCCCTGGTCGCCAGCGCCCGCCTCATTTCCCGCTCCATGCTGGTCTTGATTTCGGCGCGGAAAGCCGCAACGTCGCCGCCTTCCAGGCCGAAATTCGCCACGAACTCGTCGTCCAGTTCGGGCAATTGGCTTTGTTCGACCTTGACGACCTCGACCGAGAAATCGGCGGGTTTGCCGGCCAATTTTTCCACGCCGTAATCTTCGGGGAAAGTCAGGCTGAAAGCCAGTTGGGTATCGGCGACAGCGCCGACCAGTTGCTCTTCAAAGCCGGGAATCAACTGCTTGGAACCCAGCACCACGGGAAAGTTTTCCACTTTGCCATTGGTGAAGCCTTCCCCCTCCGATGTGCCTTCGAAATGGAGGGTCACGCGGTCACCGAGGGCGGCGGCCTGGTCGGCCTGGATCCACGTCCTACGCTGCTCGCGCAGACGCAGCAACATGGTGTCGACATCCTCCTCGGTCACTTCACAGACGAAGCGGCTGACCTCCATCTGCTCCAGGGGAAATAGGACAAATTCCGGCATGACCTCAAAGTCGGCCACATATTTCAGCCCCTCCCCCTCCAGGGAAGCTTCTGGCGTGATCTTCGGCCCGGCCACGGGGGTGAGCTTTTCCTCCCGCACCGCGTCGTAAAAACTGGACTGGATCAACTCCGCCAAGACCTCCTCACGCACACCCGCCCCGTAACGTTTCTGGATCACGCTTTGCGGTGCCTTGCCCGGGCGGAAACCATCGAGTTTGACTTTTCCCGCCAGGGATTTGAGGCGCTTGGAGACTTGTTCCTGGATCTTTTCCTCGGGAACCTGGACGGTCATCTTTCTGCTTAATTCAGATGTCGTTTCGACGGAAACTTGCATTTAATGGTCCTCAAACTGAGCTTTTTGGATAAAATTTGGCCGCACACCTTCCCTCCGCCAAGCAAGCCCGACGGGTTGTCCGGCAAAAAACGGTCGGGGGGAGGGCAAAGCGCTTCTGGTTTGGTGCGAATGGAGAGACTCGAACTCTCAAGGGTTGCCCCACTGGAACCTAAATCCAGCGCGTCTACCAATTTCGCCACATTCGCTTGTGGGATTTTGTTAAAATTATACTCTGAATTGTCACCGTTTGCCGCCACAAGTGGCCCGCCCGGACTAGCTCATGCAAGCCTCAGCCCTCCGGCATTGGCAAAAAAACAGTAATCAAACGCCGCCAAAGCGCTATTATAAGGGCATCCTGCGGTTTTTTCATCTTTCCCCATGGCCCGCCACCCCTTTCCCCTGTCGCTGCCCACCCCGCCTGCCCATCCGCCCCCCATGCGCGCAAGCCGATGAGGCCACCCGCAAGCACCCTACCGCCGGAACGCGAAGGCGTCATCAAATTTGAGTTGGAATTCAGCCACGCCCTGCCGCAAGCCTTGGAAAGCATCGCGGAGTTGAATGCTTGGCGGCAACTCCTCTTCCGGCTCGGCCTGACCGGCCGCGATCCCGCCCGCTACGGCGGCTTGGCCTATGGCAATGTGAGCCGACGCGGCGGGGGCCGACGCTTCATCATCAGCGGCACGCAGACGGGGGCAAAACCCTGCCTGGATGCTGCCGATTATTGCCTGGTGTTGGATTTCGACCTGGGAAACAACCGCCTTCAAGCCGAAGGGCCGGTCGAACCGTCCTCTGAGGCGCTAACCCATGGCGCGGTCTATGACGCCGTTCCGCAAGCAGGCTGTGTCATCCATGTCCACTCGCCGGAGATCTGGCAAAGAGCCAGGCAACTGGGGATTTGCCTTACTGACGCATCCATCGCCTACGGCACGCCGGAGATGGGCTGGGCCGTGGGCACCGCCGCCGCAAGCTCCAGCACGGGAATCATCGCGATGGGAGGCCATGAGGATGGGGTGCTGGCCTTTGCCGAACACGTTGGACAGGCTGCCGTGCGCTTGTTGCAATGCTTGGCGCAGGCATTGGAACTTGAACAACGCGCCACGGTCACATCCGGCAAGGCGGACTGTCACTCGTTGTGATGCAGCGCCAGCCAGACAGTTTCTCCGTCCGCTTGCGTCCATTCCACCCGGTGCCGCAGGTGGGCGGGAAGATAAAGGCAATCCCCTGGCAGCAATGTCCTAACCCCCTCCTCTCCCTCGATGGACAAACCCGCCGAACCCTTCAGCAAAGCCACCCATTCGGAACGGCCTTGGTCGTACCATTCACCGGCAGGCGTGGCATGGCCCCGCGAGACGATGCGTTCCAATTTGAAGCCCGCAGCCTCAAGCAGCACATCGCAATGCTCGGCGGCAGGGTCAACCGGCGGGCATTCGAACAAATTCAGTTTTTCCATAGATCCTTGCAAACCTAGGCCGAAACTTTTCGCAAGAACTCCTCTTCGACGGGAAGAGTTCTTGCGAAAGGCTCCGAGCCTTTGTGTTTGGCAGTTCTGCGATAGTGGGTGCGGTCCCGGAATGTGGCGGAGCGATTGGCTTTATAGGCATGATGGGCAACAGGGTTCCTGCGCCCTGCGCATACTGGCGGCCTTGACTTTTTACTCATCTTAAACCTCGTTAGATCATTGAATTTTCATTGCGAGAGCGTGTGCATCCAAAGATTTACCCCAATACAAGGTAGGCCCTCCATCGCCCTACTGGCAAGGAGGGCCTGCGGTACGGCAAGCAGCCGGAATGCCGCGATAGGTTATAATTACACCGCAAACTCTTCCAACTGATGACCTTGCTCGACCAGTTCACGCAACCACTTCGGCTTCATGCCGCGTCCGGTCCATTTGTTGGCGGGATTGGCAGGGTTTTGATATTTCACCGGAACCTTGTTGCCTTTTCTGGGCGAAAACCGGCTGGGTTCGTCGATATTGACAGTCACACCGATGGACGCGGCGATCTCCCTGATCTTGGCGATACCCTCTTTGCGCTTGCCCTCTTGCCGATCACGCAATGCTTTTTGCGCGTTGTCGATCACGGCGGCAAGCTGGGATTCGGAAAGTTCGTGTAGTTCACTTAGGTTGGCGGTCATAGGAAGCCTCTTTAAAAGTCACAGGATTTACAGGATTAGTTAGTCTTTCAACCAGACGGGCGCATTATATGGGATTCTTTGCGGAATATAAACCCTATCTTGAAAATATTTCTTGCGTAGAATATTTGGCCCGCGCCGGAACGCAACGCCGCCGGCGCGCAACCCCCGGTTCCCTAATGAAACAATTCATATCCCATGACTAGGCCAAACCCACGCCCCCTGCTCCCCCCGCCTGCCATTGCAACATCGGCTGACGCCCAGGTCTGGCGGGAGTTGCACGGCTGCGGCGATTCCCTCGCCTTGGCTGAGGCGGTGAATAATGACCGCCGCTTGTACCTCGCCGTCACCCCCGACATGCAAACCATGCTGCGGCTTGAGCATGAACTGCGCTTTTTCCTAGGCGACGAATTACCGGTGCTACAGTTCCCCGACTGGGAAACCCTGCCTTACGATGTGTTTTCCCCGCTGCCGGAGATCGTCTCCCAACGTATCAAGACCCTGGCCCGGCTACCGGAAATCCGCCGTGGCGTGCTAGTGGCGACAGCCGCCACGCTGATGCAAAAGCTGGCGCCGCGCACCCATATCCTGGCCAACAGCGTGATGGTGAAAGTGGGTGGGATATTGCGGATGGACGCCACCCGCAGGCGGCTGGAAAGCGTGGGCTACCAATGCGTCTCCCAGGTTATGCGGCATGGCGAGTTCGCCATACGCGGCTCGATCCTCGATTTGTTTCCCATGGGTTGCGCCACGCCTTACCGCATCGAGCTGTTTGACGAAGACATCGAATCCATCCGCACGTTCGACCCGGAAACCCAACGCTCGAAAGAAAAGGTGAATTCCATCAATCTTTTCCCCGCGCGCGAATTTCCGTTTGACGATGAAGCGATCAAACAGTTCCGCCGCCGTTACCGGACGCAATTCGAAGGGCTGCCCGCGAACAACGCGCTTTACCAAGATGTCAGCAAAGGGATAGCCCCCGGCGGCGTAGAGTATTATCTGCCCTTGTTCGTGGAACACACGGAAACCCTGTTCGACTATCTGCCGAAAGACACGGTCTTCGTCTTGCGCGGGGAAGTGGATGCGGCGGGCGCAGATTTTTTTGACGAGGCGCAAAACCGTTATTGGCTGCGCAAGGGCAATATCGACCGGCCCGCCTTGCCCGTGGACGCGCTCTATATCGGCCCGGACGAACTGCGCGCCCGGCTGGAGCGCTATCCGCGCATTATTATCCCTGCGGACAAGGCCGAAACCCCGCTGCCTTCAACTCGCTTCCCTTGCCGTCCCCTGCCCAATCTTGCCTTGGACGCGAAGTTGAAACAGCCGGCCCAGGCACTGCGGGATTTCCTGGGAGACTTATCCGGCAAATGCTTGTTTGTGGCGGAAACCGCCGGCCACCGCGAAGCCTTGCTGGAAACCCTGGGCAAAAACGCCATCCGTCCACGGGTCATCGAATCCTGGAAAGATTTTCTAAGCGCCGAAAATGAGCTGTGCCTGCTGGTGGCCCCGCTGGACCACGGCCTGTGGCTGACCGAGCCTAGCCTTGCCGTCATCACCGAAACCCAGTTGACCGGCGAGAAGGTGCAGCAGCGTCGCCGCCGCAAAGTCGTCGAGCGCGACCTGGGCGCGTTGATGCGCAACCTGGAGGAATTGGAGATCGGCTCGCCGGTCGTCCACCAAGAACACGGCGTGGGCCGTTACCTGGGGCTGCAACGGCTGACCGTGGGCGGCATCGACGCCGAATTCCTCACCTTGGAATACGCGGGCGGCGACAAACTCTATGTGCCGGTGTCCTCGCTGCACCTGGTCAGCCGCTACAGCGGGGCCGGCGAGGACGGCGCGCCGCTGCACAAGCTGGGCGGCGAGCAATGGGGCAAGCTCAAGCGCAAGGCCATGGAGCGCGCCCGCGACGTGGCCGCCGAACTGCTGGAGATCTACGCCAAGCGCGAGGCGAAAAAAGGCCATGCGTTTGACACGCAGACCGCAGACTACGCCGCCTTCGCCGCCGGCTTCCCGTTCGAGGAGACCCCGGACCAGGAAAACGCCATCCTCGACGTGCTGAAGGACATGGCCGGCAAGCGCCCGATGGACCGCGTGGTCTGCGGCGACGTCGGCTTCGGCAAGACCGAGGTCGCCATGCGCGCCGCCTTCATCAGCGCACACAACGGCAGGCAGACGGCGGTGCTGGTGCCCACCACCCTGCTCGCCCAACAGCATTACCAGAACTTCCGCGACCGCTTCGCCGACTGGCCCGTGCGCATCGAAGTCATGTCCCGCTTCGTCGGCAAGAAACAACAGGAGCAGTTCGCCCAAGCGGCGGAGGAAGGCAAGGTCGACATCCTCATCGGCACCCACAAGCTGTTGCAAAAAGACATCCGCTTCAAGAATCTGGGGCTGGTCATCATCGACGAGGAACACCGCTTCGGCGTCGCCCAGAAGGAGCATTTCAAAAAACTGCGCAGCGAGTTGGACTTCCTCACCCTCACCGCCACGCCGATCCCTCGCACCTTGAACATGGCCTTGGGGGGGCTGCGCGACATCTCCATCATCGCCACCCCGCCGCCGAACCGCCACGCCATCCAGACCTTCGTCAGCGAATGGTCCGACGCGCTGGTGCAGGAGGCCATCGTGCGCGAGATCAAGCGCGGCGGACAGGTGTATTTCCTGCACAACAAGATCGAAACCATGGAGAAGCTCCAGCGCGAGCTGGAACGCCTCGTTCCCCAGGCCCGCATCCAACACGCCCACGGCCAGATGCCGGAGAGTGCGCTAGAACGCATCATGCAAGACTTCTACCACCAGCGTTTCAACGTGCTGCTTGCCACCACGATCATCGAGAGCGGCATCGACGTGCCTAGCGCCAACACCATCCTCATCAACCGCGCCGACCAGCTCGGCCTGGCGCAGTTGCACCAGTTGCGCGGACGGGTGGGGCGTTCCCATCACCGCGCTTATGCTTATTTATTAGTGCCTCCTAAAACGCTGATGAGCGGCGACGCCATCAAGCGCTTGGAAGCCATCGAAGCCTCGGGCGAGCTGGGCGCGGGCTTCTTGATTTCCTCCCATGACATGGAAATACGCGGCGCGGGCGAATTGCTGGGCGACGAGCAGAGCGGCGAGATTCATGAAATCGGCTTCAGCCTGTACTCGGAACTGCTGGAGCGGGCGGTCAACGCGCTGAAATCCGGCAAGCAACCCGAATTGGACGCGCCTATGGACATGGGGCCGGAGATCGACCTGCAAAGCCCGGCGCTGATTCCCGACGACTACCTGTTCGACGTGCATGCAAGGCTGGTGCTGTACAAGCGCATCGCCGGGGCCAAGGACGAGGAGGCCATCCGCGCCCTGCAAGTGGAGATGATCGACCGCTTCGGCCTGCTGCCGCCGCCGACCAAGACCCTGTTCGCCATCACCCGGCTCAAGCTGCTCGCCGAACCCCTCGGCATCCGCAAAATCGAGGCAGGGCCGGCCGGCGGGCGCATCTTGTTCAAACCCAAACCCAACATCGACCCGGTGCAAATCCTCCTGCTCATCCAGCAGCAGCCGAAAACCTACAAGCTGGACGGCCCGGATAAGCTGCGCTTCGTCCAAGCCTTCGCCGACGCGGAAAGCAAAGTCGAATTTGTCACGGCCTTGCTGGAGAAGCTGAAAGGGGAGCGGTAAGCGCCGCCGAGTGGGGAATCCTTGCGGCCTAGCGCAGTGAAGCGACATAAGAGATGTGGATTTAATTGATTTATTGATATTTTCCGTAGGAGCGGCCCATGGCCGCGAAAGGCTTCGGGCAATGGGTGAGGCCCAAGATCGCGGGCATGGCCCGCTCCTACATTTCAATCAATTGAACCCACCTCCGACAGAAGTGCTGGCCCCCCCAAAAACAACGGCTATACTCGCCATGATTGGGGGGCATCCCAGCGCATGCCTGCCCCGGCACCCGACAGCAGAACACCCAGAAACCCTCATGAAAACCATAAAACTTTCCGAATTGTCCAGGCATCTCGCCGAACAGGGGCTTCCCAACCAACTCGAAGGTCCGGGCGATCCGCCCATCCACGGAGTGACGACCCTGGAAGAAGCTGGGGAAGGCGAAATCAGCTTCCTGGCAAACCCCAAATACCGCGCCCAATTGTTTGCAACCCAGGCAACGGCGGCGATCATCGGGCTGGACGATCCCGCCCCGGAACCACTCGCCGTCATCCGCTGCAAAGATCCCTACGGCGCCGTGGCCATGGCGATCAAATTCATCCACGGTGTGCGCCAGCACCCCCAATGGGGCCGCGACCCGCGCGCGCAAATCGCCGCCTCCGCACGCATTGGCGAAAACGCCAACATCGGGCCTTTCGTGACCATCGACGAGGGCGTGTCCATCGGCGACAACGCCATCGTGTACCCCGGCTGTTATATCGGCAAGGGCGCAAGCTTGGGCGACGAGGTGACGCTTTATCCCAATGTGGTGATCTACGACGGCAGCCGCATCGGCAGCCGGGTGAGCCTCCATGCCAACACCGTGGTCGGCCAGGATGGGCTGGGCTATGCCTCGGTCGAGGGCCGCTGGCTGAAAATCCCCCAAGCGGGATGGGCCACCATCGAGGACGATGTGGAAATGGGCGCCTGTTGTGCCATCGACCGCGCCACTTTGGGCGAAACGCGGGTGGGCAAAGGCAGCAAATTCAGCGACGGAGTGGTGATAGGCCATGGCACCAAGGTGGGCGCCCACGCCATGTTCGTCGCCCAGACCGGCCTGGCCGGCTCGGTCCATGTCGGCGAACATGTCACCATGGGTGGCCAAGTGGGCGTCGCTGGGCATCTGTCCATCGGCGACCATGTCACCATCGGCGCAAAAAGCGGGATCTGGAGCGACATTCCCTCTAATGAGCGCTATTTCGGCGTTCCCGCCTTCCCGTGGAAGCAATTCTGGCGGCAAATCGCGGCGGTCAAGGAATTGCCCAATCTGCTGAAAAAACTGCGCCACCTGGAGGCCGAAGTGGAAGCCCTGCGCAAGAAAGCCACCGCCGATGAGTAAGCCAGACACCCTGGGCGTGATCGCCGGCGCGGGCCGGTTTCCCTTCATGGTCGCCGAGGGCGCGAAGCGGGCCGGGCTGCGGGTGGCGGTCTTGGGGCTACGGGAAATCGCCGACCCTGAGATTGCCAAGCTGGCGGACGAGTTCCACTGGGTCGCCCCGCTGCGCCTGGGCGCATGGATCAAGACGCTGCGCCTTTGCGGCGCGGGCCGCGCCGTCATGGCCGGCTATGTCCGCAAGCCCGACATGTACCACCGCTTCGGCATCTTGAGTTTTCTGCCGGATTGGCTATTTATCAAGCTCTGGTTCCTGGACATCCCCGACAAGCGCAACGACACTGTGCTGAAGGCCGTGGCCGATCTGCTCGCCCGGCACGGCATCGTCCTCGAAGACGTGACCGCCTATTGCCCGGAGGCCGTCGCCCCGGAAGGAACCCTGGGTTCCCGCACACTCAGCCAGAGCCAGCGCCGCGACCTGGAATTCGGCTGGGCCATCGCCAAAGAAATGGGGCGGCTGGACATCGGCCAGTCCATCGCGGTGAAAAACACCGAAATCATCGCCGTCGAGGCCATCGAAGGCACCGACCGGATGATCGAACGGGCCGGCGGACTGTGCAAGAGCGGCGGCTGGATGATGATAAAAGTCGCCAAGCCCGGCCAAGACATGCGCTTCGACGTGCCCACCGTAGGCCCGCAAACCATCGAGAACTTGCACCGGCACGGCGCCAGCGCCTTGGCGATAGAAGCCGGCAAGACTGTCATCGTGGACTTGCCGCAAACCCTGGCCCTCGCCGAGGATTGCGGCATTGCCCTGGTCGCGGTGGGCGACAGCCAGCCTGTAGAATCGACAGCATAAAAGCCGGCCCATGGACACCTTCCCCCTCAGCCTGCGCATGGGCGCGGTGCAATCCCCCATCATCCCCGTCGTCGCCGAATGGACCCGCTCCCATCCGGGAACCGTCTCGCTGGGCCAGGGCGTGGCTTGGTACGGCCCGCCGGAGTCGGCGCGGGCGCGGGTTATGGATTTCTTCGATAATCCCGCCCACCACAAATACGGCCCGGCGCAAGGCATCCCGCCCTTGCTGGATTTGATCGAGTGCAAACTGGCGGCGGAGAACGGCATCCACCTAGCCGGGCGGAAAGTCGTGGTGACGGCGGGGGCGAACATGGGTTTCCTCAACGCCTTGTTCGCCATCGCCGACCCCGGCGACGAGATAATCCTGCCCCTGCCCTATTATTTCAACCAGGAAATGGCCGTCCGCATGTTGAACTGCCTGCCGGTGTTGGTGCCCACCGACGCCAATTTTAAAATTCAACCGCAAGCCATCCGCGCCGCAATGACTCCCCGCACCCGCGCCGTCGTGACCATTTCCCCGAACAATCCCAGCGGAGCGGTCTATTCAGAAACCGATTTGCGCGAAGTAAACGCGCTGTGCAAACAAGCGGGCGTCTACCATATCTGCGACGAGGCTTACGAGAATTTTCTTTACGGCTCGGCGCGGCATTTCTCGCCCGGCTCAATCCCAGGCGCCGAAGGCCACACGATCTCCCTGTATTCCTTATCCAAAGCCTATGGCTTCGCCAGTTGGCGCATTGGCTACATGGTGATGCCCGAAGCCTTGTACCCGGCGGTGTTGAAAGCGCAAGACACCAATCTGATCTGCGCCCCGCTGATTTCGCAACACGCAGCGGCAGGGGCGTTGGAGACAGGTTCGGGCTATGCCCTGGAAAAATTGAAAACCACGGCGAAAGTGCGCGGGATTGTGCTGGACGAATTGGACGCGGTGCGGAGTTTCTGCCACATACCACCTGCCGACGGGGCTTTTTATAGCCTATTAAAAGTGGAAACCGCGCTGGATTCTTTGGCGCTGGCCGAACGCCTAATCCGCCAACACGGCGTCGCGGTGATTCCCGGCGTGGCTTTTGGGCTGGAAGAGGGCTGTTATCTGCGCGTCGCCTACGGGGCTTTGGACGAGGCCACCGCCGCCGAGGGGGTGGGAAGGCTGGTGGCGGGGCTGCGGGCGCTGTGTTGATTTCGTCATTCCCCCGTCGCCATTAAGCCAGAGGGGCGAAAGGCCGGCCCCCGGTTTTAAAACCGGGCCGGCCCCGCCTTGGTCTTGCGGATAATGCGTGTCAGCGCCGCCGGAATGGAAATGCCTAGCCATCCCGCCGCACAGTGAAGTCGTTGAATTCCCCGATGTGCGTTTCGTCGATAATGTCCAAACTGTCCACCCTGGACCAGCGCGGGCCGCGTCGGCACCATTCGACCAAGGCGGCAACGCTGGCCGTGTTGCCTTCGGCGAGGATTTCAACCCTGCCATCGGCCAAGTTGCGCGCCCAGCCGGTAAGGCCCAGCGACACCGCTTGGTCGCGGGCCGAAGCGCGGTAAAAAACCCCTTGCACCCTGCCGGAAACCCTAATGTAGACTCGTTTTTGCATCGTTCATCTTGACTATAAAAATGGGTGGCATCGCTGGAAGCGATGTCATCCCTCACTGGGAGCGCCGCTTGATGGTCCAGCAATAATGGATTCTGGGGTTGCGCTCAAAGTCGTTGGGGATGGTCTTCGCACTGACATCCTCCACAGCAAAATCCTGCAATATCCCAGCGTCCAGTTTGAATCTGCGGAAATTGGTCGAGAAGATCAACAGACCGTCGGGATTGAGCAGGCTGGCGGTCTTGCGCAGCAAGTCGGCATGGTCCTGCTGCATGTCAAAGACATCGCCCATGCGCTTGGAGTTGGAGAAGGTCGGCGGGTCCAGGAAAATCAGGTCGAACTGGCTGCGCCCCCGCCCAGCCTCTTCGTCCAGCCAAGCCAGACAGTCGGCCTGGATGAGTTCATGGCGGTAGCCTTTGATGCCGTTCAGTTCCAGGTTGCGCCGCGCCCAGTCCAGGTAAGTCCGGGACATGTCCACCGTGGTCGTCGAACTGGCCCCGCCCACCGCCGCGTGGACGGTGGCGGTGCCGGTGTAGGCGAACAAGTTGAGGAAATGCTTGCCCTTGGCCAGCCGCTGGATCATCAGGCGCGTCGGGCGGTGGTCCAGGAACAGCCCGGTGTCCAGGTAATCCTCGAAATTCACCCAAAAGCGGCAACCGCCCTCCTCCACTTCATGGAACCGCCCCGCCTCCGCCTGTTTCTCGTATTGGGCGCTGCCTTTCTGCTTGCGGCGGATTTTCAGGAACACTTGCTCCGCCGGAATGCCCAGCACCTGCGGCATCACCGACAGGGCTTCCACCAGCCGGGCCTCGGCTTTTTCCGGGTCTATGCTGGCGGGGGCTTCGTATTCCTGCACATGCAGCCAAGTCTGTTCGCCTTGGTAGAGGTCCACCGCCACGGCGTACTCGGGCAGGTCGGCGTCGTACAGCCGGTAGCAGGACACGTTGTTTTGCTTGGCCCAGCGCCCCAGGTTTCTCAGGTTCTTGCGCAAACGGTTGGCGAACATCTCCGCGCCCGCCCCGGTTTCCGCTTTTTTCGCCAAGCCTAGGGCGCGGCGCATCAAGTGGCGGACTTTGCGGGCTTCCTCGGACAGGCCGCTCTCGTCCTCGTGCGGGATGAAAAAGCGCCCCGGCTCGACCTCGAAATTGAACAGCTTGCATTCCAACGCGCCGTTGTACAGTTTGTAGAACTTGCGGGCGCGGATGCCGAGTTTGAAAGCCAGATCCGGGTTGCCGGTGAACACACTGGCTTTCCAACCCTGGAAATGTTCGCGCAGCAATCCGCCCAGTTCGGTGTACAGCCCGACCAATTCGGACGCCTCGCCCAGGCGCTCGCCATAAGGCGGGTTGACCACCAGCAAGCCCGGCACTTCGCGGCGCGGACGGGCTTCCGCCGCCGTGCGCTTTTCGACATGGATGAGGCCATGCAGCCCGGCGCGTTCGACATTGTCCAAGGCGGCGTGGACCGCGTGGGGGTCGAGGTCATAGCCGGTGATCGTAGGCAGGTGTTGCAAACCGGCCTTGCGGCGGACCTTGGCTTCTTCGACTAGATCCGCCCAAATATCCGCCCGGTGGTTTTTCCAGCCCTGGAAGCCGAAGAAATCCCGCATCAGGCCGGGCGCGATGTCGGCGGCGATCCAGGCGGCTTCGATCAGCAAGGTTCCCGAGCCGCACATCGGATCGACCAATTCACCGCCCGCCTGCGCCACCTGCGGCCAGCCGGCCCGCAGCAGGATGGCGGCGGCGAGGTTTTCCTTCAACGGCGCGGCCCCGCCTTCCAGCCGGTAGCCGCGTTTGTGCAGGCTCTCGCCGGACAGATCCAGGCCGACGCTGGCAACATCCTTGTCCAGATACACATTCACCCGGATATCGGGCCGGTCCAGCCGCACCGAGGGGCGGACGCCGCACAGTTCGCGGAACTGATCGACGATGGCATCCTTGGCCTTTTGCGCCCCGTATTGGGTGTGGGTGATCTGCGAGCGGGAGGCGGCAAAGTCCACCGCCAGCGAGGCCTCCGGCGACATGTGTTCGGCCCAGTCGATGGCGGCGACGCCCTCGTACAGCGCAGCCGGCGTGGCGGCGGGGAAGTTCGCCAATTTCAGCAGGACGCGGTTGGCCAGCCGCGACCACAGGCAGGCGCGGTAGGCGTCTTCCAAGGTGCCGACGAAGGAAGCCCCCGCCCGCCCGTCCTTGACTCCTTCCAGATTCAAGCCGCGCAGTTCGTCGGCCAGCAAAAGTTCCATCCCCAAAGGGGCGGTGGCAAAAAAATCGTATTTGTCCAAATTACACCGTAGGTTCGGAAGTTTTGTAGGGCGGGCTTCAACCCGCCAAGAGCGGCCTGAAGGCCACCCTACAAACGAGGTTGTCTGAAATCAGTAAAGCAGCCCCGGATACAGGGCGCGGGAGCGTTGGATGATGAATTCGTTTTCGCGGCGCTGCCGGTCGAGTTCACGGCGTTCCCGCTGGAGTTGCCGCGCCTGCTCCTCCAAGTCCTCGATGAGCTGCGCCTTGTCCTTTTTATAAGTTTCCTTGAGGTCGTTCATTTGGCGTTTGTTGTCGGGCGGGGCGAACGCCTCCGGCGCGCGGCCAGTCAGCAAAGCCGCCCGATGCGCCAGCAGGTCGTTGATGAAGCGCTGCCGGGCTTCCGCCGTGAACTCAAACTCCGCGCCCAGCCCCACGGGCAGGCTTCTCAAGCGGGCAATTTCCTTGTCGATCAGGCGCAGATGCTCTTCCCGCAACTCCCGGCAATCGACAGGCCGGGTGGGCTCGCCGGCTTGGCGGAGTTTATCCCCCACCACGGTTCCGACTACGCCCGGCGGAGGCCGGTAGCCGTAGCGGGTTTCACCGGAAGGATCGACCCATTCATACACCGTCGCCGCCATGGCAGGGCCAGAAGCCAGCCCCATCAGCAGCAGTGCGTAAACTGTCCGGTTCATGCGTCATCCCCCTCGACCAGATCGCGGATTGTCGTGTCCCCGGCGATTTCCCGCAAGGCTCCGTCGAAGCGGCCCAACAGGCCGTCCACCACAGGCTCGGCCAAGGCTTTCTGGTTGACCGGGAAATCGCCTTCATGGGCGCAGCGCAAGGCATCCCACACATCCGCCACTTTGATGGTGGACAGGTCGCGGGCGGGAATCCAGGCGCCGGCCTCGCCGCCCAGCCCCATGATAAAGCCCTTCGCGGCCAATGCCGACAACAATTCGTCCACGCACTCGTCCAGCACGTCCAGCCGCACCGAGAGTTCCGCCGCGCTCCACGGCGGCTCCCCCCGGAAAAACCGCCGCCCGACCAGCACCATGGCCAACAGCCCCAGGCGCTCGGACAACCTGGCACTGATCCGCGCCTTGCCGTCGCGCAGAGTGAGATAGCGCGGATACTGGTGGAAAAACGTCACCTGCACCCCCAGCAAGACGATCAGCCAACTCAGATACAGCCAGAGCATGAACAGGATCAGGATGGCGAACGTGGAATACACCGCATGGTACTGGGCGGAACCGGCCATGAACACGCCGAACACCCAGCCCACCAATTTCCATGACAAGCCGGCGACCAAACCGCCGAACAAAGCCGAGCGGGCTTTCACCGGCGCGTCGGGGATGATCTGGTAGAGGAAGGCGAAGGCGGCGATGGTGAACAGATAAGGCAAAACCGCCTGCAAGGCCAGCAATAACGGGTTGATCCGGCCTTCCAGCAATTGGAAATCGTTGACCCGCCGGAAAATCTCGTTCATGCCGCCAAAAGCCGAAAACACCAACAAAGGGCCGACCAAGATGAAGCTCAGATAGTCGCTGAAGCGCCGCAACAGGCTGCGGGAAACCCTCGCCTTCCGCCGCCAAATGTGGTTGAAAGACTCCTCGATCTTGTCCAGCAGCGAAACGCTGGTGTACAACAGCGACAGCAAGCCGACCGAACCCAACACCCCCACATCCAGCTTCTTCACCGAATCAAACAGGGACTGGGCGACCGACTCCGTATTGCCGCGCAAGGGTTTGAGTAGTTCCAAGAGAAAAGGCTCCAGATAGGCGTCGGCCCCGAACGCCTTGAGCATTGAGAAGCTCACCGCCAGCAGCGGAATCAGCGCCAACAAGCTGGTGTAGACCAAACTCATGGCGCGGTAATCCAACTCGGCCTCCTTGGTCTGGCGGAACACCGCGTAGCCGGCGCGCAGCGCCGACCCGTCCCGGACTGCGGAGAGCGCGGGTTCAAGAAATGCCGTCAGTGCTTGGAAATTCAAACCACGCGACACACGAAAGGAAATCCAGGGTTTTTCGTGCCTTTCGGGTTTTTCGTGGTTCATGCTTTTCGTGCTTTAAAAGCGTAAGTCTGCGCGGACAGGGCAACGGGCCGTCAGGAATCGGAACGCCCCAACTCCCTCTGACAGGCACCCAACTGCCGCTGGTAACGCGCTGCCATGGCAGCGACTTTGCGGGCGGCGCTCTGCAACCCAGGCTTGCCCCGCCAAGTTTCCCGTTGAAACCCGGCGTGTCCTTCATGGTAAGCCAAGTAATGATTATAGCCGTCGTGCTTGCCGAGTCCCAGCTTGACCGCGCTTTCATGCATATACCAGCCAACAAAATCCACCGCATCGGCAAAGTCGTCGCGGTCCGCGCCAGAATTGCCGACTTTCTTCACATACGAGTCCCAGGTCTGGTCGATGGCCTGACCAAACCCATAAGCCGAAGTGGGCCGCCACAAGGGAATGCCGTGGAAGCGCAGCCTAGGCGGGCGGGCGTCCTCCACAAAGGAAGATTCTTGGTTGATGATCGCCAATTGCACGGGAATGGCCACGGCCCAACGCCGGGCTACCGCTTTGGCGCTGGCGTACCAGCCGTCTTTTTCCAGGAAAATCGAGCAAATATTGGCGGTGTCGCGGGGAGGGGCGCAACCGGCCAGCAAAACCGCCAAAATGAGGCACACGCAAAATTTCATCGTTTAAAACACCGGACAACAGCGGCAAACTTGATCCAGGTCAAAAGACCGGCAAGGATTATCCTCTATCATAACATCCACTCAATATTGTTAAGCGCTGCGCCGGACGCAGAGCGTGACAATGCCTTTCATGATTTATCCTCTGGGATGGTGTCTGCGGGTTGCCTCATAAGCAACCCGCTTTTTTTTTGCGGTTCCACACTGTGGAGCGGAATCGGCGGGACGCGGGCAAAACCATTGGATTTATGCCGTTGACCGATTTTTCCTCCAAGCGTATAAGGATATGGCATCGTTTATGCCCCATCCGCCGCCGGGAGACTTGGGCCATGATTGAAAATTTACTGGATTCCCTCAACTTGTTGCTGTCGCAGCACCCCCGCCTGCTGGATGACATGCGGTTCCTGTTCGCAATCAAATGCTGGCTGCTGTTGGGCGTGTTTAGCGTGTTCGTATGTCTCGCCTATGCCGACGACCAGGCGAAGCCCCGGAAAAAACCGGCCAGACCCAAACCGGAAGGCATTTTCATCGCGTGAAAGGCTTGCTTGGGCCAAGGGCAAACCCTTGCGGCAAGCGGCGAACAGGGATTGCTCCCGCCTAGTTATCCACCGTCGCCCTGCGACGGCGCAGAGAGGCCGCCAAACCACCACAATTCAATTACTTGCGTGACTTCATACTGACATAATTGTTCTATGTCAATAATTTAGGATCTGCCTCCCTTCCTCCCTCCGTTGTCCAAGAACTGGACAGCGCAACGCAGACCCCCGTCCCGTGGGCCACAAAGACACCCGTCCACAAACTTATCCACAGCTTTGTCCACGCTTTCTGTGGATGAAAGCCGACGATGCCACGCCCTGCAAGCGATCCGCCGCAAACCTGCGAATGGCGGCACACTGGCATTTTTTGCTTGGCTGACAATTGTCAGTGCAAGGGGGAAAAGAAGTCTGTATATAAGGCGGCGAGGGGTTTTAACGGGCGGGACAGGCAAGGCCTTGGCGAAAGAGAGCCGGTACGAGGCCGCGGCCATCTCCGCCTATCACGCCGCAGAGAGGGATCCCCCGAAAGGACAGCCCGTCCGTGGCATCTTGCAGGAGATACGATTATGTCCGATACAATTCAAACTTTAGGCATGGGATGGCTACCGGATTACCCTAGTTTCCGCGACTATACGGTCAGCCACAACGAAGTGTCCCCCAAGCTCAAGGCTCTGGGGCAAAAACAGTCGGTGAAGGCGATGCTGGCCAAAGTGGGCGTGGCGTCGCCGCCGCCCAGTTTGGCCGCCACGGTGGATTTGCGCGCCTGGTGTTCGCCCATCGAAAACCAGTCAAGCCTGGGTTCATGCACGGCCCATGCCGGCGTGGGGCTGGTTGAGTACTACGAGCGCAGGGCGTTCGGCAAACACATCGACGCATCCCGGCTGTTCTTGTACAAGGTGACGCGAAACCTGCTGGGCTGGACGGGGGGACACCGGCGCTTTCCTCCGCACCACCATGGAAGCAATGGCCTTGTTCGGCGTTCCTCCAGAAGCTTATTGGAAATATGTCTTGGCCGATTTCGACAAGGAACCCGGCGCTTTTTGCTATGCCTTCGCGCAAGATTACCAGGCGCTCAATTACTACCGGCTCGATCCCCCGGGAACCACGGCCGCCGCGCTGCTCAAACAGATCAAGGGCAACCTGGCGGCGGGACTGCCCGCGATGTTCGGATTCACGGTGTTCAACTCGTATACCCAGGCGGACACCACCGGCAAGATCCCCTACCCGGTCGCCGGCGAGAAAGTCGTCGGCGGACATGCCATCGTTGCCGTCGGCTACGACGACGCCATGAAGATCAAGAATACGGCCACAGGCGCCACCGAAACCACGGGCGCGCTGCTAATCAGGAACTCCTGGGGCACGACATGGGGCGCGGCCGGCTACGGCTGGCTTCCCTATGAATACGTGCTGAAAGGCTTGGCCACCGACTGGTGGGCGCTCCTCAAGCAGTCTTGGATCGATACCGGAAACTTCGGTTAGACAAAGAGCCAAGGCACCGCCTGCAAGGGCGGGCAAACAGACGTTTGCCCGCCCTTGTGTTATCCATGCGCCGCTGACAGGCCACGGGCAAAGCCTGGCAGGCCGAAAAAACCTCACCCCCCGCTTGCCAACCACTCCGCTAGTTTGGCCCGAACGGCTTGCTTGAGCCTCACCGCCTGCCGGTAAACGGCGGTGGCGCGGATGCGTTCATGCGCCCAGCCCAGCCAACGAGTGATGGTGGCGTACAACTTCGCAAACCAATGGAAAGTCAAAAGCTGTGTCCGCGTGACGGCAAACATCCGCGAAATCAGCAAGGTGGCGAACAGCTTGGCGGCGATGAGCAGGCTGATGCCCTGGACAATCTGGCCATGGGCAAACAACAACACGGCGGCAAGCTTGACAGGCAACACCAGCGCCGCAGGCAGGATGAACGCCGCCATGGCCACCCTCGGGCTGGCCTTTGCCAACCATCGCTCAAAACCGGCCAGATGCAACCAGACAAACAGCCGGTCGCCGATGGCCGTCAGCAGATCCCAAAGCCATTCCTCCACCAGCAGGAAAACGGCCAGGACCGAAAGAAGCAGTTTTTTCATGATTGCCTATGCTTGAAAACCTCCGGCAGGGAGGTTATCCCTCAATCAATGCGATTCGGCCGGGTCGCCCAGATCCGAGGATTCGTCCGGCGCATCTTCCCGCGCGCTCCTGCCGCCACCCGGCGGGCTGTCCTCCCAATTCTCCGGCGGCCGGGGAACCTTGCCTTCCATGATGTCGTCGATTTGCAGGCGGTCGATGGTTTCGTATTTCATCAGGGCGTCGGCCATGATGTGCATTTTCTCCATATTCTCGCGCAGCAGCCGCTCGGCGCGTTCGTAATTGCGGTCGATCACCGAGCGGATCTCCTCGTCGATCACATGGGAAGTCTCCTCGGACACCGACTTGTGCCGGGTCACCGACCGCCCTAAAAACACCTCACCCTCCTCCTCGCTGTAGGCCAGCGGCCCCAGGCGCTCGGACAAGCCCCAGCGGGTCACCATGTTCCGCGCCAACTCCGTGGCACGTTCGATGTCGTTGGAGGCGCCAGTGGTCACTTTCTCCCTGCCAAAAATAATCTCCTCGGCAAGCCGCCCGCCGAACAGGCTGGAAATCATGCTTTCCAGTTTTTGCTTGCTGGCGCTGTAGCTGTCGCGCTCCGGCAAGAACATGGTGATGCCCAAAGCCCGCCCGCGCGGCATGATGCTGACCTTGTACACCGGGTCATGCTCAGGCACCAGCCGGCCAATGATGGCATGGCCGGCCTCGTGGTAGGCGGTGAGCCTCTTCTCGTCGTCGCTCATCACCATGGACGTGCGCTCCGCGCCCATTAAAATCTTGTCCTTGGCCTTCTCAAAGTCATCCATCTGCACCTCGCGCTTGTTCTTGCGCGCCGCGAACAGCGCCGCCTCGTTGATGAGGTTGGCCAAATCCGCGCCGGAAAAACCCGGCGTCCCCCGCGCCAGATACTTAACTTCCACATTCTCGGCGCAAGGCACCCTCTTGATGTGGACCTTGAGGATCTGCTCGCGCCCGCGCACATCGGGCAGGCCCACCACGATCTGCCGGTCGAAACGGCCAGGACGCAGCAAAGCAGGATCCAGCACGTCGGGCCGGTTGGTGGCGGCGACGACGATGACGCCCTCGCTGCCCTCGAAGCCGTCCATCTCCACCAGCAACTGGTTCAGGGTCTGCTCGCGCTCGTCATGCCCGCCGCCCAGGCCCGCGCCGCGATGCCGGCCCACCGCGTCGATCTCGTCGATGAAAATGATGCAAGGCGCGTGTTTCTTCGCCTGCTCGAACATGTCGCGGACCCGCGAAGCGCCGACGCCGACGAACATTTCCACGAAATCCGAGCCGGAAATTGTAAAGAACGGCACTTTCGCCTCGCCGGCGACGGCGCGGGCCAGCAACGTCTTGCCCGTCCCCGGCGGGCCGACCATCAACGCGCCACGCGGAATCTTGCCGCCCAGCTTTTGGAACTTGCTCGGATCTTTCAGGAAATCGACCATCTCCGACACGTCTTCCTTGGCCTCGTCGCAACCCGCCACGTCGGCGAAAGTGACCTTGACTTGGTCCTCTTCCAGCAGCCGGGCCTTGCTCTTGCCGAAAGACATCGCCCCGCGTCCGCCGCCGCCGCCACCCTGCATCTGCCGGATGAAAAACACCCACACGCCGATGAACAGCAGCATGGGGAACCAGGAAATCAAAATCTGCATCCACAACGACTGCTGCTCGGGGGGCTGCACCTTGATTTCCACATGGTTTTTCAGCAGATCCTCCACCATCTTCGGGTCTTCCGGGGCATAGGTGGAAAATTTGTCGCCTGTGGTCGTCGTGCCGCGGACAACCTGGTCCTCGATAGTGACCTCCTTGATTTGGCCGTCGTTCACCTCGGCGAGGAACTGGGAATAAGACCGATTGGAAACATCGACAGATTTGCGGGAGCCAAGGTTATTGAACACAGACATCAGCACGATGGCGATGACCACCCATAAGATGATGTTTTTTAGCATTTCGTTCACTACACACTCCCTTTTCGGATGATTGCCCGAATCAATATTGTAATCGTATCAGGATGAATTCCTGCGGACATGGTTTTCCTCATAATGCCAAACCGCGAGGCGATGGGCCGGTTTCGCCTGCCCTTTGCGGTAGACCCCAACGCGGCGGGCATGGTTCCGGGGTGTCTGCCATCAACGCCCCTTGAAGCCCTTGCCGACGAGATACACCTCGCGGCTGCGGTCGCGGGAGGCTTTCGGCTTGCGGTTGGCGAGGCCGGCGAAAGACTTGCGGGCTTCTTTCTGGTACTCGTCAAAACCGGCCCCCATAAACAGCTTGACCACGAAAGCCCCGCCCGGCCGCAACACCTGCCGCGCCATGTCCAAGGCCAGTTCGGCCAGATACATCGCCCTAGGCTGGTCCACGATGCGGGTTCCGCTCATGTTCGGGGCCATGTCAGACAGCACCAGATCGACCGGCCGCCCGTCCAGCGCCGCCAGCAATTGCTGCAACACCGCCTCCTCCTGGAAGTCGCCCTCGATGATGTGGACGCCGGGAATCGCTTCCACCGGCAGGATGTCCAAGGCTATAATCCTGCCGCTTTTGCCGATTTTCTCCGCCACGAACTGCGACCAGCCACCGGGCGCCGCGCCCAGATCCACCACGGACAGGCCGGGCCGAAGCAAGTGGTCTTTGGCTTGGATTTCCTCCAGCTTAAACACCGCCCGCGAGCGGTAGCCCCTCGCCTGCGCCAGTTTGACGTACTCGTCGGAAAAATGCTCGGTCAACCATCTTTGGCTGCTGCCGCTACGTGCCATCGACTTTTACAACCCTTATAGTGTTAAACAGGAAAACCGTTTGAAATCTGAATTTAAAAAACAACTCCGCGCCAAAGCCCACGCGCTGAAACCCGTCGTCATCACCGGCCAGGCCGGCATTAGCGAGGCGGTATTGAACGAAATCAACCTAGCCTTGGACCACCATGAGCTAATCAAAGTGCGCGTCAATGCGGAAGACCGCGAACAGCGCAAGGAAATGGGCGGGCAAATCTGTGAGGAAACCGGGGCGGAATTGATCCAATCCATTGGGCATATTATTACTTTGTATCGGAAAAATCCTGGTAAATAAACAAATTGCCGGGGGATTCCCCGGCATATTTTCGTTCCCACGCTCCGCGTGGGAGTGCCTTCTGCGGCGCCCGATTGTAGCGAACGCAGTATTGTAGGGTGGGCAAGCGTCTTTTTTCTTGCCCGCCATCTGCCCAAATTCCGCGTGGGCAAACGATAAAGCCGTTTGCCCACCCTACTCGGCTTTTCGAATTGTCATAATTTCGTAGCAAGCAGCCCCAAAGCTTTTAGCAAGCGTAGCCCGGATGCAGCAGGACGAAGCACGGAGTAATCAGAACTAAAAAGCCCCGCATTCCGCTTCGCGCTCCATACGGGCCACGTCTTCAAATATACTTCACCGAAACAATCTCATACTCCCTGTCCCCGCCCGGGGCCTTCACCACCACGGCGTCCTCCTCGCGCTTGCCGATCAAGGCCCGCGCAATCGGCGAGGTGATGTTGATGCGGCCTGCTTTGATGTCCGCCTCGTCTTCGCCGACGATTTGATAGGTCACGGTCTGTTCCGTGTCCACATCCACCAATTCCACCGTCGCGCCAAACACTACCTTGCCGTCGGCGTTGACCTTGGTCACGTCGATGATTTGGCAATTGGAGAGTTTCCCTTCGATTTCCTTGATCCGGCCTTCGGCGAAACTCTGCTGCTCGCGGGCGGCATGGTATTCGGCGTTTTCCTTTAAATCGCCATGGGCGCGGGCCTCGGCGATGGCGGCGGTGATGCGCGGGCGCACCACGGTTTTCAGGTGGGTCAGTTCCTCGCGGAGTTTCTCGGCTCCTTTGACGGTAATCGGCACTTTGTTCATTCGTTTATCCTAACGGGGTTGAAACTTCCCCTCTCAAGGGGACTGCTGAAAAGACGGCTGGGTTTGGGGACAACATCGCTTGCAGCGATGTTGCCCCTTATAAGCTCCTACCAATTTTTGTGCAAATCTTGCAGCCGGTTGACGCCGCCGGAACGCAATTCGTCTAGCGCCAAGCAAGTGGCCCAGGCGCCGGCCAGCGTGGTGGTGTAGGTCACTTGCTGCTGCAAGGCTTGGCGGCGGATCGTGAAGGAGTCGGCGATGGCCTTCTTGCCTTCGGTGGTGTTGACGATGAACTGCACTTCGCCGTTCTTAATCATGTCCACGACATGCGGCCGGCCTTCGCTGACTTTGAACACCCGCTTGCACTCCACGCCCGCCGCGTTGATGACTTGCGCGGTGCCGCCGGTCGCCACCAATTGGAAGCCCTGCTCGGCAAGCTTGCGGGCAATCGGGCCGATTTTCGGCTTGTCGGCGTCGCGGATGCTGATGAACGCCACCCCGCCCGTGGGCAGTTTGACGCTGGCGGCGCGTTGGGCCTTGGCGTAGGCTTCGCCGAAGCTCGCACCCACGCCCATCACCTCGCCGGTGGATTTCATTTCCGGCCCCAGCACCGGATCGACGCCGGGGAATTTGATGAAGGGGAACACAGCTTCTTTCACCGAATAATACGCCGGGATGCGTTCCTCAAACACCCTCTGTTCGTCCAAGCTCTTGCCTACCATGCAGCGTGCGCCGATCTTGGCCAGCGGATAGCCGGTGGCCTTCGAGACGAAGGGCGCGGTGCGCGAGGCGCGGGGGTTCACTTCCAGGATGTAGATGTCGTCGCTTTGGATGGCGAATTGGATGTTCATCAAGCCCAGCACACCCAAAGCCTCGGCCAGCAGCGTCACTTGTTCGCGGATGCGCGTCTGGATGTCCTGGCTCAGTTCGTAAGGCGGGATCGAGCAGGCCGAGTCGCCGGAATGCACCCCGGCCTGCTCGATATGCTGCATCAAGCCGCCCACCAGCACCCGCTGGCCGTCGCGCACCGCGTCCACGTCCATTTCGATGGCGTCATCAAGGAAGCGGTCCAACAGCACCGGCGAGTCGTTGGAGACGCTGACCGCCTCGCGCATATAGCGCTTCAGTTCGTCATCGTTGAACACAATCTCCATGGCCCGCCCGCCCAGGACGTAGGAAGGCCGCACCACCAGCGGGTAGCCAATCTCCTTCGCACCTTGCAAAGCCTCCTCCAAGGAGCGGGCCGTGCGGTTGGGCGGTTGCTTTAGCCCTAAACGGTCCACCAGCTTCTGGAAACGCTCGCGGTCTTCGGCGAGGTCGATGGAATCCGGCGAGGTGCCGATGATCGGCGCGCCGGC